>JAPYVG010000004.1:0-105000 GCA_028277025.1 Sulfolobaceae archaeon
TAAGATGAATAATGGCTGATCTGACTGTGTCTGATAAACTTCATCACTCTCTTTACATTTCTCAATTACACTAAAGTCCTCATCCCTTCCCTCCAGCATCTTGGCTCTACTTTCTCTATTTAAAACCACAACCTTCTTTACATTAACGTTAGCCTCATTTAACGCATTATCAACAACGCTCTTTAACTCTATTTCCTTACCTCTCCTATACGTTACATCGGCAGTAAAAATTATAGAGGGCTGTGAGCTTTTTATCCTATCAGCCAAAGCCTTTACTCCAAAGCCGGAAAATACAACAGTATGTATTGTTCCAGCCATTGCAGAACCTAACATCACGGCACCCGCCTCAACTACCATTGGCATATAAATTAGCACTCTATCCCCTGGAGAGGTAAAACGTCTTATAAAACTGGAAATTTTTGAAGAAAGCGTATACAAATCTTGATAAGTATACTTCTTTTCATCTCCGTTTTCATTTAGCCAAATTATTGCGGTCTTATCACCTTTATCCTTCTTAACCCACCTTATTAAAGCATTGTAGGCAATATTTATTTTTCCTCCAACAAACCATCTGTAATTATCTGGGGATTTATAATCAAGAACCTTCTCGTACGGCTTAAACCATTCAAGTTCTTTAGCTATCTTATCCCAAAATCTTTCTGGTTCTTTTATACTTTCATTCCAGATTTTTAAGTAATCGTTAAGTGAAAGCTCTTTCACAAAAGAAGATAGGAGTAACTGTTTAAAGGAATTATTGCTAAAAATGACGTTCACAGATACAGCATATGGACTTTTCATAAACAATTTGCTAGTCTCTATAGCATATAGAAACTGATGTAAATATAATAAGGGAGTGTTTACCCGTGGCGTAACTTTTCCTTACTTTTAATTACTTCTAATTCCACCACGGGCTAAGGGATCATACGCATTCACCCATTGGGGCTAGTCGAGGAAAACTATATAAACACAACTTGTCAAAACGATATTTAGAAGTGATTAAAAATAACGAGTAGTTATATAGAAGCGTTACAGTCTTTACAAGGGAGGAATTTAGAGATAGGGGATTTATTACATCAGTAGTATCAAAACTAACTTATCATAATCGTTAAAGAAGACAAAATAGCTTCCTTATATGTGAGGGAATATAACTTACCGGCAATATGCGTTTATAAAAGATCGGATTTAGAGTATGGGAGAAATATTATGGGTTCAATAAATACGAATGCTAGACCGATGTAATTACAAGGCGTGTTAGATAAGTATGCCGTGAAGCGAAAAAGATTTGATATAAACTTTATAACCTCACTCGTTATAAACTTTAGTAGTGCCGCCGTAGCTCAGTTTGGTAGAGCGCCGGCCTTGTAAGGTAACTGGAAAGCCGGTGGTCCGGGGTTCAAGTCCCCGCGGCGGCTTTCTTTTCCCTTAGATACTTTATTAGAGCTTCCCTAATTACTTCACTTCTAGTTACCCTTGAATTCACAGCATATAAATCAAGCTCTTGTAATAAGTCCTCCTCCAATTTAAATGTGATCACTCTCATGGTACCTCGGTATTACTCTTTGAACACCTCATATATTTCCTGTTCGAGGTATAAGTGGAATTAGAGAGACTAAACCGAAAGTATTACCTTACTCTCCGTAAGTATTTCATCTATTATTTTTGATAGAAATTGAGGGTCGTTCTCATCAGATATGAAGCCCTTAATTATCATAGACTCAGCCTCTTTCCTACTGAAACCTCTTGACTCTAAATAGAATATTAAATCCTCCGGAACTTTCGATACTGAAGCTGAGTGCTTAGCTAATTTAACTCTACCAGTTTTAACCTCTAACATAGGCGCAACTACTGCCTTAGCTTCTTTACCTATTATAAACGCTCTTCCTAAGATTGAAGTTGATGAATCGTACGCATTTTCAAATATTGTAGCATCCCCTCTTATAACGGTCAGTGCATTATCGGCCGATATCGCTTTTAACACACCTTCACTCCTGCTATTACTACCTATATGGTTAACGTTTATTCTAATATCAATATTGTCGTCATCAATTCCTATTGCCTTGGCTGTAAATGTAGAACTGCTAATACCTTTCAATTCTATATTATAATTTATATGAGAAGCTATGGATTTAGAAGAAAATACTAGGTTATTAACCGTACCCTCTACTTCAGCCTTCATGTGAAGAAATACATAAGGAGATAAAGAAATTACATATAAATTAAGTATTGAATCCTTGCTCACTTTAAGTGAGATAACTGAAGAAGTCATGGAAGTTAGTTTAGACTCAGAAAAATAAATAAGATCTAATTCATCACCCTCTTTTATCTCTACCTCTAAATTTAAGGGTGATATTGTCTTCTCTAGGGAGGACGTATGATATACTAAAACCTTCTTAAACTCACGGGAGGTAATCCGTATTTTCCTTGATAATGCTAAGGTTAATGCTACAAGTTTGTGTTCTTCCGGCTTTATTAACTCGTTATAGGGAGAGTCAGAAACAGTTACATTACTGTCTTTTATCAACCCGTTGTCCACTACGATAGTCTTATAATCTTCTATCTGTCTACTCACTTTAGTTTCATCTGAGTCTTTAACTTCGAGACTCAAGTTATCAAATTTATTCCAATCAGTATAATGTTTTAGTGTTGGTGAATCATGAATTACTTGATAAGGTAAAGAAAGATATGTTGATAAAAGCTTTTCCCTTTCCATCTTATTTTCAAATTTGGAAATATATTGTTGAGCAGAAGAAAAATTTACAACTCCCATTTATGCCACTGCACCTAGCTTATCCAATTCCAACTTAATAACCTTATTTAACATTGTAGCGTACTCAAATGGCAACTCTTTCATTATTTCGTCTATGAAACCAAGTACTAGCATTGATACAGCCTCTTTTTCATCGATACCTCTGTTCATTAGATAGAATAGCTGGTCTTCATTCATCCTAAACGTGTGGGCTTCGTGAGCTACATCTGCGTCTTCCTCAAACACTTGATTGTGTGGGAATGTGTAAGCCTTAGTTTTCTCATCTAGCATTAACGAATCACACTTAACAAATGCTTTGGAACTCACAGCACCTTTATTTACCTTAATTAACCCTCTGTATATATTTACGCCACCGTTAAACCCTATATTCTTGTTTATAACCTTACTCCTTGTATAAGGAGCGGCATGAATCATCTTAGACCCACTATCCTTCCACTCCCCTTCACCGCTTGCTAAGGTTACTACTAAGCTTGTTGATGAAGCATTTCTACCCCTTAATATTGTTGAAGGATATACGAAACTGTACTTAGAACCTAAGGAACCTTCAACCCATTCAACTGTCGCATTTTCGTCAGCCCAAGCCCTCTTATTGTTAAAGTTTATTACGTTTTTACTCCAGTTCTGAACAGTAGTGAATTTAATATAAGCGTTTTTCTTGGCGTAGAGTTCTACCATACCATCGTGGAACGAGAATTTCTTAAACTGTGGTGCACTACAGCCCTCAATAAAATGAATATAAGACCCCTCATCAGCTATTAACAGTGTATGTTCAAATTGTCCTTCCATTTCACTACCTATAATAAAGAAACCTTCTACTGGTATCGATATTTTTACTCCTTTAGGAACGTAAACAAATACCCCACCGCTCCATAAAGCTCCGTGTAATGCCGCGAACTTGTGATCAGAAACTGGGAAAATTTTTGTGAAATACTCCTTCATTACATCAGGGTATTTCTGCACTGCTTCTTCTGGTGGCATCATTATGACTCCTTTTTTCTGAAGTTCTTGTTTCACGTTTGAATAAATAGGCTCTGACTCAAAGGTAGCTACCAAACCGCCTAAGTATTGTTGTTCTGCTTGAGGAATACCTAACTGTTCATAATACTTCCTAATCTCTGGTGGGATTTGAGACCAATCAGAAGTTCTCTCTACGTCTGGCTTTATGTAAATTTCCATTTTTGAAACATCTAACTCTGATAGGAAGTCTGGTAACCAATTAGGAGTAGGAAGTTTCTCAAATAATTCGAGACTCTTTAACCTTAAACGTAACATCCACTCGGGTTCTTTCTTTATCCTTGAAATCTCCACGATAACGTCTTTGCTTAACCCAGACTCAACTACCCTCTTATGAAACTCTTGCTGTGTGAGGTTATTGTTCTTAGCCTCAATGGCAGCATTTATTATCTCGTTTATATCAACGGATATTTTCTCTTCTTGCAATTAGATTACCCAACATTAACTCTGTTAAAGATAAAATATAAACTTACCTATGATCAACGAATTAAATGAAATAAATTTAGTATAAAAAGTCATTGTAGAGAAAATTAAATTATTTTAAAATTCCTTCATAACCTTTTTCGTCTATTAGCTTCGCTAATTCTATACCACCGCTTGCCACAATCTTCCCCTTGTAAAGTACGTAAACCTTATCAGCATTAACGTGATCAAGAATTCTTCTGTAATGTGTTATTATTAAGAATCCGGTCTTATTTTCATCTCTTAGCGAAAGTATTGCATTCGCTATCGCCCTCAAACCGTCAACATCAACACCAGAATCTGGTTCGTCTAGTATGGCGAATTTAGGTTTCATTAACAACATTTGTAGTATCTCAGTCCTCTTCTTTTCTCCACCGCTAAACCCTTCAAAGATACCCCTATTCAGCAATGAATCTGCAACACCTACCTTCTTACTCAGCTCCTTTACGTAACTTATTACTTGCATCGGTTGAGCTGAAGAACCATAAATTCTATTATATTCAGCAACTAATAACGTTGATAATTTCACACCACTTATTTCAATTGGGTTCTGAAATGCTAGGAATAATCCTTTCCTCACTTTCTCAAATGTTTCTAAATTAGTGATGTCTTCACCATCTAGTATTATTCTACCTTTAGTTATCTTATACTTAGGATGTCCCATGAGTGCTAGGGAAAGTGATGTTTTACCACTACCGTTAGGCCCCATTAATACGCTTATCTCTCCAGATTTTATTTCTAAAGACACTCCTTTCAAAATCTCTTTACCTTCGACTTCTACATGCAAATCTTCAATCTTTAGCTCACTCATATTTTTACACCCAATCTATTATGCACCAGAGTTAAAATTTCTCTCTATCCAGGGTAGCTCCTCTAAAAATATCGAACAAACAGAATTATTTAATGCTTCTTCTAGGTTTAATATTAAATCCTCCACATAATTTTTGAGAAGTAAATCGGATAAATTTAGCTGAGAGTAGTATTGTTTTAACTGAGAAATTATTGTATATCCATTACTTATCCTCTTTATGCTTGGGAATAATATTGTCATTATTATCTCATCAAGCAAATCATTAATCCTTTGAAACATTTCTATCATAATTTTAGCTTGTTCTTGTGATAAATTAGAGTTCCTTATAAACGTACTAATCTTATTCATTATAGTATATATCCTCAAAATAATTGTAGAGCTTATGACTATTATAAAATTCCTCAAATTGTCCCGCTCAGATACATATTTACCTCCTATGCTTCTTCTAAGTAACATTAATTGAATTCTTTTTAAATCATCTAAATTAGCCTGAACCTCATTTATGTTTTGACCTTTAAGATAAGCTATTATTTCATCTACTTTTCTTGATGTAATATTAAGGATTCTACGTAAAAGCGATTCTGAACCTATTTTCTCAGTATCAAGTAGACAGTCAAGCTTTATACTATTATCAGTAGTTTCTGCTACTTCAATTCCCACTAATTGCTTAGAATAATTAATTGTTTCTTCAAATTCTTTAGGATCAATATTTCTTTTAGAGACGAAAAATACTTCATCATAACCTAACATATATAGGCATGGAATAGCAGTCACAATAGGTTGCTTATAATTATCTATGTCTATCTTTATATTTCTTCTATTAAAATTGATTTTAACTTTTTCAGCTATTAACCTAAGTGTTCCATCATCAGATATTTCCATAATTATTTTATCTCCAGGTTTTATTCCCCACTTGTTTATCCACTTCTTAGGTAATGTAATGAATAATGAAGATGAACCTAAGCGTTGGACTTTCCTAGTTTCAACATCTTTTGATAACTTGTTAGTCTCTTCAGACAAAAGAATATCACTAATAATTAACTTAAACAGCGTTTATAAAAACATTTCTAAGAAAATATATGAGTATAAAGCCTTATGAAAAAGGCTTTCTCTTTTTGAATGATATAATTATATACCACTTCCTCTTCTCTACCTCCATACTTGAGGGATCTACGTCTTCTGGTAACTTTACCTTTAAATAATATGTTTTCCCAGATTTAGTTTTACACTCAACTCTAAGCGAATTCTCTACCGCACTAGCTTTTAGAGTTTGCGTATCAGCCTTAGGTAGGTCAATTATAAATCTATACTGATCTTCTGTCTCCTCAGCCGAATATAATGGACTCCTAATTCCCATCATCTCCTCCATTTCCTTGAACTCCTTTTCAACCTCCTCCTCGAACTTCCTCATTGCTTCTTCTTCCTTTTTTATTAAGTTTCTAATTAGATCATCTAAGTCTTTAAAAACTGGCATTTTGGCCTCACGCATAAGTCATTGGTTTGCCAGAGGCATATTTAGGTAATTCGACCTTAGTTTGTTCCATTAATCCCTTAATCTTCTCTCTTATTTCCTCAGCTTCCTTTAATAAATCGTCTACAGAGACTGAAAAACCTATGTACCTAGATAGTATTGTTAATGCAATAGCAGCAGCTTCTGGATCTGGAAGATCTAAAAACGACTCAACTACTATTACAAAGTTGTCTATTCCCTCTTTTCTACTATAGAGTAAAAGTGGGGCATAAGGGCCAGCAATATATCCATCACCAAATTTCTTCATTAATCCTATCTTATCTAACTCTTGCGAAATTTCGGGATTATTGCTTATCCAGTAAGCGTTTAAATTTTCTGTATTAAGCCTATCCTCTATTGGGATTCCAGTGATTGAAATTATCGTACTAACACCATATTTTTTAGCAAAATGTACTATTTCTTTATCAATCGGATCTATTGCACTAGAAGGTATTGCAATCCATGAGTGTGCTACTATAATATTTGAATTATGGTAAAACCTTATAGGTGATTTAGCTATACCATCTTTCACATGAGAAATAGGAGGTAAGAGTTTAGGAGCATAGAGCGACGCAAAGTCCTTAAGCCCTAACTTATCAATTAAATACTCAGTTGCGATAACACCTACTAATCCCGCATCTGGAATACCTACAATCATATATGTCGGTTTAGATAAGGTTGGAATATAATCCTCAATTATTTCTACCGTTTCCATTTACAATCCCTCACGCTTCTTAATTAATTCAATATACTGCTCGGGGTTTAACAATTTTTCTACTTCCTTTAAATTCTTTATCTTGAGCTTAAATATCCAGCCCTTATCATAAGGATCCTTATTTAGCAATTCTGGTAATGTAGTTAATTCCTCATTTACTTCTGTAATTATACCGGAAAGTGGTGAATATATATCTGCTGCAGCTTTAACTGATTCTACTACAGCCACTTGTTCACCCACATTTACTTCTCTTCCAACACTAGGTAAATCAATACCTACTATATCTCTAAGTTTCTTCTGAGCATAATCAGTTATTCCCACAGTGGCGATATCTCTATCAACTTTAACCCATTCATCTGTCTCGGTATAATAAAGCCCTTTTAATACCACATATTTTCCTCCCACAACTATTCTCTCACTCATTTTACCACCTAAATAAACGGAAAGTCAGAAATTTTTGCTTCTATCAACTTTCCTCTAACATCAATACTTATATTATAACCAAAATATGCATGTGAAGGAGAAATGTAGCCCATTGCTATTACCCTATTTAAGTATGGGCTAAAAATACTACTAGTAATATATCCTATTTCTTTCTGTAATATTCTAACCTTCTGATCTTTCCTAGGTATAGTTCTCTCCCCTTTTTTAACTTTAAAACCAACCCTAATTCTAGATACGCCCTCTTGTAATTGTTCGATAATTTTCTCCCTTCCTATGAAATCCTTATTCAATGAAAACACCCAATATCTGGCTTCTATGGGCGTTATATTTGAGTCAATGTCTTCACCATAAAGTACAAACCCCATTTCTTGCCTCAGGCTGTCTCTAGCTATCAACCCTGCTGGTTTTACTCCTAAACTAACTATTTTCTGAATTATCCTAGACAGAATTTCTGGTTCCCCCCAAATTTCAACACCGTCTTCACCAGTCCAACCAGATCTACTCAGCAAAAACACATTCTCTCCCATATATTTGACATTTAATGAAAATTGGAGAGGTTTTAAATCAGTTTTTTCTATGAAATTCCATACATTTCTACCTTGAATTGCGATCATTGCATATTTAAACGTTAAATCTTCCACGTCTAATGAGGAGTTCTTCTTGATCCAATTAATTATCTTTTCTCTGTTTATCGCATTAGTAACAATCAAAAAGGAATCCTCAGATACTTTATAAACCATAACATCATCCTCAAACCCTCCTTTATCATTTAAGAATGCAGTGGGCCCTATCATTTCTCCAATATTTTTATTCGAGACTTCCTTAGCGACTAGTTTTTCTAGCTCTTCTTTCTTACCCTTTAAAAGAAGTCTACCCATATGAGAAAGGTCAAAAAATGCTGCAGACGTCCTTACTGCCATATGTTCTTCTTGGTAATTAGTGTACTTTAACGGCATCTGCCAATTTGCGAATTCCCCTATATCTGCATTTAATTTTAGTTCAATGTCCAAAAGAGGCGTACTAAACATTATTAATCTGAGTAATTATTTGCAATTTGGTATTTATATCATGGAAAACCATCCTTGGCTCCCTAATCTATCATATATCGAGGAAATGCTAAAGGTCATAGGCGTTAATGATATTTATGAATTATTCTCTGATGTACCAAAAGAGATACTACTCCACAGAGAATTAAATCTACCTTACAAAAAACCTCTCTCTGAGTACAAAATTGCAAATAAACTTTTTGAATTAAAGAAAAAGAATATAGAATTAAAATACCCTCCTTTCTTAGGTGGAGGGATTTGCCAGCATTATGTACCGGAAGTGGTAAAATTTATAATCTCGAGATCTGAATTCTATACTTCTTATACTCCCTATCAACCCGAGATCTCTCAAGGATTATTACAAGCACTGTTCGAATACCAAAGCCTTATAGCTGAACTCCTCGAAATGGAAGTAGTAAATGCCTCAATGTATGATTGGGGGAGTGCATTAGCTGAGGCAGTACTAATGGCTAATAGGATAAATAAGAAAAAAGTAGTACTTATACCTTCTAATATGAACCCATTACACAAGGAAGTTCTGAAAACGTGGACTTATGGAAAAGGAATTGAAATAAAGGAAATTCCCTACAATAAAGAAACTGGCAAGATAGATTGTGAAAAATTACACTCCTTCTCCTCTAATGATATAACTGCCGTTTACGTACAACAACCTAACTATTTTGGAATTTTGGAGGACGAGATTGAGTGTATAGTGGATTTTGCAAAGAAAGTTAACGCTGTTTCAATAATGGGGGTTTCACCATTAGTGCTTGCACTTATCAAACCCCCTGGAGAGTATGGATTTGATATAGCGGTAGGGGACGGACAAGAATTAGGCTTACCAATGAATTACGGCGGACCATTAATGGGGATCTTCGCAGTAAGATGGGACGCACAACTCATAAGACAAATGCCCGGCAGAATAGTTGGTATGAGTAAGGACTCAGAAGGAAATAGGGCATTTACGTTAATACTCCAAACTAGAGAACAGTTTGCAAGAAGGGAAAAGGCTACATCAAACATAACAACTAACGAGGCTTTAATGGCTATAGCTAATGCGGTTTACATATCACTCTTAGGGAGTAAAGGATTAGAAAAACTAGCTGAAGAAATTTATATTAGAAGCCATTATGCAAAAAAGAGATTTGAGGAAATAGGAGTTAAAGGAGTTTTCAATGCAGAGTTCTTTGAAGAATTTGTAGTTAAATTCCCAGTAAAATACGAGAAAGTGTATTCGAAACTTATTAAAAATGGTATTCACGGCGGGTTAAAATTAGATGACTATTCGGCACTCTTTTGTGTTACTGAAGTCCATACAAAGAGTATGATAGATGATTTGGTTGAAAACGTTAGAGAGGTGATAAATAATGTGGAGACAAGCTAAATGGGATGAACCGTTAATAAACGAGTATAAGGGAAGTAACAGGATTGGAATTCTAATACCGGAAGAGGAAGAGTTAAGAAACACTATTAAACTTTCTATTTCAGAGAAATTAAAGAGAATTAATAAACCAGAAATTCCTTCGCTTTCAGAGTTAGAGGTAGTAAGACATTTTATAAGATTATCTCAGATGAACTTTGGCGTAGACAGCGGATTTATGCCATTAGGATCATGTACGATGAAATATAATCCAAAAATCGAAGAGAAAGTCAATGATATAACTAACAATCTTCATCCTTTACAAGATAATGAAACTGTCCAGGGGATCCTGGAGATAATTTATGAGATGCAAAATATGTTAGCTGAGATAACCGGAATGGATTTATGTAGCCTTCAGGTGCCAGCGGGTGCAGCTGGAGAATTAGCCGGTGTACTAATGATTAAAAGATATCATGAAAATAAGGGTAGGAAAAACAGGGACGAAATGCTTGTGGCCGACACTGCACATGGAACAAATCCGGCTAGTGCAGCAATGGCCGGCTATAAAGTTATTTATGTCAAGTCTAATAACGAAGGCTTGGTTGATATTGATATACTAAAGGAAATAGTTAATGAAAAGACTGCTGGTTTCATGCTAACTAATCCTAACACCCTCGGATTATTTGAGGAAAATATACTCGAAATCGCAAAAAATCTGCATTCCGTAGACGCTAAATTATATTATGATGGAGCTAATCTAAACGGAATTCTGGGAATTGTTAGACCGGGAGATATGGGCTTTGACATAGTTCATCTAAACTTGCATAAAACTTTTGGAGTTCCGCATGGAGGGGGAGGACCGGGTGCTGGAGCAATATGCGCTAAAGGAGAGCTAGCAGACTATTTACCTTATCCTATAGTACAGAAAAAGAATGGCAAATATTCTTTTGATTATATACCCAAATATACAATAGGTAAAATAGCAACATTTTATGGCAATATAGGTAACGTTGTAAGGGCTTACGCATATATTTTAGGACTAGGTTCCGAGGGGATTAGTATGATAGGAAAGTTAAGTACATTAGCAACAAATTATATAATTGCGAAACTGAGAGACACCAAAGGACTAGAGTTAATAGCTCCTCATAGACCAAGAAAACATGAAGTAGTTTTCTCTGCAAAGCCTCTCTATAAAGATACTGGAGTTACTGCAAACGATATTGCTAAAGCATTGTTAGATAGAGGGTTTTACGCACCCACAATATACTTCCCACCAAATGTTGAAGAGGCATTAATGATAGAGCCCACAGAAACTGAGCCGAAAGAGGTTTTGGACGCATTTACTACTGTATTGAAAGATATAATTAATACAGCGTACAAAAACCCTAATTCAATAACCACTTCTCCTAAGAATACTGCTGTTGGAAGGATAGACCAGGTTTATGCTAATCACCCTTCAACAATAACCCCTACTTATAGAGTCAAGAGGTTAAGAGAGGAAGGAAAAATAAGTATCTTAAAGTGAGAAAAGTATTGAAATATATCCTAAATAAGGTATCGAGATAATAAAACCTCCGAACTCGTCAACCTTTCCTACAACATCGTATTGTGACACACCGTAAGGGGGTTCTAAACCGATTCTATTATCTGGATATGGGTTTGTTATATTGTCTACTCCTTGTGTAATATAATGGGGAACTCCATCAACATAATTAATATTTATAACCCTATGAATAACAAATGTGCCATAAAGTGATTTATAAATTATTATATTGCCTATTTGGATGTTTGTAGGAGAAGAATAAAAAGTTAGGAAACCGTTTTGGAATAGCGGATACATAGAAACACCCTCAACGCTCGCAGTTTGTATTATACCAGAGAATACTGCCAGATATATTATTATAATTAAAACTAATAAAATAATGTCACTCTTCTTCATCAAGATCACTCAAATCTAATTCTATTATTTCACCCCTATTTTCCTCTTCTTGACCCTCTTTCTCCTCTCCAATTTTCTTAACACCTTTCTTACCTTCAATCTCAACAGAACTACCTCCGGCTTTGATCTTTGAAACTACTGCCTTCCACTTATGATGGCACTTAGGACACTCAAATGAACCCATTATAGTTATAGTTATTCTTCCATAAGCGTCTGGTAATGGAGACACTAACTGCCATGTCCTCGTTGGTTTATCAACTTTAGTACCGCAAACTGGACATACGTCCGGTTCAGCTTGCTTTTTCTTTGGCATATCAATATTATGAATAAAATAAACTATAAATTAATTGTCCTAATATGGCCGTAATAAAAAATAACAAAGTTAGATAATTAAATCTATTTGTAACAACTAGATAATATCCTATTATATTAAATATAATAAGAAGTGGTAAAAGAAGCTCATATTGAGGGTAAGAATAAAAATATGCTACTAAAAAGGGTGCTGTTAGCCATGCGGCATAAAAACCCTTTTCATTACTTAATTTCCCCCTAAATATTGAACCATAAATCGGTGTTAAGATGCCATAAACTACGAGTGAAAGCACACAAACACATATTAACATTGATATACCTACATTTCTTGGGGTTTAAATGACTGATGCATTCAGAATTAAAAGAATAAAGGGGTATCAAATACTAGATTCGAGAGGTAATAAGACAATTAGAGTTAAAGTGGAAACTTATTCGGGAATATCAGATTACGGGGATGCACCTGCTGGAGCGTCAAAGGGGACTAGAGAAGCTCTAGAGTTAAGAGATCAAGACGGAGGAGTTAGCAGAGCCGTAGAGTTAGTAAACACAGTTATAAACGATTCCTTAAGGGATTTTGATGTGAGGAGACAACTCGTAATTGATCAAACTTTAATTAAAATGGACGGAACACCAAATAAGAGTCGTATAGGCGGTAATACAACCATAGCCACCTCGATTGCAATATTGAAAACAGCTTCAAAAGTTTTAGGCTTAGAGTACTTCCAATATATAGGTGGGCCTAAAGTTAAATATATTCCAGTACCCCTTTTAAACATTTTAAATGGTGGATTACATGCTGGTAATAAATTAAAAATACAAGAATTTATGATAATCCCGAAGGATTTCGATACATTTTCTGAGGCTTTAACAGCCGCTGCTATTGTCTATAAGAAGTTAAAAGATCTAATAACTGAAAGATACGGAAAAATTTATACAGCATTAGGAGATGAAGGTGGAGTTTCGCCACCATTAGAAAAGACTAAAGATGCCTTAGACTTAGTTTATACTGCGATTAAAAATAGCGGATATGAGGATAAGATATACATGGGAATTGATGCAGCGGCAAGCGATTTCTTTATTAACAATCATTATGAAATAGATGGTGAAAGAAAAAGTCCAGATGAGATGATAGACTATTATGTAACCTTAGCTAATGAATATCCAATAGTGTATATAGAAGATCCGTTTAATGAAAACGATTTCGAGAGATTCTCTATACTCCAGAGTAAGCTTAAAAAGGTTATAGTTACTGGAGATGATTTATATACTACTAATATTGATTACTTAAAGAAAGGCATCGAAATTAGGGCTACTAATGGGACAATAGTTAAGCCTAATCAGATAGGCACTTTAAGTGAGACTTTCGAATACATAGAATATGCCAAGAAGAATAGTATAAAAATAATCGTTAGCCATAGGAGTGGTGAAACTGAAGACTCTTTTGTTGCAGATTTAGCCGTAGGAGTGCAAAGTGACTTTATAAAAACCGGTGCACCGGCTAGAGGGGAAAGAACGAGTAAATATAATAGACTTATTGAGATAGAAAATAATTACTCGCTTGAATATTATGGTAAAAAACTCGTTTTTTAAGGTATTAATATCCCTAAAATTATTAGGAACACTGAAATTATTAACATTAGTAGTATAAATCTACTAAATGGCATATTAGGAACGGCCTTAAAAGCTTGAATGGCTCCATAAATTATACCGCCTATTATTATCATCATCAGAATGGCTATGCCTATGATTATTAAAGCCGACGCTAAAGGATTAGGATTAATATGAATTGAGCCAAGTAACTGACTAGTGATGTTTTCCAAAGTTCGTAAGCTCATTGTAAATAATAAATTAAAACGAGTTCACTTTTTAAATTAACTAGCATAATATCATCTGACAGATGATGAGGGTTAAAAGCGCTTATCGGTGCTGAGCCTCTACCTGCTGAAGAGCCTAAACCCTTTTAAATACTATTAGCACAGCTCATAATTTTGAGGAGTATTACCATGGTGGTTTCAGTTGAAGTATTAACGAAATTCATAGGTCAAAAAATAAAGGACATATATGGAAGGGATGCGGGTGTATTATTGCATGTTTATACTGAAATTGACGGTACAATAACTGGCGTTGAAATAGCTAGAGGAGACGAGATAACAACTTACTCACCTGATAACCTAAAGCTTGACGGAGATACTTTAGTTCTATTACCAGAATGGAAAACTGAAGCTTTAAGAGTCTTAGGTTACATAGAAAAAATAAGAAGAAGGCAGAAAGCCTTAGAGGAGCTTTACTCTAAGCAAGAAATTCCCAAAAGCATGTATGATGATATGAAAAGAAAACTTGACTCAGAGCTATTAAAGATTAGGGAAGAGCATGCAAAACTAAAAGGCAAGCTTAAGGATAGATTAAATAGAATAGAAGACCAGCTGGCACTAATTGATAAAGCTACAATAGCATTAAAAATGAGTTATATTTCTGGTGAATTACCAGAAATTGCATATAAGAACTCCATTGAAATTTTAAGACAGTCAAGAGAAAGTTATACTTTAGAAAGAGACGATATAAAGAAAACACTTGACAAATTAGACGGCCTGGATAAAGAAACTATTGAACTTAAACCTTCTCCCTCATTATCCACGCAAACAGAACAACCCAAGCCTACAGAGAGTAATAAATCAGAAGTACCATTACCAATACCAGTAAGGGTAATAAATACTTTATGAACAACTTAGTGAAATAGGATGTTTAACAAGATATCTTCGCTTTTTAATAACGATAAAAAACGAAAGGCACAATTAGGGAAACTGCTAACAGAGATCTCATTAAAATTAAAAGACCAACAGAACAGGTTAGAAGAAGCAATACATAGACTTAAGGATAGGGATAAAGAATTATTCGAAAAAGTCATCAGAGCACAAATAGAGGGCGATATGGCGAGAGCTACAATTTATGCTCAAGAAATCTCTGACATAAGAAAGATGATAAAAATTATATACACAGCCTATTTAGCCATAGAAAAAGTAAGGTTAAAACTAGATACCGTCCAAGAATTACAAGGAGTCTCTTTGGTACTGTTCCCAGTAATGAAAATATTAAATGAACTTAAAGATCAAATAAAAGGAATAGCACCAGAAGTCGCAATAGCGCTAGACTCAATCACGAGTAGTGTAAATAGTATAGCCATAGAAACCGGTGCAATAAGTGAAAAGACTGTAGTACCAGCAGTTGTAGATGAGCAGGCTAAACAAATATTAGACGAAGCACAGAAGATGGCAGAAATTAAAGTAAGAGAACTATTACCAGAATTACCACATCCACCAAATGAAATACCTAAAATTAAATCAACGCAAAGGGTTGAAAATAACGTAAAGAGAAGAACTCTGACAGAAGAGGATTTGCTAACTTATATTAAGAGCAAGGGAGGCATACTAGATATAGAACACGTATGCAAAACGTATGGAGTAGACAAAGAAGATATATTCGATTTACTTAGAAAATTGCAACAGAAAGGTGCTATTGTCATAGAAGGGTGAAGATATGTCTGCTCAAACTATGCTTGAAGAAATGGCAAGGAAGTATGCTGTAAACGCTGTTAAAGCTGACAAGGAAGGTAACGTGGAAGAGGCAATTAATAACTATAAAAAGGCAATAGAAGTACTATCACAATTATTAGCTTTATATCCAGATTCACCGTCAGCAAGAATATATGAACAAATGATAAATGAATATAAAAAGAGAATAGAAGTTCTAAAAGAAGTGGTACCCGCAACAGCTGAAAATCCTACTAACAACAAAACAACAGTTTCAATTGACGATTTAATAGTAAAAGAGAAACCAAAAGTTTCATTTAACGATATAGTAGGATTAGATGATGTAAAAGAAGCATTAAAAGAAGCAATAGTATACCCTACCAAGAGACCAGACTTATTTCCATTAGGGTGGCCTAGAGGAATTCTGCTATACGGACCCCCTGGCTGTGGTAAAACCATGATCGCCGCGGCAGTTGCAAATGAAATAGACTCATATTTTATTCAGGTAGATGCAGCATCCATAATGTCAAAATGGTTAGGTGAGGCAGAAAAAAATGTAGCAAAAATTTTTAGCTCTGCTAGAGAAATTTCTAAAAAAGAAAACAAACCAATAATAATATTTATTGATGAAATAGATGCATTACTAGGCGTTTACAACTCTGAAAATGGGGGAGAAGTTAGAGTTAGAAACCAGTTCTTGAAAGAGATGGATGGGTTACAAGATAAAGCTGAAAAATTCCTAGTTTATGTTATAGGGGCAACAAACAAGCCATGGAGACTTGATGAACCGTTCCTGAGAAGGTTCCAGAAAAGGATATATGTAAGATTACCCGATTTCCAACAGAGACTTGCATTATTAAAGTACTATACTTCTAAAATAACCCTTGACTCAGACGTTAATTTAGAGGAATTAGCCAAAAAGACCGAAGGTTACACAGCTAGCGATATAAAGGATATTGTGCAAGCAGCCCATATAAGGGTTGTGAAAGAAATGTTTGAGAAGAACTTACCACAACCGAGACCAGTAAACATGAACGATTTTGAAGAAGTGCTAAAGGTTAGAAAACCAAGCGTGAACCAAGAGATGGTAAAAGCATATGAGGTCTGGCATGAGAAGTTTAAAGCTTTATAACTCAGCTACCCCAGGGTTCGCATCACCGTTCAAGTTGGCATGACTCACATCATCTTACTCTTATATTTCAATACATCCTTAATAAACTTCCCAGTTGATTTTGATATTAATAACTTTTTAATTACCTCCTCTTCCTTTAACCCACTTCTCTCTCTCCATATTTTAAGCGCCTCATCCAATTTCTTGTTAGCGTCATAATGATATTTACATAAACCGTCTTGATAAGCTTCTAAATCACATATTTTACATTTCTCGTATTTTAAAAGTCCTAATACATTCCCTAGTTTCCTACCTACAAGGTCTTTAACCTCATTATATTTATCCAAGTATTTCCGCAAAACGCTTATGGTCTCATTAACAACTTCCTCAACTGTAGTTTTACCAGATATTATACTGTTGAGCTTACTTTCCATTACAGAAGTCATCTTAACGCTCGTTAAGTCTGAGAAATAGTCATTTAAAATTTTCGAAATAATAATACCTAAATTTGTCGGTTCAACATACCTTTTATTTTTTAATATCAAATACTTTCTATCAAATAAAGTCTCAATTATCCTACCCCTTGTAGCCTCAGTTCCTAAACCTGATGACTCCATCCATTTAAGAATGTCTATTTTAGTTAAGTTACTTATCGGTGGAGAGGACAGTTTCATTAGGACTGAAACTTGTTCAACCTCAAATTCATCTCCTTCTTTAACATTCAATAATTCTTCGTCCCTTATTCCCTTATAAGGATAAAGCAGTAGCCAGCCTTTAAATATAATATGTTGCAAATTAATCTGAAAACTTTCTTTACTCAAAGAGAAAATTATCCTTTGACTCCTCACCTTAGCGTCTTCAGAAATGCTTGCCAAAAAGCGCCTTGTAATAAGCTCATATAACGAAAACTCCCTCTTACTTAATCTATCAGGCTTCTCTCCGGTAGGATAAATAGCTGGGTGGGCAGGATCTTCCTTTTCTCCTTGTCTAACGACATATTTACCCTTAGTGAGATTATTCAACAGGATTATAAGTTTAGGAAAAACCCCGTTTAAACCGTTCACTATATTTCTTATATCTACTGTTGGTGGAATTTTCTGGCTGTTAGTCCTAGGATAGCTGATCAATCCATCTAAGTATAGTTGTTCAGCAATTCTTTCTGTAATATACGGTGAAAACCCTAATAGCCTACCGGCTTCTGCTTGTAGATCACCTAGGTTAAATGGAGGTGGCCTTGGAACTATATTATCTTCTTCCCTAACTTCCTTAACCTTAATTTTTTCGCCCTTTAACAGTTTTGCAAACTCTAACGCTTTCTGCTTACTATCGAACTGCTTATCCAATTTGACTTTAAACTTCCTTCCTTTAATAGTAAATGTAACGTATGTTACATAATATGGTAGAGGAACAAACTGTTGTCTAGCTATGTAATTATTAACTACATAAATAAGAGTAGGGCTCTGAACCCTGCCAGCACTTAAGATAACCCTTTTATTAGTAACATCTTTTAGAGCCCTCATTAACGCCCTACTAACGTTTATACCCCAAAGCCAATCTACTTTATGTCTTGCTATCCCAGCATTTATCATGTTATAATCTAAAGGTTGTAAAGAATGAAAGGCCTTCTGAATATCCTCTTTGGTTAACGCAGAAAACTTCATTCTTTTAGCTTTCTTTAAATCTCCAAAAAACTTAATTATCATGTATCCAATTACTGACCCTTCTATGTCATAATCACAAGCATTGATATATTCTATAGCTCTAGAAGATAAGAACTTCAGTAAATCATAGTATTTTTTAGTATATCGAGCGGATTTGTCTATCTCCCATAAAGGTCTCCAATCTGCCTTAAAGACCGGAAAGGAGGAATTACCATAAAGGTTAAACAAATGTCCAGCTGCTGGAGCAACTACAATATTCTTAGACTGATAAGTAAAAACCCAAAAATTTACGGAGTATGCCCTACATAATCTGGGCTTAGGAGAAAGCGCCTCAGCTATTTTCTTAGCAGCTTTAGATTTTTCTGCTATTATCAGTAAAAAATTATAAGGATTACAACTCATTGTCCTATTTTCCTAATACTTATTAACTCTACTTTACCATTAGGATAAACTCTTCTAACAGTAATTGGCAAAACACCTCTTTTCAATTCTTCTTCAGCGACACTTATCACGTCATCAGAAGGTAAATTAGACGTGTCAATCAGAGGAACAGCACCCATGGATAACTGTAAAGCCCTAGCACTTATAATTCTTGCCATCTCATATTTAGTTAGCCTATTTTTCCACGCCTCCTCAAAAATTACGTTAACTTTATCTAAAGGCATTATCTCACCCTTTCATAAAGAAATTAAAAAATCTAACTCCACTCAACCTCATTCCTTAAAAAATCTGGTAATTTGCACTCATTAGGAGGAGAATAAGGAATACTTGCATCCAAAATCTTAGAAATAGCGTTAACTAACTTACTTATAGCCCTATCATCAACAACTCCCAAGATGCCTATACGTATTATTTTGTCCTTTAGTTCGCCCATTCCACCAGCAACCTCAATACCAAATTCTTTCAATTTGTTTTTAAAACCTGGAATAGGCGGAACAGTCGCTATAACGGTATTAGAGAAATTACTTTCATTACCAAATAATGAGAAACTAAGCTTGGAAAGTACAGCCCTAAGAAACCTAGCACACGCCTCATGCCTTTTCCACCTATTCTCTATACCTTCCATTTTTAGTAATTCCGCCGCTCTTAATGAGGCATTAAATATACCCACTGCCGGAGTAAAAGGAGTTTCGTGTTTATCTTGAAATCTTAAATGCAAAGAAATATCTAAATAAGAAGGCAAATCGTTTACAACCAACTCATCTATACCCTCTTTAGAAAGCCCTACAAACCCTACACCCGGCAAAGAAGCTAAAGCTTTTTGACTACCAGTAGCTACGGCATCAATTTTCCATTCATTAACCAGCAATTTATATGCCGCGAAACCAGAAACGGAATCCACAATGAGTTTCAGTCCTTTTCCTTTAACTATTCTCGAAATTTCTTCTAAATTTCTAAATGCAATTCCCGCGCTAGTCTCATTATGAACTATTGCGACAGTTGTAGCGTCCTTATTCTCTTCAATAGCTTTCTTAATTTCATCTGTTTCAAATGATTGTCCTATTGGTTTCTCATAGGAAACCACTTTAGCCCCTCTTCTCTTCAAAGAGTCTAGCAACCTTTTCCCAAATTCTCCATAAGGAAAAGTTAATACTTTTTCTTCCCTTTTTACGAGAGAAAAAACCATCGACTCCACAGCCAAAGTCCCAGAACCAGTTAGTAACGCTACCCTTTCGGCACTAAAGTGCTCTCTCATTAACTCTTCTAAATTCGCAACTATCTCTCTAAATTTTTCGCTTCTATGATTTATTACTAGAGTAGCTGCCTCCTTTACACTCTTAGGAACCTCAACTGGGCCCGGAATTAATAACACTTTAAATCATCCCCAACTCTTTCATAGCTTGTAATAAGTTCTGAGTTGTCATCTCAGCGACTCTTTGTTGTGCCTCCTTGGTTTGTGCACCGATATGAGGAGTAACTATTACCCTTTCATGCTTTAGCAACTCTAGCTCCCATTCCTCCTTTGGAGGTTCATTCCAAAATACGTCAGTAGCATAAGCTAATACTTTACCATTTCTAATATATTCTAGTAAAGCTTTACCATTTACTATCACTGCCCTACTAGTGTTTACAATTATTACACCGTCTTTCATCCTCTTAAATTGTGGTTCATCTAGAATGGGTTTAGCGTTTTTGCCAACAGTAACGTGAAGGCTAATTATATCAGATTGCTCCACCAACTCGTCTAAAGTTACCGGTTTCACTCCTAATTTTTCTGCCCTCTCTCTAATGTCAATTATATCATAAGCTAAAACCCTCATTCCCATAGCACTGCCTATAATCCCGACTTTAGTACCGATTCTCCCAAACCCTATTATACCTAAAGTTTTCCCAGCTAATTCTATTCCTTCTATCTTCTTAAAGATTCCAGATTTTGCAAGATTCATAGCAGTATGCATTCTTCTAGCTGCAGCTACCATTAATCCTATTGTTAGTTCCACCGCAGAATCCGTAGAAGCCCCCGGAGCATAAACAACTTTTATACCTCTTTTATCAGCCTCATCAGTATCAATGTTGTCTAAGCCTATTCCAGCCCTAGCGATTATCTTTAGTTTCTTTCCCCTCTCTATTACCTCCTTATCAACTTTAGTCCTACTTCTAACTACTAAAATATCATAGTCGTTTATTATATTAAGAAGTTCCTCCCTAGTAATTTCGGGCCTATAATCTACTATTACTCCCTTTTCCTTAAGACTTTTTATTAAGATTTCATTGATTGGGTCTGTAATTAATGCTTTCACGACTTGCATACTCTCACCTTATAGGAAATTTTCATAAATTAGAAATTTAACATGATGAGCTTGATGATGAAGAATAAACGAGAGAAATAGTTATTAAAAGAGTAATCATTCCCAAATTCCTTAATACCATATTTACGACGTTTAACCTATCTTTCATTTTAATCTCGCATTATACCTTACTTTCTAGCTTTTATATTTTTTTATTTTATTTTACGAGAGTTTTAGTTTGCTTAAAAAATATAAACAGATCTAGCAATCCTACTTGAATATTTAAGCCATCTGCAATGCTCCTTAATAAACCTTCAACTAAAAAATAATCCCTTCTTTTACGTAATTTTATATCACCAACTATATCAGTAATAAAGCGTAGAACATGCCTGTCGATTATAGCTAGATCAAAATAGCCTACATTCCGTAAAAAATGGCTGGCTTCTTTATACCCGATTCCATTTACTTTATTAACCAAAAACTCTCTTGCTTCCCATTGATCCCTATCAGCTAAAGGCTTAATAATTTTTTTAAGACTCCCATACAAACTTTTAGCTTCCGTTAAATATTTTGATTTCAAATTATAGAATCTATATCCACATTCCTTTAAAATTTTTGATAACTTGTACTGGTCTAATGAGAAAAAATTGTATTCAAAAACGCAATTTAGCGCTTTATACGCAGATATAAAAGATGAGTTAGCAGTAAGAATGCATAATACAAGTTCCCTAAACCAAATATCTTCTCCGGCTTTATTATTTAATAAAAATTCTTCAGCTCTTTCCAGAACTCTTGCTCTTAACTTTTTGTCTACCACTAGACTTCTTAACACTCCTCTTCCTCTTTTTACTCTTCTTCTTCCTAGCCTTTTGTAATTTTGGCTTATCATTAATTAAACCAATACTTATAACTCTAGTATATCCACCTTCAAACTCTAGTATAACAAACTGTTTATCGAAATCTGAAGTCACATCGACCCCTACTAATCTATAATCCTTATCAAAGAAGGTCAAATATTCGACTTGAACATTTTCATTATTTTGTAAATCTTTAGGAATACCCACTCTCAACAACTTTAAAGGAGTTGGTAAAACTAGAAGAGCATTAACACCGTTAATCGCTTCACTGCCATTTACTCTCACTAAAGTTACAAGCCCTTCCGAATTAATATTCTCTATCTCTTCTCCGTTTATATCCCTATTTTCTTCTTTAACTAGATTTACTTTATAACCTATTACCCCTTTTATTAACTCAACTTTTTCTACGTTAAAATAATCTATCAGAGCCTTCAAAGTAAATTCCTAACAATATATAAGACTTACTACTAATAATAATTTACTTCATACTGAGAGGTATAATTCAATCCTTTTCGTTAATTATAAATATAGCATTAAAAGTAATATAACGCATGAGCATCAAAATAAGAGGGTCTAACGCTTACGGGCATAATGGGTGGTTTACAGTTTATTGCAGAATATGTAACAGAAAATTGAAAATAGGAACAGACTTAGTTTATAAATGCCCAAAATGCGAAAAGAAATATAATGCATATTTCTGTGAAGCTGATGCAAGAGGACTAAAATATAAATGCCCATATTGTGGTTCAGAACTAGTAAGTGTATTATGATGAAAACCAGAATTAATGGTAAAAACATTGTAATTATAAACAATATTTTTTATGCAGACACTGACTTAGAAATAACTAATAAAGAATTCTTACAAAAATTATCCTTTTACCGTGATAAGCTAGCATATATAGATTTTAACATAGAAAAAGACAATTATAAGATAGTTAAAGGAGTTGCTTGTAAGACAAAACTTCATGTTTATTTATGCAATATTATTATAGAACTAAAGGAGCGGATAGACGATATTCAACAATTCTATACTAAAGTACTAGAAGAAGTGGCTAAAGTAATAACATAACCATTTCTACGTAAAGCAGAGGACAATTTATTTATAATTTCTACTATTTGAATAGCATTATAAGATTGAAGTTTTAAGTAAGCTGATAATTGCCTACTCTCATTGAATCTTGTATAAACTAGAACTAGAACGTTTTCATTAGGAGCACAAATTAAAGACGCTCCCACTTTTACAACCTTACAGACTTCGCCTAATTCTTTTTCTACGATTTCTATTAAATACTGAACTTTAAAGGCTAATGAAGGCTCTGAAGGCAAAATAGCATATTCTACTTCAAACATTTCCTAACCCCCTATTTTTAAATTAACTCTTTTTAACGGGATTTTCAACATTTCGAATATGCTTTTAACGTACTCGGCATAACTAGTATCACCTCTAACAGCTTTAAGCTTTAATTTTCTATAATTTAATTCAAGCACCACTTTACCGTCTTTATAAACATAAACCTTCCCTTTCACTTTATTATAAATATTTTTAACAAATATTAAATGAACAAAAGTCCCTTTGTCTGGGATTGATATAACAAGCTTCTCCCCCTTAATATAGGTACCTTTTTCTTTTTTCTGTATCTTATATTCTTTAAACTCTTTAATGTTATTACCTTCAATTGTGAAAATTAAACTACGTATAGCGTGCTTTCCAGTCTTACTACTACTGTTTTCTAACGATACCTCCATTTTTAATAAACCTCGCCGCTTCCATTATCCCTTCTGGAGTTAATTTATCTTCTAAGTAAGCGTCAATTAAAATTTCATTCTTAAATAAAAATTTCAACAGTGCTTTTCTTAATCCCATCCCGGCATTTCTGTACAGGTTTAATAACTTATGTTGTAAGTTAATAGCATATTCAATCTTCTTTATAGCTTCGCCTAAATAATCTTCTATTTGCCCATATTTAACTATACTTTCATATGCATATATAGCGGAAATAGCGGAAGGCCTGATCCCCTCGCCGCTTAATGGAAATACCAACCCCCTAGCTTCACCTATTCTATTATTTTTTACCTTCACTGGTGAGATCGAAATAGGAGCCCCCCTTATATCTTCTATCTTATATTCCTTTATTTTCTCTCTGATATATTTTAATACAAGTTCTTTTGAATTTTTATATTCTATGAAACCAGCTCCTATATTTAGAAACCCTTCTTCAGCTGGGAAAATCCAATAAAAACCAGTGTACTTTGTATTAAATTCCAAAATTGCCTCATCAGAAAAATTTTCAGTTTTCACTATAGCCCTCGTAGTATAAACTACTTCCCTATCCATATCATACGGCCCCTTTGAGTCAATTATTAAATCGAATTTCTCGTCTATCGTCCGAGAATATGGAATACCTTCGCGCATACTGTTTATCCACTTCCACTTATCTATAACAACCCATTTTGTGTGTCTATACTCTATATCGTAAACTCTTTCTCCATCTATGTAAAAGGCGAAACGTTTAATATTAAACTTGATATCCCAAGAGTAAGGGGGATTAAAAACATTAGGAACTATGTCACCACAAGGCTTAACATATTTAGGGTTAATATCAATTATTTTAACCTCATAATTAGTCTTAGTCTTTAATAAGTACCCTAGAAGTGACCCTGCGACCCCTCCTCCGATAATTCCTATTTTCATCTTAAATAGCTTATAAGTAAGCCTTAATAAACTAGTGTAATAGGTGAACTAATGATATCGCAAGATGAGATTAGTAAGAAGCTTGAGGAATGGCCTAAGCACTATGATCCACAATCTATAGAGTTAAAATGGCAACAGATCTGGTTATCAAAAGAGTATTGGGAGAAGGTATATAGGTTTAGAGACGAGGACACACAGTCACCAGTATTTGTAATTGATACACCTCCACCATTTACCAGCGGAGAGCTTCACATGGGTCATGCGTATTGGGTTACTATAGCGGATACAATAGCTAGATATAAGAGATTAGCTGGATACAACGTTCTCTTACCACAAGGCTGGGACACACAAGGATTACCAACAGAATTAAAAGTACAATATAGACTAAAAATACCAAAAGAAAATAGAGAATTGTTCCTTAAAAAATGCATCGAATGGACTGAAGATATGATAAGTAGAATGAGATCAGCAATGATTAGATTAGGATATAGACCGGAATGGGAAAGATTTGAGTATAGAACATATAAAGAAGATTATAGAAAAATTATACAGAAAAGTTTACTAGATATGCATAATGCTGGATTGATAGAATTCAGAGAAGGACCAGTTTATTGGTGTCCTAAATGCGAAACCGCATTAGCACAAAGTGAAGTAGGATATCTGGAGAAGGAAGGAGTACTAGTCCATATAAAATTCCCGTTAAAAGACGGGAGCGGGGCTATTATAATAGCAACGACTAGACCAGAATTACTGGCTGCTACTCAAGCTGTTGCCGTACACCCAGAAGATGAGAGGTATAAAGGCTTGATTGGAAAAACGGTAATAGTTCCCGTTTTTAATAAGGAAGTAAAAATAATTGCGGACAGTGCAGTAGAAAAGGGATTTGGAACTGGAGCAGTTATGATAAGTACCTACGGTGACCCTCAGGACATTAAATGGCAGTTAAGCTATAACTTGCCAGTAACTGAAATAGTTGATGAAAAAGGTAGGATAAAGAATACTGGAATAATAGATGGATTAAAAATTGAAGATGCTAGGAATAAAATGATAGAAATATTAAAGGAAAAAGGCTACCTTGTTAAAATAGAGAAAATTAAACATAATGTATTATCTCACACAGAAAGGAGTGATTGTCTGTCACCAATAGAATTTCTTGTAAAGAAACAAATCTATATAAAAGTTTTACCATTCAAGAATAAACTACTAGAAGAATATAAGAAAATGAAATTCACCCCAAGTAGAATGACACATTACTTAGAGGACTGGATAAAAAGCTTAGAATGGGATTGGAATATTAGTAGGCAAAGAGTGTATGGCACTCCTTTACCGTTCTGGTATTGTGATAATGGCCACTTAATTCCGGCCAAAGAAGATCAACTCCCAGTAGACCCTACAAAAGCTCAACCACCATATGAAAAATGCCCTAAGTGTGGATTACCGTTAAAACCTGTTACTGATGTAGCTGATGTATGGATAGACTCAAGTGTAACAGTTCTTTACTTAACAGGGTTTTATACTGATAAAAATAGGTTTACAAAAACTTTTCCGACATCATTAAGACTTCAAGGCACTGATATAATAAGGACATGGTTGTTTTACACATTTTTCAGAACACTTATGCTTGCTGGTGATGTACCATTTAAACAAGTGCTAATTAACGGTCAAGTACTGGGTCCAGACGGTACTAGGATGAGTAAAAGCAAAGGAAATGTTGTAAATCCATTAGATAGAATTAACGAATTCGGCGCAGATGCGATAAGACTAACACTATTAGATGCGAGAATAGGTGATGATTTCCCATTTAAGTGGGAAACCGTTAAAGCTAAAAAACTCTTACTCCAAAAACTCTGGAACGCTGGAAGGCTTTCTTATCCATTCATCGGGAAAAAGAAGTTTGAAAAACCAGAAAAATTACATCAAATAGATCAGTGGATACTACTTGAGCATAAAAGGTTTGTAAAGAAGGTAATAGAGGCTTATGAAAATTATGATTTCTACACGGTAGTAGAATCATTATACTCATACTTCTGGGAGACAATAGCCGATGAGTACCTGGAGCTAATAAAACATAGATTATTCAGCGAAGACCAATCGGCACTTTACACTCTTAGTAAAATATTAAAAGACTTACTGATACTAATTCACCCACTAGCACCACATATAACTGAAGAGATGTATAGTAGACTATACGGTGATAAAATCAGTATACAATTAGAGAAATTACCAGATGTAAGTGATATACAAGAGAATCAAGAAATAGATAAATTAGGAAATTATATAAAGAAAACAACATCAATTATTAGAACATTAAAGATACAGAATAAATTATCAATCGTGACTCCAATAAGCGTAAAGTTATACGGTCCAGAGGATTATATCAGTACAATAAAATTAGTTGAAGATGATCTGAAAAAGACACTAAAAATTGAGCAGATAGAATATGTGAAATCTGAAGAGATCAAAGCTGAGCTGACATCAGCCCATGGGAGTTAAGCTCACCGGTCGCGCTATCAGGGTGTCATCAGCATATTAATGTACTCACCCATCCTTTTAACCCCTTCTATTATATCGTTCTCGTTAACTGCAAAGCTAAGTCTAATAAAGTCCTTACCAACATCTAGCGGAAATACCTCACCGGGTATCGTAGTAACGCCCTTTTCTTCTATTAATTTTATCACGAAGTCTTTAACACTCATACCAGTCTTTTTAAGTATATCCCCTACATATGGAAACATATAGAAAGCACCTTGACTCCTAAATACTTTGATCCACTTTATTTTCTTAAGCTCAGAGTACATTACATCTCTCCTTCTTTCAAACAATTTAATCATTTCTTTAACGTCATCAAAAGAGTCAAACGCAGCTAAAGCACCTTTTTGAGCAAAACTAGTTGGGCAAGTATAAATATCGGCGGCTAAAGAAGCCATCTTCTTTATTACATTCCCTTTAGCTATAACATATCCTAACCTCCAGCCCGTCATAGAAAACGTTTTACTAAAACCATTAATATATATCACATAGCTCCTCCAATCTGGATCCTCTAATACACTCTTCATTTTACCGTTATATATGAAGTAATCATATATTTCATCTGAAATTAGTACTAATTTTCTCTCTTTAGCTATTTCCATTATTCTCTCAATCTCTTTGGGATCAAAAACCATCCCGGTAGGATTATGGGGATTATTAAGTACGACTAGTTTAGTCTTACTATTTATCTTCTCCTCTAATTCATCTACATTAAGGGAAAACCCCTTCTCTTCATCCCATTTCATCCTAACATAAACTGGCTTCCCTCCTAACATTTTGACTACTTCTGAGTAAGAATAGAAAGAAGGATCAAATAATATTACTTCATCGCCAGGATTAACATATAATAAGAACGCTAAATAAAGTGCAGTCTTGGCTCCAGGAGTAACTATTACTTCATCTTTTTTAACACCAGCATTATACTTGCTATTTATATGCTCAGCAATTTTACTCCTAAGCTCATCAATTCCATAAGCCGATGTATATCCAGTAAAACCCTCGTCCAATGCTCTTTTAGCCTCTTCCCTAATCTTCTTAAAAGTTGGTAGGTCCGGTTGGCCTATGCCGAAATTAATAACCCTTATTCCCTTCTCCTTTTGAACTCTACGAGCTATATCTTGATAAACTAAAGTAGACTCTCCCGAAATACTTAAAGATGCAACTGAAAAGTTATCTATAGACATTAGTTATAACTTTAAACGAACTCTTTTATTTTATTCGGATCTAGCATTAAAGTAGTCCCAATTAAGAACGCATCAGCACCAGCACTTTTCAACTTATCTATATCTTCCCTACTTTTGATCCCACTTTCAGCAATCTTAATCTTATGTTGCGGAATCTTACTTAATAATTTCATAGTCTTTTCTATACTTATTTCCAAGGAACTTAAGTCTCTTGAATTTACACCAATAATATCTACATTATTCCTTAACGCGATATTTAGTTCTTCTTCATTAGTAACCTCAACTATAACGTCTAAACCAAAACTTTTAGCATACTTATATAGACTTACTAATTCCCTCTCAGTTAATATCCTAACAATTAGAAGTATAGCATCAGCTCCCAAACTATATGCAGAAACTATTTGCTTTTCAGAAACTATGAAGTCTTTCATAAGTATGGGAATAGAGACCGTTTTAGCTACAATTTCTAGATCATTATAGCTACCTTTAAAGTATTTCTCCTCCGTTAAAACGCTTATTCCTACAGCACCGTTATCTTGCATGAATTTCACGTATTCAACTATGTTTCTATCAATATTTAGACCAGAAGGAGAAGCCCTTTTAAACTCTGCAATTATTGCATTCTTTCCCTTATTTTTAGCACTTAAAATAGACTTAGAAAGGGAATGAATAGGCCTATCTCTAGCTTTATTAACTTGTGGTCTTGTAAGAGATAATTTAACTACCTCTGTCAACCATTCCTTTAAAAACCTTGGCATGTAAGTTAGACTTTGTTAAGAAAGTTATAAAGTATTTTTTTCCCTAGAGGGGTACCAACGCTTTCTGGGTGAAATTGAACACCGAAAATCCTATACTCAATGTGATGAACACCCATAATCTCGTTATCTTCTAACGAGTATGCATTGATAACTAATGGCTCTTTAACCTCATCAATAACAAGACTATGATAACGTGTTGCCTCAAACTCCTGAGGAATACCATCATATAAAATAGTAGTAGAATTGTGCCTAATTCTACTTATTTTACCATGAAAAACTTTCTTAGCTCTTCTGATCTTAGCTCCAAAAGCATACCCTATTGCTTGATGTCCTAAACAAATTCCTAGTATCGGAATCCTCTTGCCTAACTGCCTTATCACATCGATAACTATACCAATGTCCTCCTTTTTATCTGGCGATCCTGGACCGGGAGAAATTATAATCCTATCTGGATTAATCCTCTCGACCCCCTTAACTGTTATTTCGTCGTTTCTAATTACAATAGGATAAGACCCTAACTCTCCTACTATTTGTGCGATATTGTATACGAAACTATCATAATTGTCAATTATTAAAGTTAAGTCCACTTCACATCACCCCCATAGCCACTTTTAGCGCCCTCATCTTATGTTCAGTCTCCATATATTCCATTTCTGGTACCGAGTCATAAACTATTCCAGCCCCAGCTTGAATTCTAAAAACGTCTTTGTTTACAAACGCACTTCTAATAGTTATCGCGAACTCAGCATCATTATTAACTGAGAAGAACCCTACTCCTCCAGCATATGGTCCCCTCTTATAAGGCTCTAACAACTCAATAATATTCATAGCCATTGGTTTCGGGGCACCGCTAACAGTACCAGCAGGGAAAGTGGCTTTAAGAACGTCAAAAGAGGTAAAATTCTTACGTAAAGTTCCAACAACTTTACTTACAATGTGTTGTACATGACTATACTTCTCTACATACATAAGTTCTGGTACTTTAACAGACCCCATATAACACACTTTTCCTAAATCATTTCTAGCCAAATCAACTAGCATCAAATGTTCGGCTCTCTCTTTTTCAGAGCTTAACATTTCCCTTTCTAATTCTAAGTCCTCCTCTGGGGTATTTCCCCTAGGCCTTGAACCAGCAATAGGATAGGCCTCTGCAATACCATCTTGCACACTGAATAAAGTCTCCGGGCTAGACCCTATAATTTCTCTATCATAAAACTTCATATAAAACATATAAGGTGAAGGATTTATTTTCCTTAATGAATTATAGAACGACATTAAATCACCAGTGAATATATATTTATAAAACCTAGAAATAACTACCTGAAAAGCATAGCCTCTTTTTATGTAATCCAAGATGTCTGAAACAGCTTTTTCAAATTCCGTTTTGTTTAAAGATTCCTCATAAAAATCGAACTTTATGTTACCTAAATCTTTACAACTTTGTTTTGAAGAGAAATCACCCTCAACGTAAACCTTACCCTCAACGTGATCATATACAATAACATTTTTTGGAATTAAAAACTCAGCATTTGGCCACTCTTCAGGCTCTGGTTTAAGATCTTTAATACTTTCCCAATACCTCACAGCATCATAACTCATATAACCTATAATACCACCTTTAAATTTCCCGGGTATTGGAAGCGTTGGTGCCGATTTAATAAAATCTGATAAAACTTCAATAGGATCATAAAAACTCCTATTTATGTCTCCTTGACTTTCATTTTTTACAAGCTTTATATAACCATGCTTCCCCCATGCTATGATACTATACCTAGCCTTGTGTTGAGGACCGCTACCACTTTCAAGTAAAACTGCTATATCTTCCCCTTCTTTAATACACTTAAAAACCTCATTAGGCTGTGCAAATGCAGTTATTGGATAAACCTCCATCCTTTAATAACCTCGACTATTTTTCTCATTTTTTCTAAGTCTTTTTTGCCTTTATATTTCTCTATTCCACTAGAAATATCAATCCATTTAGGATTTAAAGAGGCATACTCTATCGCATTATCTGGAGTAATTCCTCCACCTATACCTACATCTGAATATTCCCTAACCCATTCTTTAACTAAACTCAAATTAAGTTTCTCACCCTTTTTAGGAACATCGACTAAAACGTCGAAACCAGAACTAATTGCAGATTTGAAATACCCTTTATATTCATTGGATGCCGGCACATAAAGAATGAACCTCTTACTATAAGAATGCAATAACCCTAACTCTTCTTTACTTAACACCCTATGAATTTGTATAAGATCTGCGTTTTGCCCTTCTTTTACAATTTCATCTATACTACCATTAACTTTAACCATAACTACTGGCAAACTCACAAAACGTTTAACGATCTTTATAAACTCGTACTTAACATAGCGAGGACTAGAATAATCAACAACAACCCCTATCATATCTGCTCCCGTCTTTTCAGCGCTAATAGCATCCTCGATGTGAGAAATTCCGCAAAATTTAACCTTTACCAGCTCTCCCCACCAACATATCAAACTTCTTTACATCACCATTACTTTCAATTATTCTCCTTATATGAGGTAATGAAGAGGAAATAAGCTGTATTGCATATTCGTAACCGTCTTTATAGTCTTTGACTTTACCTAATAATTTTAAACCAACGCTTACATTTATTGCTATAAAATCCCTTACTGATTTTTCTAAACCTAAAATCCCTCGTAAAATCCTTATTGCAGAATCTTCAGCAGTACTTACAACTAATTTGTCCAAACTTGTAGGTTCCTTTAACCCGAACTCACTGTAATGAACTTTATAGCTCTCAGTTTTATTTGAATAAACTTCATAAATATAAGTATACCCCGATGGACTAACCTCGTCAATACCGGGTTCCCCGTGATACAAGAAAACTCTCTCATAGCCCAACTTGATAGATGCCTCTGCTAGTTTTTGGAGGAAATCCTTAGAGAACACTCCTATCATCTGGTACTTAGTCCCAGCTGGATTAGTTAACGGACCTAAAATATTAAAGATAGTCCTTATTCCGAGTGTCCTCCTTACATTAGCTACATTCTTCATAGCTGGATGATATAGCTGTGCAAAAAGGAAAACAAAATTGGTCGATTTAATTAGCTCAATGGCCTTTTCTTGACTAACGGAAATATTATATCCCAAAGCTTCTAAAACGTCAGCACTACCAGATTTACTACTTACAGCCCTATTCCCATGCTTTGCAACTGGAAATAGCTGGCTTAGTATCAATGCACTCGCAGTACTCACGTTAATAGTATTTAACCCGTCTCCTCCAGTCCCCGCAGTATCAAGACTGTCTGGAAAATCGATCCTTAGAGCGTTAGCTCTCATGGCCCTTGCAAAACCAACTATCTCTTCTGGTGACTCTCCTTTCATCGAAAGGGCTACTAATAATCCAGCGGTTTGAATTTCTGGTATTTCGTTTTTCATAATCGCATTAGCTATTAGCTCAGCTTCTCCGCTTTCTAAATCTTTTTTATTGTACACTATTTTTCGCAAACTATCAACTATATTCATCTAGTATACCCCTGATCTTTTTAACAAGTTCTAAAGCTGAATTAATCCCGTTTCTCTCTATCTCTTCAATAAATGCAGTTCCTATCGCAACACCATCAGCACCAGCGCTCAATGCCTTTCTCATATCGTTAAAATCATTAAGTCCAAATCCCACAACTAACTTATTTTGAACCAAATTCCTAACTCTTATTATAAGAGAGTCAACACTTACTGGAATTATGACACCGGTAGTTGGTCTTACACCATAATATAAAAATAAATCAGAAATCAAAGAGGCTTGTTGAATCAAAGTATCTGGAACAGAAGGAGCAGTAAATAACACTGCCTTTAGTCCTTGGCTTTTTATCTTACTTACATAACTCTCATACTCATCAACAAAATCAATTAGAAGGTCTGGGAACAATATACCGTCTATTCCTATCTCTTTAAGCCTTTGTAAAAACTCATCTAAACTACTTAAATAGTCTTCCAAATACGTTAAAATCACTATTGGTACATTATCTGCTATTTCCCTTACCTTAGCTAACACTTCATAATAATCTTTTATCTTACCTTCAACCTCCTTATAACTTTTACGTATCACTGGACCGTCATATTTTGCATATTTAGGAGGAACCCCTATTTCTAATATATCCGTACCTAACTCTATGCTACCCTTTATAAAACTATAAAAACCATCCAAATTCGGATAACCTAAAGTCATATAAGTAACTAACCACCTCTTCATCTCCCTTCAATCCTCCTTCTAATAGACTCATAATTACCTAAATCTAATAGACCGTGACCACTTAGATTAACTACTATTACTCTCTTCTCGTTCTCCTTCTTAGCCTTTAAGGCCTCCTCAATTACAGCCCTTAAAGCATGTGATGACTCTGGAGCTGGTACTACGCCTTGAGTTTTCATGAACAGTTTAGCTGCCTCAAAAATCTCCTCCTCCGTATACTCCCTCCACTCAATCACCTTCTCTCTAATTAGCAGGCTTAAAGTAGGGGCAACACCATGATATCTAAGACCTCCGGCATATATCGGTGGAGGTACATAATCCTTCCCTAAGGTTATCATCTTAACTAACGGTAATAAGCCAGCAGAATCTGGATAATCATATTCGTATCTCCCCTTACTAAATTTAGGAATTTCTGAGGCTCCTACAGCTATAAACTTCTTTCCCTTTTTGGCTCCTATAAAGGGATAAGCAAACCCTCCAAAATTGCTTCCTCCACCAACACACCCTATTATAATATCCGGTTCCTCACCAAGTTCCTCTAATTGTGCTAGAGTCTCCATTCCTATAACAGATTGATGAAGTAGAACAACTTCAAGAACGCTACCAACAAGATATCTATATCCGTGATCTAAAGCATATTCGATTGCCTCGCTCATTGCAACCCCTAAAGACCCTGGATGATTAGGGTTCTCTTTGAGAATCTTTCTACCATATTCTGTCAAATCTGTGGGGCTTGCATAAACGTTAGCACCATATAATTCCATAATCGTCCTTCTCATAGGCTTTTGCTCATAACTTACCTTAACCATAAAGATTGTGGATTGTAAATCGTACATGGAAGCTGCTAAAGCTACAGCAGTACCCCATTGCCCAGCCCCTGTTTCGGTAACAACGTGTGAAATACCTTCTTCGGCAGCAAAATAAGCTTGAGGAATGGCAGTATTTATCTTGTGAGAGCCCGTAGGTGTAGCACCCTCGTATTTGAAATAAATCTTAGCTGGGGTACCAAGGTACTCCTCAAGCCTCTTTGCTCTTAATAAGGGGGTTGGTCTTCCTATATTAGCATACCTATCCCTTACCTCCTCTGGAATTTTTATAAACCTCTCTATAGTAAATTGTTGTCTTAAAACTTCTTTAGGCAAGATCTTCTTTAATAATTCTATTCTAGAGAATTCTGCATTTGGAGGGTCTCTTGGAGGTGGTAACGGTTTAGGTAAATCTGGCACTATATTATACCAGTACTTTGGAATTAGATCTACATTCCCTACCATTGGTGCAACAAAAACACCTACTAACTTTAATTATTATCCCTTTATTAAGCTTTTAGTATGTTTCAAACGAACTAAATTCACCTTTATATTCCTCAAATCTGACTTCAACTTTTTCAACCCTAGAGAGAGGAGGTCCCTCTCTTATTTTATTTAACAGTTTATTTAAAGACTCCTCATGACCCTCCGCTATAACTTCTACCGAACCATCTGGTAAGTTCTTAGCATAACCTTTAACACCTAATCTAATAGCATGAATTTGTACAAATCTCCTAAAACCTACACCTTGAACGATTCCATAAACCCTTACGTACATGCGTTTTAACATTTAAGACACCTCAGAGTCGCTCCACTTCTTCACCGCTCTGAATTCTCCTTATCATCACAATATATTTAATCATGTTATCATGTTTAAAAATTATGATTAGAGTTGCAATCGCGGGGTTAGGTAACTGTGCTTCAATGCTAATACAAGGAATAGAATATTATAGACAAAAAGGTGAGAATTACTACGAGGGATTAATAACACCAGTAATAGGGAATTATAAAATAACTGACATAGAAATTGTTGCTGCGTTTGACGTTTCTAAAAACAAAATAGGAAAAGATATAAGTGAGGCTATTTTCGAGAAACCAAACATAACTCCAAGAATAGTTAATGTACCAAAAAAAGACGTAAAAGTAGTTGCTGGTCCAGTATTTGACGGAGTAGCACAGCATATGATAAATGTATTTAACCCCACATTTGATGGCAAAATAGAAAATATAGTCCAGGAATTGAAAGAAAGTAGAGCAGAAATTCTCATTAACTTATTACCAGTAGGAAGTGAAGTAGCAAGCAGAGCTTACGCCAGAGCGGCACTAGAAGCTGGTACAGCATTTATAAATGCAATCCCAGTGTTTATAGCCAGTGATCCCACAGGGGAATTCCCAAGGTTGTTCAAAGAGAAGAATTTACCATTGGCCGGAGACGATATAAAAGGGCAAATAGGTGCTACAATCCTTCATAGAACATTAACATCGTTATTCAGACTTAGGGGAGTAAAAGTGGAAGAAACTTATCAGTTAAATGTAGGTGGAAATACAGATTTCTTAAACATGAAGACCGAGGAAAGATTACACTCAAAAAGAATAAGTAAGACTAAAGCAGTAACAAGTACATTGGATAATGAAGACTATTTAGAAAAAGAAGGAAAAATAAGAATAGGTCCTTCAGACTTCATACCATTCTTAGGGAACACTAAAGTAGCTTATATTTACGTAAAAGGTAGTGGATTTGCCGGAATGCCAATAAAAATAGAGGCTTCATTAGAAGTTGACGATAAATCTAACTGTGCTGCAGTTTTAGTTGATGTGATTAGGGGAGTAAAACTAGCTTTAGATAAAGGAATAGGGGGACCACTAGTTGAACTATCAGCATTCTACTTCAAGCATCCGCCAGTACAAGCTAAAGATGATGAAGAAGCTTACAACTGGTTTAAGAAGTTCCTTAATGAAGTGTCAAATTTGTGAAGAGAACCAGACAAAATACACTTGTAAATTATGCGGAAGGAAAGTATGCGAAGAAGATTTCGTAAAGGAAAAGGGAATATGTAAAGTATGTGAAATGAGCTTATGCGAAATATGTCACGAAAACTTATCAATTGGAAAATGTGAAAAATGCGGAAGAATAATATGCGAAAAATGCACAGCGTATTTTGATGGTGCAAGAAGATATTGTATTATTTGTAACTCTTCACTTCCTTAATTTCTTTTTATCATTTAATTTCTCTAGAATTATTTTTTGTTCCACAGAAGCCACTTGCCTCCTCACATTAATTACAGCATCTGGATTTACACTTATACTATCAATACCTTGTCTCACCAGAAACTCCACAATTTCTGGGTAAACGCTTGGTGCTTGTCCGCATATCGAAACTGTCCTACCATACTTATGGGCTACTCTAATTAACTTCTTAATCCCCTCTAATACAGCTGGATCCCTCTCATCATAATAACCCATCCTAGCTAATAAGTCTGAGTCCCTATCAACACCTAGCATTAACTGAGCTAAATCGTTACTACCAATACTAAATCCATCAATTATTTGCGCGAATTTATCAGCTAGCATCACAACTGAAGGTACTTCAGCCATAATCCAGACTTTAAATTCAGAAGACCTCCTTAGCCCCTCGTCTTCCATAATTCTAATTGCTTTTTCTAATTCCCATGTAGTCCTAACGAACGGGAACATTACCCATACATTCTTTAAGCCCATCTCCTCCCTTACCTTCCTTATAGCCCTAACTTCTAACCTAAATGCTGGCTCGTATTGCGGGCTAATGTACCTTGATACTCCTCTCCAACCAATCATCGGGTTTCTCTCTTCTGGCTCAAATTCTTCACCACCTTGAAGCCTCTTATACTCATTAGATTTAAAATCAGAGAAACGCACTACGACAGGCCTTGGGTAAATTGCTGAAGCGACCATCGCAATACCTTCAGCTAACTTATCTACAAATAATTCCGGTTTACCAATTTTAATTAAGTATAACGGATGGTACTTTATCCACTCACTAACTATAAACTCTATTCTCATTAAACCTATACCGTCAAATGGTAAGTCTAGGTACTTGTGTATAACGTCTGGTTGACCTAAATTCATATAAATCTTAGTGGCAGTAACTGGATAGAGACTTAATATTACATCCCTCGATAAACCTGAAACCCCAGTAGTTGGTTGGGTGACTTGTTGCTCTTTTTCCTCCTCAAAACCTACTCTCCCCTCATAAACTATACCCCTCATAGCGTCTACAGTTATCTCCTGACCATCTTTAATTACCTTAGTGGCATTCCCAGTGCCAACAACTGCGGGAATTCCTAATTCTCTAGATACAATAGCGGCGTGACTTGTCATCCCACCTTCATCCGTAACTATAGCAGAGGCTATTTTCATAATCGGAACCCAATCTGGGTCTGTCATTTTAGTAACTAGTATATCACCTTTCTGGAAGTCTTTAGCTTGTTTAACGTCTAATATTATCCTAGCCTTACCAAAAGCTATACCGGGACTTGCAGGTAAACCTCTTGCCAAAACTTTACCGACTTCTACAGCTTGAACTTTTTCTTGGACTTGTTTCTTAGAACTCCAGTAAGTTTCTGGCCTCGCCTGAACAATAAATATATTATCGGGGAACTTCAAATCAGCATCAATAGCCCATTCAATATCCATAGGCCTTTTATAGTGCTCCTCGATTTTCAACGCCATTTTAGCTAATTCAACAGCCTCCTCATCACTTATTGATATAGTATCGGCCTCTTGCCCTCTTAATTCAATTACCTCATTAGATTTAGTTTGTTGATCATAAACTATCTTAATAACCTTGTGAGAAACCCTTTTCTCAACAATCTTTAAAGTGGACTTTTCAATGACTATTTCATCTGGGGTTACTTTACCTCCTACAACAGTCTCTCCTAATCCCCAATTGGATTCTATAACAATATAATTCTTATCACCATTAGCGGGATGAAGAGTAAACATAACTCCAGCAGACCTAGAATTAACCATTTTCTGAACAACTACCGCCATGGAAACAGACAATTGATCAATACCTTTAGATTTCCTATAAACAATAGCCCTAGTACTATATAAGCTTGCCCATACTTTCCTGACCGCACTCAATAACTCTTCTCTGGACACGTTTAGATAAGTATCTTGTTGACCAGCAAAGCTAGCCTCTTCTATATCTTCTGCAGTAGCAGAAGATCTAACTGCGACAAGAACTTCTTTACCTACAAGTTTAACTAGAGAATCGTAATACGATAAAATAGCTTGTTGCAAATCTGGAGGTATAGGTGAAGAGAGAATAAGAGATTTTATCTTCTCACTCGCTCTTTCCGCACCTTCTTCTGAATCTAAATTCTCACTTTCAAGAATTTCCTTAATTTTGTCGTATAGTTTATTATATTCAATAAAATATTTATACGCATATGATGTAATCACAAAACCCGGTGGTACCCTTACCCCCAAGGAGATCAATTCGCCTAAATTAGCCCCTTTACCACCAGCTATAGAAACCATCTCTTTTTTTACGTTTTTAAGGTCAGAAACGAGATCCCCTTCAATAACAGAAGTCATAGTCCCCCATATTATTTTCTGTTTATACATTAAAAAATGTTTTCTACCATTCAAAAAATCTATCTGATAATTTATTATTTCTGATTCTCATTAGTTTTTTGCGTAACCGAAGTAACGAAAGCAGGCAAGGATGGGAACTTCTCTTTCATTCTCTCCTCTGCAACTGCAGCCGCCTCTTCTAATATCTTCTTAGCTTCTGGCGATGTAGTAGTAAACTCTACGCCAGACCCAGTGAAGTCACCAGCCTCTATGACAACTTCTTGCAAACCTTCCTCTAATTCTGCTAACTCAACAGATAATTCTGGCATAATACCTTGCATTGCACTTCTTAACTCTCTAATAACACCTACTACTGGAATTAAAGAAGTATAAACGTCTCCCAATTCTGTAACAGTTTCAAGCCTTAATTGTACTTGCTCTAAAGCTATTTGAGTTGTAAGCAGTTGCTTAGTAATCTTCCTAATTTCTGCAATCTCATTAGCATACATTGAGGCCCTTAAATTGTCTTTACTCATCTGGGCTTCAACTACTTTCTCAAACAAAGTCCTATCTCTTTCCTGTAATTTTGAGATATAAACATCAAGTTTATTTATAGTAGTCTTTAGCCTATAATTTGCCATGACTAACCTATACCTTAATGGCTGTTGAGGCTTGAAAACACTTTTCAGCTTTTCGGCTAGAGTTGGCTCTTGCTTTCCGTTCCAATTCCTCATGAAATCGTTTACTCCAGCCATCTTACTCAAATTAGTCCTTTAACCTGACTTGTTTTAAATAGGACAGTCTTAATAATACCACTCTTAACATTATAACCCATGAGTAATTTTACGGTATTAAGAGAGGGGAATAAGATCGTAATCACGTGTAATAGTGTTAAAAAAGTATTACTTAGGTTAGTTAGGATAGAGTATGAAGTAACTACACTTACAGTTGAGCAAGAAAGAATTCCAAAAACGATATCAGAAGAAATTACAGTAGAAAAAGAAATGAAAAATGGAGATAAAATAGAAATAAAAGCTCAATTAGACACTGTAAAGAAAGTGAGCTTAATTTACAGAGATGCTTTCGGGATGACCCTCAGGGATGATATTGAGCTCTAATCCTTTCCCATAAGCTACCTAACCTCCTTTCAACCTCAACATCATCCTTAACCTCTTCTGGCCATTCCCTTCCACATTCCTCTTTAAATTTTCTAGTAGCATCAATGCCAATTTTACTACCTAAAGGAGGATTAGGGACTGTATGATCCAAAGAGTCAGTAATTGTGTTCTCAATTATCAATATATCTCTCTTAGGATCAACAGTTGTTGAGATTGCATACATTACTTGATTAATATCGTGAACATTTACGTCCTCATCAACTATTATAATCATTTTCAAAAGGCTTAACTGTCCAGTTCCCCATAAGGACATCATGACTTTCTTAGCATGACCAGGATACATCTTCCTTATAGAAAATATTCCTATTCCGGTGAATAGCCCATATTCTGGTAAGTTCATATCCACTAATTCTGGTACTATCATCCTCAAAAAAGGTAGAAATATTCTCTCTACAGCCTTACCTATCCATGCATCCTCTAGGGGTGGCTTACCCACAGATGTAGCATGAAATATCGGATTATCTCTAATGTATACCTTCTCAAGTTTAAACGCTGGGTAATAATCTGGTGGAGTATAATAACCTAAATGATCCCCAAAAGGCCCTTCAAGCCTTAAGTCCTCCAAATCAACATAACCTTCAATAACTGACTCCGCGTGAGAAGGCACTAAAATCCCATTATCTAACTCATAAACGTCCACACCTTCACCTCTTAGAATACCAGCGAACAAATACTTATCGAGTCCTGGGGGGACTGGAGATGCAGCAACAAAAGCTACTATTGGGTCTACACCATTCACTATTGCTACTGGAACTCTCGTGATTCCTCTTTTCTTATATTTATAAGCGGACATGTTACCCCTTTTCAATGCCTGCCAATGCATTATTCCTTCCTTTTCATTTAATATTTGAATTCTATAGACACTTAAATTATGGACATTAGTTTCTGGATCTTTGGTTATAGTTATAGAAAAAGTGAAAAACTTACCTGCATCTTTAGGCCACGTCTTTAACGCTGGAAAATTGAGTAAACTTAGTTTCTCCTCATGAAAATCGGCCTTTTTACTTTTAGGTAAAATTTTACCCATTTTAGAAAATTCTATCAAACTTTTAGCTTTTTGTAAAAGTGTTACCGGAATCTCTCCTAGAAAATCTCGCATAAAATTCTCACTAACTGTTTCTAGTTTTTGAGTATTAAAAAGTTCATAAAACACGTTAATTGAATTAAAAATGTTTGTAATAACCCTCCAACCCGGGTAACCCTTTACATTATTAAATAGGAGGGCGGGTAAATGAGCATATGTAGCTTTTCTAGTCAAATAAGCTATTTCTAAATCAGGTGATAGCTCGTCATTGATTTCTATTATTTTATTCTTTTCTTTTAAGAATTTAATATAATCTCTTAGATCCCTAAATGCCATGATATTTATGTTTGAGAAAAAGCTTATAATTTAGTATAATAAAGAGCTAAACGCTAGTGGTGAGTTATAGTTGGAAACATGCAAGGCCATTTGAAATGCTTAAGCTGTAACTCAGAATTCCCACTACAACAAGATTTAATAACATGCCCTAAATGTGGAGGATTATTAGAGATAATTGTACACCCTCCAAAAGATTTTTCATTTAAAAACTTAAGGGGAAAAGGAGTATGGAGATATAGAGAATTAATAGCTGGTGAATACAAAAAAATAATCACTTTAAATGAAGGAAATACGCCATTAATAAGATCAAATCATAATGAAAACGCTTACTTTAAATTTGAGGGAGCAAACCCCACTGGAAGCTTTAAAGACAGAGGAATGACAGTCGCAATAAGCTCAGCAGTGACCTTAAACTACAAAGTAGTAGTTGCTGCTTCAACGGGAAATACTGCCGCCTCGGCAGCCGCCTATGCAAGTAGAGCTGGATTAAAAAGTTATATAGTTCTCCCTAAGGGTAAAGTAGCATTAGGTAAATTAGCACAATCAATCCTTTATGGAACCACGATACTTGAAGTAGATGGGAGCTTTGACGTAGCGATGTCTAGTGTCATGAGACTTTACAAAGAATTGAAAATAGTATACCCATTAAACTCTTTTAACCCCTGGAGACTTGAAGGACAAAAAACTATAGCCTTTGAAATAGCCGAGGAAATAGGAGTACCAGATAACATAATAGTTCCAGTAGGTAATGCTGGAAACATTTATGCAATATGGAAAGGGTTTAAAGAATTACAAGAGATAGGAGTAATAGATAAAATCCCTAGAATGATTGGAGTCCAGGCTGAGGGAGCTGCACCAATAGCTAAGGCAATAGAAAAAGGCTCAGATACCCCAGAGTTTGTAAATAACCCAGAGACCGTGGCCACTGCAATTAGGATCGGTAAACCAGTAAATTGGCAAAAAGCGATGAAGGCAATAAAAGATTCTAAAGGTACAGCAATAAGTGTTTCTGATAACGAAATCCTTAACGCTCAAAGACAGCTAGCTAGAAATGAAGGAGTAGGAGCAGAACCAGCCTCGGCAGCCGCATATGCCGGATATCTGAAACTATTAAGCGAAAACAAACTTGATAAGAACGAAAAAACAGTTATGATACTTACGGGTCACGCTCTTAAAGACCCAGATGCAATGGTTAAGGCTGAAGCTAAAAGAATATTAGTTAACCCCGAATACATAGACAAAATTATTTTAAGTGATTTATAATGTTCTCCAGTTCCTTAATTAGAATTTTAAAAGTAGGAGGATCAATACAAAAAGATGAGAAAGATTATGAACTAATTCTGAAAAAGATATCGAAATATACGGAAGAAAAAGATTATTCTAGGCATATAGTAGTGACTTCAGCTATCAAAAACGTAACAAATCAATTGCTTGAAGCACTACAACAACCCGATAAGGCAGTAGATATAGTAAGTGATATTTATGATAAGCACATAAGAATTTTATCAAAATTAGTTGATGGAAGGGAGTTCGAAAAAGCGTTCAAAGACTTATCGAAATTAGCTGACGAATTGTATAAAATTGCGTGGTCTATAAGAGTTCTTGATGAAGTAACTCCCAGGGTTAAAGATTATTTCCTCTCATTTGGCGAAAGGTTAGCCGTAATCGTTTTATCAGCTTACTTATCGAATAACAAAATGGATTCAGATAAAGTATTAGTACCACCACTAATCACTGACGAAAACTACGGAGAAGCGAACATATTATTTGAAGACTCATCAAAACACCTTATTTCAATTCTAGAAGAAATTAACAAACAAGTAATCGTAGTACCCGGTTTTATCGGCTTAACCAAACAAAACAAATACACTACAATAGGAAGAGGGGGGAGTGATTATACAGCAACAGTCATAGGAAAATTACTTAATGCAAGAGAAGTTAGGCTGATCACAGAAGTTCCAGGGATAATGACAGCTGATCCTAAAAAGATAAGTAATACAGTAACAATACCGCGTTTATCATTGGAAGAAGCAATTGAACTATCACAATTAGGTGCTAAGAGACTACACCCAAGGACTTTTGATCCACTATTTAATTCTAATATGAAAGTAATAATTGAAGGCCTATATGAAGAAGGAAACACGGTAATTGAAGGTTTCTGTACTCCTAACGATTTGCTTAAAGGTATTGTAGCAAAAGATGATTTGCAATTAATTACAATAGAGAGCACAAGAATAGTTGGAAAAATAGGTTCCGCGGCAAAAATAACAGATGAAGCAAAACAAGCAAACGTTAATTTAGTAGCTTTATCACAACCCATATCAGAAACAGTTATACAATTAGTAATAAACAGCTCGGATTCCCAAAGACTGATTAACAGATTAAACCAATTAGACCTTATAACCAATATAGAAACGAAAGACGTCGGGGCGGTAAGCATAGTAGGATGTGGGCTGAGAAATAAAGAAATATCTACAAAAGTGATGAACAGAGCCTCATCCTTTGATCCAATCTTCATTTCTAGAGGATTAAAAGGTGTAAGTATGACATTTATAGTAGATAAAAGACAAACAGATGACTTAGCAAAAGAACTTCATGAGGTGGTTTTAGAATGGTCGACAAAATAAAAGTCTCATTACTAGGCTCTACCGGAATGGTAGGACAAAAGATGGTAAGAATCTTATCATCCCACCCATACCTAGAACTAGTAAAAGTTAGTGCATCCCCAGGGAAAATAGGGAGAAAATATAAAGATGCGGTAAAATGGATAGAACCAGTAGATATCCCAGAAAACGTTAGAGATTTACCTATAGTATCAACTAATTATGAAGATCATAAAGACGTAGATGTAGTGCTTTCCGCATTACCTAATGAACTTGCAGAGGGAATAGAATTAGAACTAGTTAAACAAGGTAAAATTGTAGTATCAAATGCAAGCCCTTTTAGAATGGACCCAGATGTGCCGTTAATAAACCCAGAAGTTAACTGGGAACACTTAGAATTATTAAAAACCCAACAGCAGAAAAAGGGATGGAAAGGACTACTAGTTAAAAACCCGAATTGTACAGCTGCAATTATGTCAATGCCGATAAAACCTTTACTAGATATAGCTGTAAAATCAAAAATAGTAATAACCACCTTACAAGCAGTGAGTGGAGCAGGATATAATGGTTTACCCTTTATGGCGATAGAAGGGAATATCATACCCTATATAAAGGGTGAAGAAGATAAAATAGCTAAAGAACTCACGAAATTGAACGGAAAATTACAGGATCATCAAATAATACCAGCTCCATTAGATTCTTCCGTAACTTCAATAAGAGTACCAACCAGAGTAGGGCATATGGGAGTAATAAACCTCATAACAAACGAGAAAATTGACGTTGATGAAGTAAAGAAAACTTTAAGAAACTTCAGATCATTACCACAAATAAAGAATTTACCTACAGCACCAAAAACACCCATAATAATAAAAGATGAAGAGGACAGACCTCAGCCATTGTTAGACGTTGGAGCAGAAAACGGAATGGCAGTAACAGTAGGTAGAATAAGGCATGAAGGAAACGTACTAAGGCTAATAGTCTTGGGAGATAACTTAGTTAGAGGAGCTGCTGGAATAACAATATTAACCGTGGAAGTAATGAAAGAATTAGGTTATATATGATAAAATTAGATTTTCACGTTCACACGTTTTATAGTGATGGTAGATATTCCCCAGAGGAAATAGTCAACTACGCATTAAAGATAGGACTTAACGGAATAGCAATCACGGATCATGACACCTCAAAAGGGCTAAAAAACTATAGGCAGATTCCCATTATACCAGGGCAAGAAGTCACTACAGAGTTCGGTCATGTAGTCATATTGTGTAACTTCCCTCCTTCACCACCTAGAAATTTATCTCAATTAGTAGATTATTCGCGAGAAAATAACTGTATTATTTTCCCTTCTCACCCGTTTGACATTTTCAGAAAAGGAATAGGTAACAAAGTTTTTGAATATAAATTTGATGCAATAGAAGTATTTAACTCAAAAGCACCACCAAATGCTAACAAAAAGGCTTTACTGGCCTCACAACAGCTTAAACTCCCGGGTTTAGCAAATAGTGATTCTCATGTTAAGGAAGCATTAGGTTCCGCCTATAATTTAATCCCTTTAAATGAGTTTAACATAGACGAAATCTTAGAAAAAATTAGAAAAAAGGAAATTGAAGCTGTTGGATTGGGATTAACAGCAAAGGCTAAAATTAAGATTTTAGAATGGAGTATAATGAGGAAGCTAGGAATTGCGAAAAATACCGGCAGAACTTTGCGTTAAATGCAAAGGATATAAATATTTATGTGGTTTACCTAGTTGCCCGATTTTAGATAGATTTAGAAGTATCGTTCATGTAGCAAGTAAGATTCAAGGCTCCGAAAAAATTGAAGGTTCTACACCCCCTAGTATAGTAATTGGTGAAAAGAACTATCCCAAAGTGAGCTTAATATACAATATACCTCCAGGGATAAAAGGAGAAGAAGCAAGAGAATACGAGAATCCAGAAGGATGGTGGGGTAAGAAAAGCTTAAGTGACATACTCTCTCTAAGGAGTTCATTAGTCTCAACCATTTTACACGACGTTAATATAAATGAGCCAGAAAAACTATATGAAAAAGAAATAGCACTTGCTGGAATTTCTGAAAAGCCCGTGCTCTCAGAAGCCCAGAGCGAAGTCAAACAAATTTTACCTAGACTGAAGTTTGACGGAATACTAATACCAAGAGGACCTTCAATTAAGGCTAAAGATATAAAAGTCGACGAAAACCCCAAGATACCTAAAAAAATAGAGAGCTTGATATTTGACGATGTTAAAGCCGAAGAAGGGGTCTTAGAACTTTATTCCAGCGGAGAAAATTATTACAGAATTATTACCACATTCTCTCTTGGTCTTTTAGGAAGAAAAAAGAACAGAAGAATAGTACCCACGAGATGGAGTATAACTGCAGTAGACCAAATAGTAGGAAACTATCTACTGTCAAAAATAAAAGAGTTTGATACTATAAGTACAACTACAGTCTATTACAATTCCTATCTAGGAAACTATTTTCACATAATATTCTATCCGTCAAGATATTCAAGTATATGGATAGAAATTTGGTACCCGTTCTCCTTATGGTCTAATGAGTTAGTAATCACAGACCTCTCTGAAGACTATTGGGGAGAGTACGAATTCTTAGATGGAGGATATATGGCTGCTAGATTAGCAGTAATAGAGAAATTAAACGAAATGAGAAGGCAGGCTGGAATTATAATAATAAGGGAAATAACTTCAGAATATTACGCACCAGTAGGAAATTGGCACATAAGGGAAACCGTTAAAAAAGCATACAAAATAGCCGAATTCGATGATCTCCAAAAAGCTATCAACTTCGTAAACAGTAGATTAAAGAGTGACAGAGTTAAATTAAACGAAATTAGAAGCATCAAAAAACTGCAAACACAAACTAAGATTGACTTCTTCCTAAAGAAGTAAAGAGAAAACAGACATTGCAGTATATAATCTATTTTCAGCCTGATCCCATACAGCACTCTGCTTACCGTCAATTACTTCAGCATCAACTTCCTCTCCCCTTACTGCGGGTAAACAATGCATAAATATAGCGTCCTTACTTGCATACCTCATTAGATCTGCAGTAACCCTATAATCTTTCAGTTTCTCTCTCTTCTCCTTAGCAATACTCTCTTGTCCCATACTAACCCATACGTCAGTATAAACAACCTTACTGCCACGTACAGCCTCATAAGGATCATCGTAAAACTCTATAACAGCACCACTGTCCTCAGCCTCCTCCTCAATTAACTTCCATATATCATTACGAGGCCTGAACTCCTTAGGGCTAGCCACCCTTAATTCCAGGCCGAACTTTGACGCAAAAGCCATTAAACTGATTAACACATTATCACTTCCATCACCCACAAAACTTACGGTAACATAATCCCCGAACCTTTCCTTGATGGTCATGTAATCAGTAAGTGCTTGTAAAGGGTGGGATAAATCGCTAAGTAAATTAATTACTGGTTTACCAGAGTAGTCCCTTAACAGAATTAAGTTTCTATGATCTAAAACCCTTGCACCTATACCGTCCACATACCTACCTAAAACCCTTGCAGTGTCCTCTACTGGCTCACCCCTACTGAGTTGAAGCTCACCCTTAGATAGCACTACGGAAATACCGCCCAACATCCTAATAGCTAAATCCGTACTCACTCTAGTTCTGGTACTCGGTTTTTCAAAGATTAACGCGACCTTCTTACCTTCTAATGTTTTAGGTAGAGAATTTGAATACACGTAATTTTTCATTTGAAATGATATATCCATCATCTTTTCGATTTCTTGTCTAGAAAAATCTAACAAACATAGGAGGCTTTTACCCTTTAACATAATTTTTATCTACCATTGAAAAGTTATAAATGTGGAAGTTATAACAATCATCAACAAAGCCGTAACCCCAAAAAAGGGGAATAAGCCTAACTTTGATGAGGCTCACGTATTACTAGCATTGGACATTATTAATAAAGAACAACCAATAGGCAGACATTTGCTAATGAAAAGACTAAATTTGTCAGAAGCTACTACAAGAACTTTAATAAGAAGACTAAAGGAACTTCAACTGATAAATATAGATAAAATTGCTGGGATTTTATTAACTGAAAATGGTAAAAAAATCATTGAAACCTTGTATTCACTAATAAAGATTATTGATGAAATAAAGATAGATACAATAAATTGGGAAACCAGTGCTTTAATTATAAGCAACGGCAAGCCAATACTTGATAAGATAGGAATACTCCAGATGAGAGACCTCATAATAAAAGCCGGTGCAGAAAAAGTACTAATAGCAGTAGTAGAAAATAATACATTAGAATTACCTCCAAAATCATTTAATGAAAGTGAAGAAGTGAAGAAATTAAAAAACGAATTGAAAGAAAGGACTGAAAGACTGACAAAAGATGGCGACTTGATAATCTTCTTCGAACCAAAAGGAAGATATTTGGCTTATAAAATACTTACACTAATATTAGAAAAATAATGGTTGTTTGTTTTATAGTAAACCCTGTAGCAGGTAGTGGGGGGAGAATAGGACATAAAGGTAGTGATGACTTGAGTACGTATAATCCAGAAACACCCCTTAGAATAGATAGGTTTCTTCAGAAAGCACCAAAGGTCGAATATTTAGTAGGCCCAGGGGTAATGGGAGAGAAGTACTTTTATAATAAATCATTCTCTTACTCAGTCGTTAACATAAAAATACATAATCCCACAATGAAAGAAGACACAATAAATGTGGTTAAGGAGTTTATGAGATCTGAATGCGAAATAATCGTATTCGCTGGAGGTGATGGTACTGCAAGAGACATATATGGTTTGACTAAAGACTCAATACCCTTATTAGGAATACCCACAGGGGTGAAAATGCACAGCGGAATATTTGCAACTACACCAGAATTAGCGGGACTACTTCTAGATAAATTTATTAAAAAAGAGGCTAATATGATTTATGCTGAAATACTAGATATAGATGAAGAAGCGTATAGGAAAGGACAATATGCTGTTAAATTGTATGGTTTTGCTAGAACGATATCATATTCTAATTATTTGACACCCAGCAAGTCCGAAATACCTAATGATCCCATAGAATTAGAAGATATAGCAGAATACATATTAAATGAAGTGTTAAAACCTAATGAAATCTACATAATAGGGCCAGGGTCAACAACTAAATATATCTTGAAAAAGTTAGGGTATGAGCCTAATTTTTTATGTACAGATGTAATGGTGGGAAAGTCCCTTATCAAGTCGTGCGTAAATTATTACGATTTAATGAATTTAACCGGGGAGTTAAACATAATACTAACACCCATAGGCAAACAAGGGTTCCTTATAGGTAGAGGAAATCAAGAAATAGGCCCAGAAATCTTGAAAAGGATTGGAAAAGACAGAATAATCGTAATTTCGACCAAGGAGAAAATTGAAACGATAGACTGTTTGAGAATAGATACTGGGGACCCTCAGGTGGATAAGATACTTTATGGTGTGTATAAAGTAATCGTTGGGTATAAAGAATACATTGCGATAAAGAGTTGTAATATTACCGATTAAGAAAGGATTTGGGATTACTAACGTTGCTCCATAAGTCTATATTAATAATTAGTTTGCCTAATAGTAACTGATGCAAGGAGAGGACAAAGAACTTGAGGAATTTCTACAAATAAAGAGCGGGCCTAGATCGAGGCTAATGGAGGCAATTCTCGTACTCCTATTAGCAAGACCTCTGAGAACCTCAGAAATTGCCTCCAATTTAGGTTTACAAACTAAATACGTAAGTAGTTACCTGAGCTATTGGCGCAAAAAGGGTTTAGTTTATCAAGAAGGAGGAAGATGGCATTTGTCTTCTGCAGGAGAAGATTTAGCTAAGGAAATAATAGAGAGCAAGAACGATAAACGTTTTTACGAATATTTGGGAATAGCGAGAGAAATTTTCAACGAAAAGGTTAAACAGACAATAAACAACAAGGAAAGGAAAAAAGAAAACAATGAAGAAAAAGAATTTTTGTCGTTTATTGGCGGACAAACCAATAAAGTTGAAAATAAACAACAAAAGAGCTCATTAGAGGACTGTTTATCAGAACTTCTATCTAAACTTTCGGATGAGGAAAGGGATATACTAGAGTTATTACTACAGAAATATAAACAGTGGGGTACTACATATATATACGTAGATCAACTACAAGAAGAATATAACGCTGATATAGGTTGGTTATTTAAAGTATTGAGGAGCTTACAGACTAAAAGAATTATTTACTTATATCATGATCCCAAATTGGGATTAAGGATCGGATTCTCACAAAGCTTCAAGAGCAAGCTTTCTCAGTGTTAAATATTATCTTCTACTACTATTGCTTTCCTTTTGATATTATGTTCCCTTCAAAAAAACTAAGAATTATACAAACTGTTAATAGTTCTTACGTTTATTCTTTACTCTTAGTAGTAGTAGTAATTTATATTAGAGTTTTGTATGAAGATTTAGATGTAGTGGTGAGGATAAATGTCAGATACAAGATCTTCAAGGATTTCAGAGGAAGAGATGAATAAAGCTTTAGCAAAGGCTGAAAAGGAGGCCGAGAAGAAGGATCATAAAAAACAATGGATAGAAAAGATGATAAAGAGCGCTAAAACATATCATAAGTTATGTCCGCACTATGATAAGAAATCTCAAATATGCTTCCTTACCTTAGGTGGTACTAAATGTACGAGGGAGGGTAGGTTTGAGAATTGTCCAATTTTCATAGAGGACTTGGAGAAAAAATATAATGAGATCGTGTCTAAGGGGAAAATGCTTCCTATGGACTATCTTGATTTATCACACGTCGTTTAAAAATTAATGTTACCCTGAAAAGCTAATTTTAGGGGTTAAAGTGCCCAGGAGGAAGAAAAAGGAAGAGGAAAATACACAACAGAGCAATCAAACTAAAAAGAAAAGGACTTCCTCTTCTAAGACTAAGTATGTAGACCCTAATGAACTATTAGACGAATACTTAGATGAAGTTATAAACGCGTTAGGACTAGCTTATTTAAACTTAAGTAGAGATGAGTACAAGGAGCTAATTAAAGAACCTTTTGCTGCCGCAGTAGGTGAAGTAAAGACAAAACCTAAAGCTAAAACCATAATCGGTAGGTTAAACGCAAATAGGGATTCGCTTATGGAGTTTTTGGCGATGAAGTTAGTCAGGTTGAAAGAGCTAGAGAAAATGACTGATGAACAACTTGAGTTCGTAGTTTATAATACAAAATCCGCAATTAAAGACCTGGCACCGCGTTTATATGAGGTTTGTAACAAAAGAGGTAGGAAGGATCTTATTGATATTCTCAAGGTTAACTGGAACATTTATGGGATTAACTCCCCGGTTAAATGTCCTAGATGTGAGTTTAATTCAATAATGCCAGATTTATCATGTTACGTGTGCAAGTATGTAATGAGTATGAAACAATTGAAGGAGCAAATTAAGGTGGTAGAGTTATTGGAAGAGTACTACTCAATTGATAAAAAAGGCTTTGAGGAGATCCTGAAAAGCGGGTACTTTTATTTCAGTTGGGACGGAGTTTCACCCCCCAGCCAAAAGGAGTTCAAAGACACATTGGTATTTGAGATTATATTAAATAAGGAGGAGAAGGAGAAGCTAAAAACTTTTTACAACGAGCACAATACTCCTCCCCGTCAATGATAAATGCAGAACACGATTTACACTCTTTGTAACCAAATAGTTTTAAAGACGATAAATAGGCGTGGAACAGCTCTTGGTTTTCACTTAACTCACTTCTAACCCAGTTAAATATGGTGTTAAAAAGCTCATCCTGGAACTTTAGTTCCTTTATCTCAACGAACCCCTTTAATTCCTCTAAAGGTACCGAGAATAAGGGTAGAAAGAAATACGAATCGTCTATCTTTTTTACAAGGTTTATTATACTTAAATAAGAGAAGTCTTTAGTACTAATAGAATATATCATATAAGATAAAAAGAAGTCTGAAAAGAATGGGAGTACTTTGACCTTGTATTTTTGTAATTTTTTACCTTCTATTATATAGCTCCAAATATAATCGTTTATGTTTTTACAATTCTCGTCAGCTGGAAGTTCTATAACGTCAACCTTAAGTTTACATCTATAACAAGCCCTATTTATAATGTAAGCTAACACTTTACTTATTCCGTCCAGAGGTTCCTTAGTTAGTACTGCTACTTCATCTGAATAGTTAAAGAGTTTTGTATTATGTATTTCTCTCCTGATCCTTTTAACAATTTCATCCCTTGCGCACACTTCACAGAGCCTTCTTCCGCCTATAGTTACTAATGACTCTCTTTTATTACATCTTTGACAAAGTGCCACTTACTAACGTTTCTCACTTTCTGCTAAAAAATTAATTAGAAAGCTAATGCTGAGAGAAAAATTTATATATAACCGATCCTAATGCAAACCAGAAGCGGGATCTAATATGGCTGGTACACCGGTTTTACTCTTAAAAGAGGGTACAAGTAGAACTACTGGAAGAGATGCCTTAAGGAATAACATTCTTGCTGCAGTAACTTTGGCTGAAATGCTAAAGAGCAGTTTAGGTCCTAGAGGATTAGATAAGATGTTAATTGACAGCTTTGGAGATGTAACAATAACTAATGACGGTGCTACAATTGTAAAAGAAATGGAAATACAGCACCCTGCTGCAAAACTTCTCGTTGAGGCAGCAAAGGCACAAGATGCAGAGGTAGGTGACGGTACTACTTCTGCTGTAGTTTTGGCCGGATTATTGCTTGATAAAGCTGACGATTTACTTGAACAAAACATTCATCCAACAATCATAATTGAGGGTTATAAGAAGGCCTTAAACAAATCACTTGAGATTTTAGATCAATTGGCGTTAAAGATCGACGTCTCTGACCTGAACTCCCAGCAGACAAGAGACCAATTAAGGAAAATAGTATACACTACGATGTCCAGCAAATTCGTTGCTGGAGGTGAGGAAATGGATAAAATAATTAATTTAGTACTTGACGCAGTATCAATAGTTGCTGAGAAACAGCCAGACGGTACTTATAATGTGTCCACAGACCTAATTAAGATTGACAAGAAGAAAGGAGGAAGTATTGAGGACAGTATATTAGTCCACGGTTTAGTATTAGACAAGGAAGTAGTTCACCCTGGAATGCCTAGAAGAGTAGAAAAGGCTAAAATTGCTGTACTCGATGCAGCATTAGAGGTTGAAAAGCCTGAGATTTCAGCAAAAATTAGTATAACTAGCCCAGATCAAATCAAAGCATTCCTTGATGAAGAGGCAAGGTACCTTAAGGAAATGGTTGATAAGTTAGCATCAATTGGCGCTAACGTTGTAATATGCCAGAAAGGTATTGATGATATTGCCCAACACTTCTTGGCAAAGAAGGGTATACTTGCAGTGAGGAGAGTTAAGAGGAGTGACATTGAGAAGTTAGAGAAGGCTTTAGGTGCTAGGATTATAAGTAGCATTAAAGACGCTACTCCAGAGGATCTAGGTTATGCTGAATTAGTTGAAGAGAGAAGAGTTGGAAATGATAAGATGGTATTTATTGAAGGAGCTAAGAATCCCAAGGCTGTAAACATATTATTAAGAGGATCAAACGATATGGCACTTGATGAAGCTGAAAGGAGCTTAAATGATGCATTACACGCTTTAAGAAACGTTTTAATGAAACCAATGATTGTCGCAGGTGGAGGTGCAATAGAGACTGAGTTAGCATTAAGGTTGAGAGAATATGCTAGAAGTGTAGGCGGGAAAGAGCAATTAGCAATTGAGAAGTTTGCAGAGGCATTAGAGGAAATTCCAATGATCTTAGCCGAGACTGCTGGAATGGAACCAATTCAGACTTTGATGGATTTAAGGGCTAAGCACTCTAAAGGTTTAGTAAATGCTGGTATTAATGTCCTAGATGGGAAGATTGCTGACGATATGATGACTATTAACGTAATTGAACCGGTAAGGGTTAAGTCCCAAGTACTAAAGAGCGCTGTAGAGGCTGCAACTGCAATACTGAAGATCGATGATTTAATTGCCGCTTCACCATTAAAGAGTGAGAAGAAAGAGGGAGAGAAGGGTAAGGGCGAAACAGGCGAGGAAGGAGGCTCGTCCTCTCCATCTTTAGGATAATAACTTTTTTATTTATACATCATAACTTGATTTGTTTCTTCTCCAGAGGAATATCCGTCAAGTTCTTCAAGCATTTTATTTACAGCTTCCTTTATTTTAGGACTTGAATAACTATCCCTAATAGTGTAAAGGAGCTTTTTCGAAAGGTCAACCCCAATAATGAAAACTAAGTTTACAAAATCTGGACTTAACAAATAGTCTGCTAACTTTTCTGGGTTTCCCCCGTAAGATGAAAAATTGTATTTAGATTCAGCTTTAGCTAAAAGTTTTTGAGCCTCATCTAATCTTTTCATATCAAGTGTTAATGGAGTGAGGACACGGGTAACTATGTGTCGTAGGAAATCAGGTTCTCCCAAACTATTCGCCTATTATATTTACTAGTCTTGTCATATAAAAGTTACAATTTTTATTTTGTTTCCTCATTTCATAAATGCTTATAAGTATGCTTTTAGGGATATAAACTTAGATAGTGGGGTTTATATATGTCGTCTAGCAAGAAAAGGAAAAGGGTTTCAAACAAAGAGGGCGATGAAGAGAAATTCAGTGAAGTGGAGAAAAAATTAAAAGTTCTATATTCTGACAAGGAAGTTATTGTAATGACCGCACCTAATGAGGAGGAATTAAAGGAGATATTACTGGATTTATTAAAAGAGAAGCCAATGAACCTCAAAGAATTACATTCCGAATTATCCGGTATAGCGAGTGAGGATAAGATAAGGAAAGCTTTAGCTGAATTGGCTGAGAAAAATCTCGTTACAATGCTGGACGATGGTAGATATACTCGGTTAGGGTAGGCGTATAGGACAATTTTTCCATTGAGTTGAACAAAGTTTTGCTTGTGATTCAGTTAATATCCTTCCCATTATTTTACACATCGCAACTATTCCCTTTTCAGTCCTTATAACCTGGAAATACTTACATTCACTGTCTAAAGGTTTTTCTAAGACGTTTATTTTATTGTAAAACGAAATCTCTTGTTCAACCTTTTCATCTTCCGTAAACATCTCTAACCCTTCCTTTCTGTTACTCTCCCCATCATCCATATAATATCTGCAAGATTTATAATTACCGAAACATCTATTGTTACTAGTTACAGAATCTGACGGGGAATCGAGTATAGGCGACATACAGTAACCGTTTTTATAATGAGGGCAAATATTACGTTTCTGCAACCTCCCTCACTATTACATGAATCCCAGTCAAGTTGTTTGAATCTTCATCTAGAGCTAACGGGAGGGTTATTTTATTTACTACGATTCTGTCAACTTTCTCCAGTCTATTTAAGATTTCATTCAGTTTCTTATCATCAATTTTAACTTTTCCATCTTTATCCTCGACTATTAATATTTCAGCTCTCTTCATGCTAATAGTCTTAAGACGAAAAAGATATAAACACAGTGGCTTATGCAAAAGTGTGAATCCCATCGTTGATGCTAAAAAAGAATTTAGCGAAATAGTTGCTAAAAGACTCTCGTTGGATGAGGAAACAGTCTTAAATAACATAGAATACCCTCCAAGGGAAGAAGTTGGAGATCTAGCACTTCCTTTACCTTCAGTAACAAAAAATAAAGAGTTACTCTCCGTTTCCGATTTCCCATCTGGGAAATTTATTAAAAAAATAGAAAAGAACGGAATTTACGTTAACGCATTTCTTAATGAGAGGGAATTATTTAATTACATTTTCTCCTCACTTTCTGAGAACTATGGAATAGAGAAAGTACAAAAACCAGAAAGGATCGTGGTAGAACATACTAGTGCCAATCCGATCCACCCACTACATATAGGTCATTTAAGAAATGCGATATTAGGGGATACCATTTCTAGGCTATTGAAAGCAAGAGGACACGAGGTTAACAGAAGGTTTTATATAAATGATGCTGGGAGGCAAGTGGCAATATTAGCTTTAGGTTATATTCTTCTAGGCAAACCCGAACCCCCTAAGGATATGAAAGTTGATCACTGGTTCGGTTTCATTTACTCCTTAACTAACATCTTAATAGAAATAAGACAATTAAAAGAAGAGTTAAAAGAAGAAAAAGATGATAATAAATACAGAGAAAAAATAAGTAAATTAGACGAATTAGTAGCTTTAGCCGCGCAACATAAGGAGAAAAATCCAGAGTTATTTGATAAACTTGCTGATGCAATCAACTCATTGCCAGACGTAGAAAGTGAAATACAAAAAATTATTAGAGCATACGAAAGTGGTGAGGATGAAGAAATAAAGAAAGTAATTAGAAAGATAGTAGGGTATAACATAAGGGGTTTTGAAGAGAGTTTATTATTACTAGATATTTCCTTTGACGCATATGACTATGAAAGTGATTTATTATGGGATTCCTCAGTACAGAAAATATTACAGCAAGCGTTACAAATCTCAATAGAATATAAAGGCACTAGGGCGTTAAAGTTTGATTTGCTTAAAGAAGTGAAATACGAACTTAAAATCCCAGAAGGACTAGAAGTACCACCATTAGTGCTAGTTAGGTCTGACGGTACATCACTTTATACTACCCGTGATATAGCGTATTCCATTAAGAAATTTGAAGCCTTCAATGCTGATAAAGTTATCAACGTTATAGCGGAGCAACAATCAGTTCCGCAAATGCAATTAAGGGCTGCACTCTATCTCCTAGGCTATAAAAAGTATGCCTTAAACTTAATTCATTATTCATATGGTATGGTAAACCTCCAGGGTATGAGGATGAGCGGTAGATTAGGTAAGTTCATCTCACTTGACGAAATTTTAGAAAAAGTCAAAGAAGTAGCTATTAAGAAGATCGAGGAAAAAGGAGGTGTACTCGAAAACGTTAAAGAAATAGTAAACGCTGCAGTAAGATATGCTATACTGTCAGTTTCTGCAAACAAGCCCGTAACGTTTAACATAAATACCATAGTTAACTTTGAACAGAACAGCGGGCCTTATTTACAGTATACTTATGCTAGGGCTTATAACATTCTTACCAAGAACCAAGAAGGCTTAGACATGAAGAGTGTTGATTATTCTGATTTAACGGGCGATAAAAGAAGATTATTAGTATTAATAGCCAAATTCCCAGAAGTCTTCACTAAAGCAGTTGATGAACTCAGACCGGAAGATTTGATAGACTTCTTAAGGAGGGTTGCAGACACTTTTAATAGATGGTATAATTACGAGAGGGTCTTACAAGAGCAAGATAAGGGCAAGAGAATGACAAGGTTGTTCCTGGTTAAGGGTGTAGAGAGGGTATTGTATAATGGTCTTATGTCGATAGGTATAAAACCCCTACAGAGAATGTAATTATTGGACCCGTAGCTCAGCCAGGATAGAGCGTCGGCCTGCGGAGCCGAAGGGCCCGGGTTCAAATCCCGGCGGGTCCGCTGTGGGGGTACCCCCACACACCCACTGCTATTTTTCAATTTCTCGTAAGTTTCGACTACGTCAGTTAAGGGGTCGACGTAACGCTCCTTTATCTCACCGTTCACGTTCTCTAATTTGTAAACATAATACCGACCTTTTCTTTCGCGTAAAATATAGTCGCCGAATTTATAACGACGTTGCTTTTCGCCCAAAAACGTCCACCGTATTATAGTTGCCAATTCGTGTTTATAAGTATTGGCAACCCGTCAAAAATTGCCGTGATTTGCGTAGAGTTGAAAGAAGACGGCAAAGGTTCCCCATTTGTGCGAAAAATTCAAAGCGACTTGAGGAATTCTTCACTGACTAAACCCTCACGTCCATAGCGACGAATCAGATAGTAAACGCCCGGCAAATTAAACGCTCGGCAAATATTTCTTATTATAAATGAAATACCGCCCGTCGCCCTTAGTGACGTTGACGCCGTACGTTTTTAATTCACCGCGACCCGTTAGCCATACCCACCCGATTATTTCGTAACCGTCGTCGTCCTTTATCACGCGTATCACGGGTGGGTCGACAGTCCTATCGACGTAACATTTCGCTTTGCGTAAGCATTCGCAGTGAATTTTAATGAGTTAAAGAAGGGGTTATTACGGCAAAGATTTAGAAGTTGTACCTTGTGAGTAATTATGCCCGGTAATACGCAAAGCATTGATTAGTATCCTTATATTATTTTACGAGAAATATATAATGGTAGCAATGCAAAAAGCTGAGATTAGCATTATTGCTCTATCAAAACTTAAGGTTATTAAAAGGAATGGTTCAGTTGAGGAGTTTAAATCAGAGAAGATTTTCTCTAAACTACCTCCATTATCAGAGGAAGTAATGGATTCAATACTTACGGACATTTCGCAAAACGCTAAAGACAATGCAATAGACACAAGAACAATTGCTGACATTGTTGAAAGGAACCTGATTGAGCACTCGTTAGAAAACCCAGAGTTAATGGAAGTGGCAAAACGTTACGTGTTAGCAAGGATTTATAATCACGTTTATGGTAAAGGGAAGTGGAAGGAATTTGACAGCAAAGATTTACTTTTAACATACAACGCATTAAAAGTGCTTGAGGCTAGGTATTTACTCAAAAACCCAGATACTTTACGTTACATTGAAACGCCCCAAATGATGTTCAGAAGGGTTGCTAGGTTCTTAGCTTCTGTTGAAAAGCAATACGGCAAATCAGATGAGGAAGTAAAGAAGCTTGAGGAGAAGTTTTATGAGATAATGAGTGAGTTAAAGTTCTTACCAAACACACCAACACTAATGAACAGCGGTACAAGACTGGGTATTCTTTCAGCTTGCTTCGTAATCCCAGTTAGGGACTCAATGGTGACCTCAAACGGTGAGGGAATTTACGACGCATTAAGGGCTATGGCATTAGTCCATCAGCAAGGCGGTGGTACTGGGTTTGACTTCTCAGAATTAAGACCTAAAGGGGACGTTGTAGCATCAACTGCGGGTGTCGCCTCTGGTCCAATATCATTTATGAGGATATTTGACGTATCAACTGACGTTGTGAAGCAAGGGGGTAAGAGGAGGGGTGCTAATATGGGAGTAATGCATGTATGGCATGCTGACATTGAGGACTTTATAAAATCAAAGACTGGTGAGCTTAAAGATGTGCAATTACAGAACTTTAACATCTCGGTTGGCGTTTACGACTACTTCATGAAAGCCGTTGAGAGGGGTGATGCAGTACCGTTAATCAACCCAAGGAAGACCAAAATACCCGGCAAGGAATGGGATTATTACATTGTAAAGGCTAGGGGTTACATGGATGAGGAGTGGGTTCAAGACGTGATATTGGGCGAGTTAGAGGAGAAAGGAGGATCAGTTTATTTGGATGAAAGCGTAATAATAACAGTTGATGAGGCTTTAACAATTGCACAAAAGGAGGGAGCAATAGTTAGGTGGGTTAACGCTAGGCAACTTTTCGACGAAATTGTTAAAGGTGCGTGGGATAGTGGTGATCCAGGATTATTATTCATAGACACGATTAATAGGAGGCACCCAGTATGGTACCTAGGGAAAATTCAAGCTACTAACCCTTGTGGTGAAGAGCCTTTATTGCCATGGGAGAGCTGTAATTTAGGTTCGATAAACTTAGAGAAGTTTGTAGTCGAGAGGAATGGTAAGAAAGGAATTGATTGGGATGGCTTAGCTGAGACTATACGATACGCTGTAAGACTCTTGGATAACGTAATTGATGCAAACCGCTATCCGTTAAAGCAGATTGAAGAAGCTACTAAGAGGACTAGAAAAGTTGGTTTAGGAGTTATGGGCTTGGCTAGAATGCTAGTTAAGTTGGGAATTCCCTACGATAGTATTGATGCGGTGTATCTCTCTTATCAATTGGCTAAGTTCATTTACTACCACGCTTTCAAGACCTCTATTGAGTTAGCTAAGGAGAAGGGCTCATTCCCCGCTTACAACCCATCTCTGTATAGGGACATTTGGGATAGCGCAATGCCTTTTGAGGAACTATTGTCAATCTCTGATATTAAGGAGAAGCCAGCTGATTATGTTAAGAAGTTAGCTGAGGTTGTCGATAAGCTCGATTTCTCCGAGTTGAAGGGTGATAGGATTAAATATGGTTTGAGGAACTCCACTGTGGTCTCAGTTGCCCCAACTGGTACAATTTCAATAATTGCTGGTACTTCATCATCAATAGAGCCTCTGTTCGCACTAGCCTTCGTTAGGAACGTTGCTGTTGGCAAATTTATTGAGATTGACCCGCTCTTTCTCGAGTACTTAAGAAAATATGAGTTAGATAACCCGGAGGTCGTTAAGAAGGTCGCTGAGACTGGTATGATTGGTGATAACCCATTTATGCCCAAGACTATGAGGAGGGTGTTTAGGACTGCCCATGAAGTTCCTCCAGAATTCCACTTGCTTCATCAAGCAGCGTGGCAACAGTGGAATGATTCTGGTACTTCAAAGACTATTAATTTAAAGAGTGAGGAACCGCCAGAAACTGTAGAGAGAGTTTATATGTTGGCGTGGAAGTTGGGTATTAAAGGCGTTACCGTTTATAGGGATAAGAGTAAGTCACAACAAGTAATTTACTTCGGGATAAAGAAGGAAAGGGAGGAGGTTGAGAAAAAGATGAAGGAAGAGAAGAAGTTGCAAGTATTGCCGTCTTCATTCAGGATGGAGAAGAAGTTTGTTGAGGTTTCAGAGACTTATGCTGGCGGATGTAAGACATGTGAGTTATGAAAATGGCTTTTTATATTTTAAAATTAAGTTATTTCTGTGTGAGTAAGATTGCAATTAACTTTACCGTGTGAGTATTCGGTAAAGGAGATATTACCAGCTATAAGGGCTATTGTCGCCGAGAAATTGGTTAACGAAAAGAAGGTCTCTATTTATAAGGCTGCCGAATTGATGGGTTTAACTCCAGCCGCTGTAGAAAATTATATTAAGAAGAGGAGAGGAATAGCTGTTAAAGAAATTCTCAGAAAGGACAAGAGGTTTATGGATTTGATAGACTCTTTTACTGATAATATTTTAAACAGTAATGTAAGAAATCAGTTAGCGTCTTATTATTGTATACTCTGTGCTGAAGGTAAGAAAACTTTATCTAAGAACGGTTATCAGCTCTCTCCTTGTCTTGTAGAAAGTTTATCCTATGATTTTTCTTTTAAGAAATGATTCGAGCATTTTCTTTATTTTAATTCTTACAAACTGTATTCCGTACCTTCTGATTGGAATTCTAACTCTATCAAACTCTGTGTTTAATTCCTCCTTTAAGTTTCCCTGAGGGTCTAAAATCTCCGTGCTTATTATTCTACCGGATATATTAAATGTGAAAATTATTGGGTCTGGGTTAATGTTTACTAGTCCCATTATTAATTCCCCATTATTATATCGGAGAAAGAACGGTATTACGCCGGCTGGGTAAATATAGTACAAGGGTAATCTAAATGTGGGTTTGCAGTCTAGTTTAATTATGGGGTTTTGCAAGTTCCATGCTATTTGATAGGGTTTTACCTCTTTCCAGTTATCACTTTCTATTACCATAATCTCGTCATTGCCTTCAATGTGCAATGTTCCCTCTATGTTTTCCAATTTAAATGGGGATTTGCTAATTAATGAGTAAGTTTTAGTTAGTTCTATCGAGAAAAGGTTTGATACGCCATTTACCTTTTCTGAGGATCCTATGAAAAATGGGTTGAGATAATAATAAGTGGGGTTTAAAAAGCCTAGATTAAGCTTATCTTTTCCTCTTAGGATAATAATTTTGTATTTTTCCTTCTTCTCTTCACTTTCTGGGTTTTCTGTTAGTTCTCCACTTCTCATATAAACTCTTTTATTTTCTATCCAATCAATTCTATCCCATGGAGACGGGTTGAAGTAACTTTCCCCTTCTTTACATGGTATTAAGTCTACGATTAGTCTCTTTAGAGAATTTACGTCTATTTTAAAATTCCAGCCTAACTGTGTTTTTTCTAAAGGCGTGCGTATGTAAGCTTTTTCTCCTTTTCCTATCGTGTTTATTTTGGTACCGTCTGGCCCTATTATTTCCGCATTTCTTTTCCATTCTATTTCTTCACTTATAAAGGAAAGTAATTGTGGTGATTGTTCTAAGTTTAGAATTTCGTCCTCTATTTCTACTCTCTTTATTTTTGGAAATGGGAAATCAGCGGCTACCTTTATCAAATCATCTAGTTTCATAAGCGGTCAAGCTCATCATTTTGATCCGCCAAATGCCTTTTCATCATGTTTCAGGTTCGGGGGTAATTCTTCATCTTTTCCCGTATTAATTCTGATACTCTTTTACCATCAGCTCTTCCTCTAACCTTAGACATGACTTTACCCATTATTATATTAAATGCTTTTTCTTTCTTTTCTTCGATTTCCTTTATGTTTTCAGCTATGACTTCATCTATTATCTTCTCTAATTCACTGTCACTTATACGTGAGTATTTATTTATTATTTCATCTACGTTTTTCTCAGAAGAGGCAGTCTCTAACAATATGTCTTGAATAGAGTCCTTAGATATTTTATCATCATAAATAGCCTTTACTATTTTCTCTATAACATCGTCTGTGATAATTGTTACATCTCCTATTTTCTTTTTAACATATTTAAGGTTGATTTCCAGCAAAGATGCTATGGTTATTGGCTGTACTTTTGGCGAGTATTTCTTTATAAGTTCCTCAAATAAATCAAGTCTGGGACTGTTAAGTATTGCGTTTGCGAGTTCTTGGTTTAAGCCGAGTTCAATTAGTTTTTTCAATTTTACTTCTGGGCTTTCAGGCATAAAAGACTTAGCTAATTCTATGATTTCAATGTCTATTCTTCTTGGTGGTATATCAGTTTCTGGGTACATTCTAGCAGACCCAGGCTGTGGTCTCATAAATCTAGTACTACCGTCTTCTAATGCAGCTCTAGTCTCTTTAGGAACTCCTTTAAAGGCGTATAAAATTCTGTCTTTTATCGTATTTATCGCTAATTCTAATTTCTCTCTGCTAGATACTATTAATACGAAAGCATCATTTTCTCCTACGTTTAACTCTTTTTTAACCTCATTGACCTCATCTTGTGTTATACCATAATTTGGCAATTCATCAGAATGGAATATTCCTCCTAATCCCGCTAATACTCTAACGTAATCTGCAACTTCAGTCCCAAACCTTCTGTTAGGCATTAGTTGCCATCCGAATATTCCTCTAAACCCTGCAACTTTCATGCCATATACTAATGAGCCTTTCTCCAGCTCTTTTTTAACTAACTTACTATTAGTGTCCTTAAACACGTGAGTTAAATCCTTTGGAATAAATTCCTTAATTATTTTTTCCTCTGTTAATCCCCTCTTTTTTAATTCCTCTTTAATTCTTAGTAACTCATACTGTCTTCTGGCTTCATTTCTTATTATATCCGGTATTAATTCTAATCTTTGAACGCCTTTAATTTCAGTCTTTACTCCACCACTTATCGAAACGTTTAAATCTTGTCTTATTGTTCCAATACCTCTTTTTACTTTTCCAGTAAGCCTCATTAGTTGTCCTATTTTAAAAGCTACTTTTTCTGCTTGCTCCGGGGAATGAATATCTGGTGCTGTGGATATTTCAATTAAAGGTACTCCTAATCTGTCAAGGCTGTAAACGGTTTCTAATGGGTTTTCAGTTACTTTCCTTGCGGCATCTTCTTCAATTGCAATTGTTTGTATTCCTATTCTTTCTCCCTCTACATCAATATATCCGCCAAGTCCTATTATTGCAGTTCTCTGGAACCCAGTGGTATTTGAACCGTCAATTACAATTTTCCTCATTACATAAACTTCGTCCACAATAGTGCTGTTTAGTGCCATTGCTATTGCCAAAGCTATTGCTAAAGCTTCTTCGTTAAGCGGATGGGGAGGTTCCTCATCGCACTCTACTAAACAAGAGTTATTAGAGACTTGATAAACGTACTTTTTACCTTTTTGCCATTCGAACAACGCAGCTACGTCAACTTCTCCTAGTTCACTAAAGGATGGACGCAAGTATCTCTCTAAAGTATAATGATAATTCTCAGTTAGTTCAGTACTACAGTTGCAGAATAATTTATTATGTGAGTTTAATTGTTGGTGTATCTCTAATCCTACTTTTAATCCTAATTTACTGTAATCTAATTCTGTCATGGTGCCACCTCGGGAAATATTCTGGTAGGTGAATATAATTTATCTCTCCAGCAAAATTAGTTAGCATGAGTTCTTTAATCTTATCTAAATCGGTCTCGTGTGCTAGTACCCACATAAGTTTTACTAAAGCCGTTTCTGGTAACATATCCTCAAGTGGGACTACTCCGACTTTTTGAAGAAGTCTACCCGTGGTATAAACGTTCATGTTTACTCTCCCGAAGAGGCATTGTGAAGTCATGCCTACAAATATTCCCTCTTTCGTAGCTTTTCTGAAGGCATCATAAAATTCCGTAGAAGTGTGCCCAAGTCCTGTTCCTTCAACTATTATCCCCCTTATTCCTTTTGAGATTAAATAATCTATAATGTCTGGTGACAAGCCTGGATAATATTTAAGTAAAAAGACTCTTGTATCGAATTTAGCGTCTAAATTGTTTTCTCTATCCCTCACGTGATAATCCTCTCTCAACATTTCGATCTTCTTCTCTTTGAAGTAAACTTTGGCTAACGGTATGCCATTTATTGTTTGGAAAGCGTCTCTTCTACTGGTGTGCATTTTCCTAACTTTTACACCCCTATGCACTAAAGTATAAGTATCTGAAGTTTCGCCGTGCATGTTGATAACTACTTCAGCAAATGGAGAATTTTTGGCAGTAAGGACTGCAGTAAATAAGTTTATTGGAGCGTCACTACTAGGCCTATCACTACTTCTTTGCGAACCTACAAACACTATAGGCCCCGTTAAACTCTTGAACGAGAACGCTAGTGCTGATGCTGTATATGCCATTGTGTCTGTTCCATGTGCGATAACTACTCCTTTATTTCCTTTATCTAGTGCTTTTTTTGCCTCTTCCGCTATTTTTATCCAGTATTCTGGTTTCATATTTTCACTTAATATAGAAAAGAGTACTTGTGCGCTAATTTTAGCTATTTCATTTATTTCTGGCATGAATTCTATTATTTCTTCAGTAGTCAAGGCTGGCCTTACAGCACCTGTCTCGTATTCTATTTTACTTACAATAGTACCACCAGTGCTTATTATCATTACTTCAGTCTGTCCGTTTTCTTCATTCTTCTCTTCTTTTTTACTTTCCTCTTCTCTTCTTTTTCCCTTACTTAATACTCTAAATTCGCTAATTGAATTGATGGAAATCCCTATATTATACCCATTATCAAGTTTTATGACTATAATATCGTCGTCTTTAGAATAGGTTGGCATTAAAACTCCTCTAATTGTAACACCGTTCTTTTTTAACTCAACTAAGTCTCCTATATCAGCATTAAACTTATTTAAAAAATCTAATGCTTTTCCGAAATAACTTTCTGGCATATATAAACTAAAGAAGGGAGCAACTAAAAATATTACCTGGCTACTGCCTTAGCTTGTGGTGCTTTTAGTACTCTTCTTTCGTATTCAAGCCTATTCCTAACTCTCGGCACTTCTTTATGCTTCTCTTTTTTGGGCATTTTTGGTGTAGCGTTTCTAACTTTCCCAGCCTTTGTTAATGAACCGTGGGATGGCATATTTAATTATTATGGGAGGAAAAATTTAAACTTAAGTGTTAAATAGTGTGACTGAGAGCTGATGAAAATATTCCTAGTAGAACACGCGATAGGGTCATTTGCTTATGATGAAAATGGTAAGCTTATAGACTACGTTTTAAATCCAAAGGACTTAGGAAAAGTAGTTGATGCACTTATACAAAACGAAAAAGGAGTTCCTTTACCGAGTGCCATAGAATTGATAAACAAGCTAAAACCAGAGGAAGTTATAGTTGAAAATGAGGCTGAAGTCCCAGAGGTACAGAAATTAGGAGTAAAAGCTTCATTTTCTATTCATAATTTAGGTAGCAAGATTTTCAGAGAAAATTTAGTTAAAGTAGCGTTAGATACGAAATTTGCTAACTCTGAACAAGAAGTTTATAGCTTTCTTTATGATGTAGCTTTTGAGTATACTAGAAGAAAATTAAGAAGTGAAGCAAGCAAGAGAGACTTACTTGTTATTCAAGCAATCAGAGCTATAGATGATATTGATAAAACTATTAATCTATTCTCCGAAAGATTACGTGAATGGTATAGCATACATTTCCCTGAATTGGACAAGTTGGTTGATGATCATAGAGTTTATGCAGATATTGCATCGAAGTTCGGTTATAGGGATGAAATAACTGAAGAAGGGCTTTTGGATTTAGGATTAAGTAGGGATAAAGTACAGAGGGTTATAAGTGCCGCTAAGAGAAGTATAGGTGCAGATATAAGCGAAGATGATTTGAAGTCCATAAAAATGTTAAGCGATGCAATATTGGAGCTTTACGATATACGTAGACAGCTAACCGATTATGTGGAATCCGTTATGAAGGAGGTTGCACCTAATGTGACTGCGTTAGTAGGGCCTACTTTGGGCGCTAGGCTATTAAGTCTTGCGGGAAGTTTAGAGGACTTAGCTAAAATGCCAGCTAGCACTATTCAAGTTTTAGGTGCTGAAAAGGCATTATTCAGGGCGTTAAGGAAGGGAGGTAAACCGCCTAAGCATGGAGTTATATTCCAATATCCAGATATTCATAACTCACCGAGATGGCAGAGGGGTAAAATCGCTAGAGCTTTAGCTGCTAAGCTAGCTATAGCTGCCAGAGTAGATGCGTTTAGCGGTAGGTATATCGGTGATAAATTAAACGAGGAGTTAAAGAAGAGGATTGAGGAGATAAAGACTAAATATGCTCAACCTCCTCCAAGGAAACAAGAACAAAAACCTAAGCAAAAAAGTATTAAGGGTGGAGGTAGAGAAAAGAGAAATAAAAAGAGGTGAGAGTTATGTCGTTAGAGGTTGTCAGAGTATCAGAGACAAACTTTGAGAATATTTACGAATGTAGTTATGCTGACGGTACTACTAGGTTATGTACTAAGAATTTGGCCCCAGGGTACAGTGTTTATGGGGAGAGGTTAATTAAATATAACGGTGTTGAATATAGGGAATGGAACGCGTTTAGGAGCAAACTCGCTGGTGCAATTCTCAAGGGCTTAAAACATAATCCTATTGTAAAGGGTTCTAAGGTTCTTTATTTGGGTGCGGCTTCTGGAACTACACCCAGCCACGTCTCTGATATAGTAGAGCTTCAGGGGAAGGTTTATGGTATTGAGTTCTCTCCTAGAGTCGTTAGGGAGCTTTTACTAGTTGCTCAACGTAGACCTAATCTATTTCCCATAATTGCTGATGCTAGATTTCCACAGTACTATAGACTTTTAGTTGAGGATGTTGATGTGGTTTATGTAGACATAGCTCAGCCAAATGAGACTGAAATAGCCGTATATAATGCTCATTTCTTTTTGAAGAGCAAAGGTTATTTAATGCTTGCAATAAAGGCTAGAAGCATTGATGTTACTAAAGACCCTAGAGAGATTTACAAGATTGAGGTGAAGAAATTAGAGGATTCTGGGTTTGAGGTTGAGGAAGTTATTCAGTTAGACCCCTATGATAAAGATCATGCAATGGTTTTAGCTAAGTTCAAGTGATATTATGATAGATAAGATTTTTGAGCTAGGGTTAAGGAATTCAATCTCTTTCTATCCGGATGAATTCGTTACAATAAAGGAAGCATTAGAGGGCAAGAATTATGTTACAATTTCTGGGTCATATAAACACTATTTTGACAAAACTGAATTAGAGAAGTTATCTTCAAAAATCCCTATTTATATGTGGGATTTGGTTAGGATCCCATTTGTTATAGTTAAGACTTTAAACGTAGGAGAATACTTGATTAATGGATCAGATTGGGATAAAAAGGCAATAAATATTCTATTAAATAAACAGGAATTTTCAGTTTGTTTATACACTGGAGATGTTGAAAGGCTTATAAAAGAATTTAAATCACTAATATTTATAACATTAAGTCCCATAGGGAGTGCACCGATAGAGGATGATGAAAATGACTACTATTGACGAACTGGCTAGTATACTAAAGAAAAGAGAATTTAGTTACTCTATAATAGAATACCCAGAAAAAAAGAAGTCAGTTGACATAATAGCAAAAAATGATAAAAACATAGAAGGAAAGACTTTAGTTCTTAAAGTTTCTGATAAAAAACATAACAAAATTTTAAATGATTTGAAGAAATTAGCTGAGGTTAGCAACGCGTTACCGATAGTTGTTAACGATGAGGTGGAGGAGGAAGTAGTAAGTGAGAGAGATAATGTGTTAGTTATGAACAAATATACATTAGAAAAAATGATAGAAGGAGAAAAACTGTTTCTTATGAGAACTAGAGGCGGTATATTTGTGAAAATTAATTCTAAGGTACTTAAGCAAAAAAGACAGGAAAAGGGGATGAGTCTGGGAACATTAGCTGAAAAGTTAGGAGTATCTAGAATTTCAATTTATGATTACGAGAAAGAAGACTCATACGTTTCACTTGAGGTTGCTGAAAGGTTAGTTGAGCTGTTTGGAGAGGAGGTTATCGGGAATATACTAGATGATTTCAAAATTAGTTCCTCAGAGATTCAAGATTCTGTGAATAAAATAGATGATGAATATGGCAAATTAATAAAGAACTTAGCCGATAAAGGGTTTAAGGTTGTAAGATTTGAATTCACAGCGGTTGACTTGGCAGCAATTAAGAGTGATAAAAAATTATTTTTCTGTATAGATGCTGATTTTCCTTCAACTTCTTTGAAGAAATTTAATGAGGCTAAGAAATTAGTTTCAAAAATAAATGCTAAACTATATATTATTACAAGAAACCAACGTAATCATAAAATTTATGAGAAAGAGAATTTTAATGTCTATGAACTAGGTCAGTTAAATGAGATCATAGATGAGATTGATTGAGACAAAAGAGGGTAAAATCAGACTTCTAATACCTGATCCTAGTGAATATTCTAAAGGAGGTAGGTTTGATCCTTCTTGGGCACCGGTGTTTTACAATCCTAAAATGGTAATGAATAGGGATATTAGTGTACTCGTTAACTCTGTAATAAAACCAAAAATTGTAATAGATGCACTCTCAGCTACTGGTGTTCGTGGTATTAGATATTATGTAGAGGTTGGAGGGATAAACGAACTAATCATGAACGATATAGACCCTATTGCAGTTGAGTTGATAAAAAAGAATATGGAGCTAAACGGGGTCACTGGAAAGGTATTCAATAGGGATGCTAATTCATTATTAAATGAACTTAAGGGTGACTTTATAGATATAGATCCTTTCGGTTCACCTTCTAAGTTCTTATTGAGCGCATTTAACTCATCAATTAAAGGAGGTTATGTTGCTATAACTGCGACAGATTTATCAGCATTAGTTTGTTCATCAAAAACTTCTGCGAGAAGGAAATATGATATCATTTGTGAAAAGTTAAGTTTTTCTAAAGAATTGGGTATTAGGGGGTTAATTTCTAAGGCTATTAGAGAAGCCTCTATAATTGAAAAAGCCACAGTTCCTATATTCGCCTATTATCACGAATATTATTATAGAGTATTTTTTAAAATTAATAGAGGTGCTAAAAAGGCAGATCACTTACTTTCTAAGTTAAAATACTTTTATGAATGTCCTTCTTGTGGTTATAGAGATAAAAATGATTATTTAGAAGAGAGGAAATGTCCTAGATGTGGTTCTAAGCTTAGAGTTTACGGTCCAGCATATGACGGCCCTATATATGATAAAGAGCTTTTGATACAAATAAGGGATAAACTTAAGGAGTTTAATTATTTTCAATCCCTTGTTTCCATAAATAAGCTTTTAGATAAAATTTATATGGAATCGGAGATTTCTGAGCCCTTTTATAAATTAGATTTTATATCATCTAGGCTAAAGGTTAATACTCCTAAAAGGGATAAGGTGATAGAATGTTTAGGTGGAAAAGCTTATCTAACCCATTTTGATGAGGTAGGCATAAAAACTAACTTTAGCTTAGATGAAGTGAAGGAGTGTATTAAAAAAGTCTCAACCACTAGCACTAATATTAGATAAAATATACCTAGAGAGAAGTGTACAAGTTGATGGATTTATTATACTTCCGTTACCACATTTATTTAGATTTTTACATGTAAAACAGGGTATATCAGTCACAGAATCCAAATTTACCCATATATTTATTGATATCTCTTCCTCGTTAACATATAATTTTATAATATTTTTACCGTTTTCTTTTACAGATTTTTTCCTAATTTTTTTCTTATCTATTAATTTTTTAATTATAAGATTTGCGGTTCTATTATCTAGTCCTAATTCCTTAATAAGCTCCCTCTGTGGAATTCCCCTTTCTCCAGCTTCCTTTATCTTTTGATAGATAAGGTCTTCGTAAGAAATCGTGTCTGATTCCATCATCTTCACCGTGTTGGCTAATATAATATTATATCATTTCCTCCTTATTTACTTTTTTATCACAGTCTAACCTCTATGTCAAAGTTACTTATGATCTCTTTATATCTGTTTCTTATTGTGACTTCTGTAATATTTAATGTATTTGCAATATCTTTTTGCGTCTTCTTTACATCCATTAAAGTACTAATAAGATACACACTGGCAGCCGCAAGTGCGGTATATCCTTTACCGCTTGTTAAACCGTGTCTATGCATCAGATCAACAAGTTCAGATGCTTTTGATGAAACATAAGCCGGTAAGTTTAATTTTTCTGTTATTTTAGGTATGTACTCTGTTGGCTTAATGTTCGGTCTAAAGCCTCGAACCTGTTTTGCTACCTCCTGTACTCTTTCCAATGCTCTCCATAACTCTGAGGCCGGTAAGTTGTATGAAATCCTTATTTCTTGTAATGACTTGGGAACTCTGTTTACTTGACACGAGTAATAAATGACCGCGGCAATGAGGGTATACATGTCTATTCTTCTAGCCTTTCCCTCCTCTATTAGCTTTCTTATTAATAATGCTGCAGTCTCTTTAACGTGTTCGGGTAAGTTTAGCCTTGAGGCTTCGCTATTAAGGGTTGATAGATATGTTACAAGTTTTCTCTCTTTTGCGTTTACTCTTATTTTGTTTTGAATCAATCTGAGCTTAAGCGTTTTCATCCTGTCCTTAGCCCTTATATAGCCCCCTCCTATTCTGGTCGTTATTCCATAATCATGGACTTTAGGGGTTATAGGCCCGCCAACTCTTTCTCTTTCTAGTCTATCTTGTTGCGTGTAAGCCCTCCATTCAGGTCCTTGATCGATGATTAGTTCGTCAAATACATAACCGCAGTTCGTGCAGACTAATCTTCCGGTTTGCGGGTCGTGAGTTATAGAATCTTCTCTGTTACATTCTGGGCATCTCATATTCATCTCCTCCTCTTCTTTTCTATAATTTCTACAAAAATTTTTCCCTTTGGTTCTGTTCCTTTTAATGGGTAAACCAAAATATACGGATTGTTTGTATTCCCTATAACATCCAGTATTTTTCCTATTCTATTACCATTCTCGTCTACAAGTATTTTTCCTATATAATTTGTTTTATCATAATCTATGTCTTTTCTGGCTTTAATTAACCATTTATTTTTCAGTGTAATTTTATAGAATTCCCCTACTTCAATGAGTTTTAGCCTTTTCACAACATGTATATAGGCTTTTGTATATTAGTTAATATTTATAATAATACCTTATTGAGTTAGGAATGGTATTACGGATTCTTAGGATTGAAATTATGGGGTTCATTGCTTATTAGCAAGAGTGTTTACAAATAAACATATAACTATCTGAATAGAGTTGTAGTTGAATGTCAGAAACTGAATCCTCAGAGGCTGAGATTCAACAAAAACTTTCAGCAGTATATGAGGAGTTAAGAAAGTTAAAAGAAGAGAGGAAAGAGCTCATAGATGAGATAAAGAAAACTAGAGCTAAGAGAAGGGAAAAGATTGAGAAGATAAAATCTATAAGAGAGCAAATTAACCAGGTGAGAGAGGAACTAAAGGCTAAGGTTGAAGAAATAAGGCAGTTAAAGAGTCAAAAGCAGAATTTAATTCAAGTAATAAGTGAAATAAGAAAGGAATTTGAGCAATTAAAGGAGGTTTCTAAACTTAAGGAGAGATTAGATCCTAATTCTATAATGAAAAAAATTGAACAGTTGGAATGGAGGCTTCAAACATCAAGTTTATCGCTAGATGAGGAAAAGAGGATAATCATTAAAATAGCTGAGTTAGAAAGGAAATTACAAATTGCTAAAAAATATGTCCGATTAATAGAGAAGAATACTGAAAATAAAGCAGAATTATTAGCTAAAAGAGTAGAGTTATCTACAATAAGACAAAAGATGTTAGAGTTAGGGAATCAAGTAGCAGAAAAGAGAAAGTTATTGCAACAATTGAAAGAGGAGAGAGATAAATTAAAAAAGGAAATAGAGGCGTTAAATACTCAAATTAACCAAATTGAAGAGAAATTGAATAAAAATAAGGCTGAAATAGAGAATAAGAGGAATGAAATAGGTAAATTAAAAGAACAATTAAAGAAGATTAGGGAAACGGCTAAGAGTAAAAGCATGACAGAAATTTATGAGCAACAATTAAGGTCTAATAACATTAAAGAATTATTGGAGGAAAAGAGGAAAAAGATTGAGGAGAAGCTCAAGAATAACAAGAAGTTGTCATTTGAGGAACTTTTAATACTATATTATAACGAAAATAACAGTGATGGAGAAGATAATAGTAATTTACATTGACATAGATGATGATCTAGGCAGGATAGGCTTACAAACTCCATTGATAGGGGAGGAAGAAGTAAAGAAGGCTATTGAAGTAGCTGAACAAATGATCCCTACCGACTCGGACTTTAACGCTATGATAGTAGCGAGGAATATCTATAAGAAATTAAAAGAAGAAGGGAAAGAAAATGTTGAGATAGCGTTTATCTCTGGAAGCGATAAGGGATCATTAGATAGCCAACTTGCGTTTTCCGAGAAATTAGATAAAGTCGTAGAGAAAGTAAAACCGACATCAGCAGTCATAGTGTATGATAGCCCAGAGGACGCAAAAGCAATTCCTATAATACAATCTAAATTAAAAATTATAGGAATTGAAAGAGTTTTAGTAGAACAATATAGAGGTGTTGAGGAAACTTATGCTTTACTAGCGAGATATTTAAAAAAGGCGTTGTCCGAACCACGTTATTCAAGGATTTTTCTTGGAGTTCCGGGTTTGATTTTCCTTATTTTTGGCTTATTCTCTTTATTAAACCTTACAGCATACTTAGGCCCCATTATTCTAATGGTTATAGGTTCAGCATTTGTTATTAGGGGTTTAGGTATAGATGATCTGATAGAAAAATGGTGGGAAAACTCTACTATTATGGTTATAATAGCAATAATAGCAATAATTTCGTTTATAGCTGGGATAATAAACGGCTATCTAGTTTTTGAAAATGTTAGATATTACGCTACTGTAACATATATAGATATAGCTTTGTCAATGTCCCCCTATTTCGTATTTTCAATCATAATTTTGATTGGCGGTAAGGCGATAAATAAAATAGTTAATAGGGATATTAGAGTATGGCATGATATATATAAAATATTCTCTGTTGTGATTATTTATTATATTATTGTGGTCATCTCTAAAAATATTGAAACTAATGTATATGAATTACAGTTACAGACAATTTACTCCTTATCGATAACTACTTTTATCTTAATTACTGTTTACATTATCCTTAGTTTGCTTGAAAAATATAGATTTATTACTTAACTCTCAGTTTTTCTTTCACTGGTTCTGGTAAGTCATCAAGCTTCTTAACCTTAGCCTTTCTAGGAATTTTCTTCACAATCTTACCAGTTATCAAGTATGCTTCTTCCTTACTCTCTTCTATTCCTTTAAAAAATCTTATCTTCGCAATCTTTCCTTTTTCAATTTCTACGTAAATATACTTACCGTGTTTTGCAGTCATTAAGGTAAAAATCGTAAATACATTTAAAACTCTATCTCTTCCTCTTCAACCGGCCTTACACAATCTAATTCCACTAATTTGTCGAAAATTTTCTTTACTGCTCTGTGAACTTCTTCTTCCCTCTTAGCTCCAGTTATTACCATTTTACCACTACTGAATACCAGCAGAACTACACGTGGGTCGTCCATCCTATAAATAAGTCCGGGGAATTGTTCCGGTTCGTACATATTATTCTCTAATAAGAATGCGGCCTTGTCTAGATTTACTATTACATGTAAATTCGCAGATGCTACTATATTCTGAATTTGTATTTTGGGTTTTCCAGTTAACTGCATTCCGTATTTTTTGAGAGTCTTTATTATTCTTTTGACAGCCTTTATAAGCTCCTCGGTACTTTTAGCTCCAGTAACTACCATTTTTCCAGATTTAAATATAAGGGATGTGACTTTAGGGGATTCCAATCTAAAAATTAGTCCGGGAAATTGATCCGGATCATATTCAACGTTAGGAACGCTTCTTTCCATGGCATATAAATCTAATTGTTGTTCTAAAGTAACTGTTGCCACAATGTTTTCTATATTTACTACTGCTTTATAGGGTACTTCGGTAGGTATTAGGATCACCTACAAACATATTTATAAATACATTTATAAATACCTTATCTTACAGTAAAAGATCCTTTAAAAGCCCTAATTCTGGGAATTCCATTATTCCTTGACCCTCAAAAATTACGAAAGGTTTTGCTTTCTCCAATACTCCTAGTTCTTTGATTATAGGGGACATATAATTAGTGTGAATTAAGGAGATGTCGTTACCAGCCTGATAAGTGCCTATTGCTGGTAAGATGAGAACTTGTGAGCTATTTTTAAGTGGGACTTTTAAGAAGCACTGAAGTTTTCTCGCGAAGCCTAGTCTATCCTTAATGCTAAGCCTTGGATGCTCATGGCCTATGACTATAATTTTATCACTTTCATTTACCATTTTATGTCCATGAGTAAACACGTATTTATCGTATCTAAACTCGTCAACTAGCTGTATGTTGTCAAATTTTTCAGATACCAATGAGATATAGTTATCATGATTTCCTTTTACTACAATAACTTCCGTTCCATTTTCCTTAAAAGATTGAAATATTTCAGTTAACTCAGACTTCTCTTGTCTAGTTAATTTATGAAATGAATGCTTTAAATCACCGTTTATCAGCACTTTATTAGTCTTAAAGACTTCTATCGCTCTCTCATATATTTTCAATAACCTTTTCTTTTGAACCCTTGGAATAAATATCCCTTTAGAACTCATTTCTTCCTCATACCCTATATGGACATCTGAAAATATTATGAGGTTAAGGGGTCTAAAGTAAACCACTGGTAAATCTTCAGCTATGTAAAACTCATCAATAATGCTAATCATCGTCAAGTCAAGTAATACTTAACCTTAAAGCATTAAATTTATTCTTTTATAAAAATGGGTACGTTAAAATTAGTGGGGTTAGGATTATCCCTAAAATATCTTACCCCTAAAGCCCTAGAAGAATTGAAGAATAGTGATATTGTATATTTAGATTCTTATACTTCAGTTTCTTGTGATATTTCAGAAGAAAAACTTAGAGAAAAAGGAATTAACGTAACAGCAGTAGACAGAAATTTCATAGAAAATAATACGAAAAAAATTATAGATGATTTAAATAACGGTAAAATCGTGAGTATAGCAAGTATAGGAGATCCAGTAATAGCTACTACTCATGTGAGCCTTTTAGTAGAAGCTAAAAATAAGGGGCATGAGGTCAAAGTAATTCCCGGAGTTTCTGTTCATTGTTACATAATTTCAAAAAGTTTATTATCTTCATATAAATTTGGCAAATCAGTTACGATTACATATCCGATAAATGGAAAAATAGACATTACACCATATAATGTATTGAAAGAGAATCTAGAGAGAGGATTACATACAATTTTCTATTTGGATATAAGGGATGGGAAACTGATGACGGCTAGAGAAGCAATAGAGTTACTACTTGAAATGGAGAAATTAGAGAAGGGTAATATTGTGAATAAGGACTCTCTAGTAGTAGTTGGAGAAAGATTAGGTTGTGAAGATGAGGAAGTGGTGAGTTTAACCGTAGAGGAGGCACTCAATTATAAATTCATCCAACCACCACATATAATTGTATTCCCGTCAAAGAGTTTGCACTTTATGGAGCTAGAGGGATTAAAATGTCTCAGGCAATCAAGGAAAGAGTAGAGAAATATATTAAAGGCATGAAAGATAGGCTAAGTAAAATTCCCCCAGAAATTATAAACAAACATGAGAAAATATTTCAGCTAGTATCACAATATACAGAAGATGCTGAATATTATTTAAATAAAGGGGATGAGGCAACAGCCTTAGTAGATATTGCTTACGCCGAAGGTTTACTAGATACTATGTTAATTGAGGAAGGGATAGACCCAGAATCTCAGATATCTAAAAGGGTTTTTACTGCTGGTACGTTCGACATATTGCACCCTGGCCATATTGAGTTTTTGAGAGAAGCCTCTAGGTATGGAAGGGTTTATGTTGCTGTGGCTAGGGATAAAAACTCTGAGAGAATAAAAGGTAGACCTCCTATAAATGATGAGAATCAAAGGTTAGAGGTTATTAAGAGTATTAAGTATGTTTTCGATGCATTTCTAGGAGATGAGAAAGACTTCTTGAAGAGTGTTGAAAGGGTTAAACCAGATATAATTTTCTTAGGGCCGGATCAGAAAGTTGATGAGAAATCATTATTAGAAGAACTAAGCAAGAGGGGCATTAAGGACGTTAGGATAATAAAATTCCCTTCAAGGGTGAATAAATGGAAACATTCAAGCACCTCATCTATAATCAATGAGATCGTGAAAAGGTATTGTGAAAAAGAGGAAAGTTAAAGGTAAATTTCTATTTGGACTTCATCTCCGTCTTTTAGGTTAAGCCTTTCCCTGAGATAATATGGTGATATAATTTCAACTACACTTTTTGGATGGGTAGTCCTTGCGGGTATTACGACTGCTGCTGGTGAAAGAGAATTTACAGTTGCAGGAAAAGCTTTGACACTGCCTAAAACTCTATTAGATTCCTTATATTCTGGAATCATTATACCGCGATTTGCATCAAGTATTAACCTGTTTTCCATGGAAAGTCTATCATATATAACAACGTTTAACGTACCGGGGTAAGGTTCAAAACCTAAGAACTTTTTTAGTGAATTCATATAGTAAGGTAATGATAAGAATATTCTTCCTTCACCTAAACCAGAAGTAACCTTTCCCTTGATTTTTAAAATCCTATTATTACTCACTGCGACTCGTAGGTTCTCTATGCACGATAATAAAAATTTCTCTCCTTCCTCAGTAAGTTTAACTATTTCACCATCTTTTGATATAATTCTTATGATAAGACCGTTATCTTCTAACTCTTTAAGTTTCCTAGAAACTGTTTGCTGTGAAATGTTCAGAAACTTAGCTAACTCTGATTGAGTAAACTGCTTATTCACAGTATATGCTAGAATTTTTGCTATTTCGCACGAGATATTAAATTCTTTTCAACTTTCACCCTCCGTACAACTTTTTTCAGCTTGTTCATATTCTCCATGGATATCATCTTCTATATCTTTAGTCATCCAATTCCAATTTTCAGTCCACGCATTTCCTATTTGGATTGGCCTATCTAATTTGCTTAATAGCACTATCCTGCTCGGAACATGTTCGGATAAAATTTTATATCCAGTGAGGGACGAAAGCAATTTAGCAAATTCCCTAATTTCTGAATGTCTAGGCATAGCGTCTTTAGTTAGTCTGTATGTAGAAGGACCTACATGCATATAAGCCTTAACTTCAATATAAGTAGGTTGTGCAATTTCTATTATTTTTGCAAACTCATTTGCATCCTCCTCACTCATATTGAATCCTTTAATCATAGTCATCCTAATTACAGTTGGAGAGCTAAAGCTTGGGAGCATTTTAAGTGTTTCCATTACTAAGTTCCACGAATTAGCAACTATTGGCCTATTTATTAACTTATGTTTCTTCTCATTAGGGGCTTGTAATGATACGAAAAGTTGTGTAGGCTCTTCTTCTAAGCTAGCCAAAATGTCTGGTCTTACACCACTTGTGACCAGAAAAGTTGTTAGTCCTCTTTTGTGATATTCCTTAATTAACTCCCCTAACCTACTGTAAAGTGTAGGCTCTCCAGTTAAGCTTATTGCAACATGTTTAGGGTTCATTGCTTCAACTACCTTCTCCTTACTAACTCCTTCTCTTCCGAAATATCCAGATACAGCCCTTTTGTGCTCTTCAATTGACTGTTCAACTATAATTTCTGGTTCATCCTCGTAAGGTATTTTAGTCTCATCCCAATCTAAACCTATATCTTCTGGTTCTAATCTCCAACAATGGATACATCTAAACCAACACCATGCAGCTGATGGTGACATTTGAACGCATCTATGACTTTCTATTCCATAGAATTTCCCCTTATAGCAATATCTATTTGATGTCAAAGCCTCATGAGTCCAATGACACTTCTTGTAAACACTATGACTACCTACAAGGTGGTATTTCTCTTTCTCTAATTCTCTCATTACTATACTAAAAGTGTCAATTCTTACCTTACTTTCCATACGCCTATCTATCGTTTTAAAAAGTTAAAAATCTAACTTATAGGTGCGGTTAAATCATAAAGTTTAGTTATTTTCTGTATGAGCTTTGAAACAGCCATTAGGTAATAATCCGATAAATATTTACCCATTAATTGTAACCCTATTGGTAAATTATTATAAAATCCTGCAGGCTGGGAAAGTGCTGGAATTCCAGCTAAGTTTGCCAAGACAGTGTTTAAATCCATTGCATACATTCTTAACGGGTCATCGATTACTTCACCTATTTTAGGCGGTAAAACGGGCATTGTGGGTGATACGATTAGATCAAACTTTTTCAGTAGGGAGTCGAGCTCATCTTTTATTAAACGTCTTACTTTTAATGCTTTCACGTAGTATTGTTCGTAATAACCTGCACTTAAAATAAAGCTACCTAAAAGTATTCTTCTCTTCACCTCAATTCCAAATCCTTCACCTCTATTTTTTGCAAATGTTTCTTTCCATACACCATCATAGTATTTGTTATATCCATATCTGACTCCGTCGAATCTAGCTAAATTTGAGCTGGCTTCGGACATTGCTATAATATAGTATGCTGGTAAAGCATACTCAGCATATTTAAGCTCGACCTCATTGATTTCCACTCCTTCACTAGTTAATTTATTAAGCAAAGAGTTAAAGATGCTTTGAACTTCTTTCTGAGAATAATCTAGGATATTTTTCAGTAACCCAATTTTTATTCCTTTTAGCTCACTTAATTCAATTGGTTTTTTCTCAAAATTTATAGTAGTAGCATCTCTCCAATCATCTCCAGATATGATGGTATAAAGTAGTTCTAAATCATAAGCATTTCTAGCCATAGGCCCTATTTGTTCTAAACTATTTGCATATGCTACTAAACCGTATCTGCTTACAGTACCGTAGGAGGGTTTAAGACCGAAAACCGCATTAAAAGCTGCTGGAGCCCTAATTGAGCCTCCGGTATCGCTACCTAAAGCTAATTGAACTATATTACTAGCTAGTGCAGCACCACTTCCCCCAGAGGATCCTCCTGGTGTTCTCTCTAAATCCCAAGGGTTTCTCGTTGGTCCGAAGTAGCTAGTTTCGGTCGTTGAGCCCATTGCGAATTCGTCCATGTTAGTCTTTCCTAATATGACAGCACCCTCTTGCTTTAACTTTTCTATCACAGTGGCATCATAGGGTGGGATATATTCCTCTAACATTTTAGAGGCACAAGTAGTTCTAATTCCTTTAGTCGATATGTTATCCTTAACTGCTATCAACACGCCCGCTAATTTTCCTTCTCTCTGTTTAACTTTTTCCTTTACTTCTTTAAGTACTTCCTCTTTGGGCCTAATCGTTATAAAGGCATGAATCCTCTTTTCTACCTTTTCTATAATCTCATATGTTTTTTCAACGTATTCCTCTGGAGATATATTACCTTTCTTTAAGTCTTCAACGAGTGAGGCTATCATTTAATCACCGTAAGTCCTTGGCCCTATGATATAACCGTTTTCTTTTCTCTTAACATTATTTAGCGCCTCGTCTCTGGATAACGGTTTCATTGGTTCGTCTTTTCTAAGCTTGCCAGCTGATATTGGGTGGAACATAGGCTCTACATTCGCTAAATCGAGTTCATTAATCTTATCAAAGAATTTTAAAATGTTTTGAACATCCATAATCAGTCTTTTCTCTTCATCTGGTGTAAGTTCTACTAGTGCTAAATTCTCTAATTTTTTGATGAGTTTTTCATCAACTTCCATCAGTTCTCACACTCTCTGTAATCCATTTCAAATAGTCTGGCAAACCTTCATTAAAATCAAATGCTATGATTTCTGGGATCTGATACGTATGTAATTCTTTTATCCTCTGTATAATTTTGTCCTTTACTTCTGCTCTGGTTTTAATTATGAGTAGTATTTCGTCATCTTCTACTGTTTTACCCTCCCAAAAATAGTAGGACTTTATATAAGGTATTATATTAACACAAGCGGCTAACCTCTCATCAACTAATGTTTTCCCTATTCTTTTAGCGCCTTCCATGGTATTTATTGTGGTAAGGATTAAAAGAAAGTTCTGTGTATTCATAACTTTTATTTCTTGTTACGATTAAAATAGTTAAGTGAACGTAAAAGAATTCCTTAACTTTAGCTTAAAGGGCTTAAAAGAGTCCTTGTTGTTAGGGTTAAGCGAGGCTGAAGAGTTAGGTAAAAGCTTTATAGGACTTACGTTATCTAACGGTGATGGCTTAATATTCTATGTTAACCCATATTCGGATGAAATTTATGGTGTTTTTCTGTATACGCAAATTAACTATCAAGAACCTTTTCTGAAAGCTTGTTGTGTTTATAAAAATGAGGTTGACCAGAAGAGTGAGAGTAATAATGGTAATACTTATTTTATTTACGAAATAACTAATTTTAATGACTTCGTAGTTAAAATGGGTACACAATTAAGTGTTATTTATGTGGAAGTGATTCGAGGTGATCTCGAAGACTTTTTACTTACAGCATTGGGTGGATGAGGAAACTTTTAAGAAACTGCTGACGTTTTCGAGATTTATCACTAGGGATCCATCTAAGGGGTCTATATTTTTGATAGATATAGAAAGAGCTAAAAAGAACGGTGTAAAGCTAGAAGATATCATTTCAATACTGGAAGAGGTAGGAGTAAAGCTAAGTGAAAATGATATAAAAGAATTAGAAAAAGCTTTACCAAGATACGATGTAGAGTTTCAACTAAAGAACGGTGAGCTTATAATTAAGCCTTACGTTTATCTATTAGACATAATAAAAGAATTTTACGAACAGAAAATTATAAAATATGATAAGAATGAAAAAGTATTTAAAACATTTCCTTATTATTATGCAGCTCTCAAGGAAACGTTTTTACAAAACGGGTTAAGGGTTAAGGAACTTGACTTACAAATTAAGGATTTACAAATAGAATTTAAAGGTGAATTAAGAGAGTATCAGAAGGAGGCTATAAAAGTATGGCTTGAGAAGGGGTCTGGAGTTATCGCCTTACCGACAGGTGCTGGAAAAACTATTATAGGTATTGCGGCTGTGTCAGACGTAAAAAAGTCAGCTTTAATAGTAACGTTTACTAAAGAGCAGATGTTACAGTGGAGAGATTCCTTCTTTAAATTTACTAACGTTAAAAGAAGTGATGTAGGCTTATACTATTCTGAAGAGAAGGCTATAAGGCCTATTACTATTACTACTTATCACACTGCGTATAGGCACATGGATGTGTTATGTGATAAGTTTGAGGTTCTAATAATTGATGAAGCACATCATTTACCAGCTGATAAGTTCAAGATAATAGCTTTATCTTCTTTAGCTAATAAAAGACTTGGCTTATCCGCAACTCCAGTAAGGGAAGACGGGAAACACGAAGAGTTATTTAAACTAATGGGCGGTTTAATTTACTATAAATCCCCCCAAGAGCTTATCTCAAAGGGGTTTTTAGCACCATACCAAATTATTCCGGTTAAGGTTAGTTTAACTAAAGACGAGAAAGCTAAATATAACGCATTATTATCACAGTTCAAAAAGCTGTCTAAGGGGAGAAAGGTTTCCGAATTACTAGAACTAGTTAAGAAGGGCGATAATGAGGCTGTAGAAGCTATGAAAATCTATAACGAACTTAAAAAGATAACTAATCTTGCTAAACAAAAGATAGATAAAGTGAGAGAAATAGTAAAGAGTGAGAATGGGAATAAAATACTTATATTTACACAATACGTAGAACAAGCTGAGGAACTAGCTAGGGCTTTAAATGCTCTCCTAATTACTGGAAAAATGAGCAAACATGAGAGAGAAAAAATACTTAATATATTTAAGAATATAAAGAGTGGTATTCTAGTCCTAACCACTGTAGGTGATGAAGGCCTAGATATTCCAGATGCTAATGTGGGAATTATTGTAACCGGTACTGGATCTAGAAGGCAATTCATTCAGAGGCTTGGTAGGCTTTTAAGACCCAGTAATGGTAAAGTAGCTAAATTATATGAAATAATCACCATGGGTACACCAGAAGAGTTCCAGTCTATGAAGAGAAAAGAGTTATTACTCGATAATTTTCAACCAGCTTCCTCTGACGATGAAGATGTAATGTAATAGAAAATTGAATATGCAAAAGGTTTAAAGTAATGTGTCAAGTCTTTAGTATAAACTGAGACTACTCTACCCCTTTGTAATGAAACTAATGTCAAATCTTTAATACTTAATATAGGATTACCCACTACTTTGGCTCTTAAGACTTTTAGTCTTATACTATCTGGTAATAAGGATTTAAGAGTATAAGCGGTCAATATATTTTCTTTAACTTCAATACTTCCATAAACTTCTTCCTCTCCTTCATAAAATACTATTTTTTCGTCACCTTTAACTACATATCCTTCAATCCAATTAGGGCTTTCAATAATGTTTTCGCACTCGTCTGAAATAATTGAAAGTGGGGGAAACTCTATTAAATATCCTTTAATTTTAAGTAAAGCTGGATATATTAATATTATGTCACCCTTCTTTATATTACTATATTCTCCCGGTTTGCATATTTTGTCTCCTCTATCAGCATAAGGCATATTTATTAATTTATATTATAACCTAATTAAAGAATGATAGGACTTGTAAGGACTGAGAAAATGATGAGTAACTAGGCTGTTGAAAAATGAGATGGTTTAAGAAAAGGGAAATTGTGATATACTATTTACTTTATAAGAAATTCAAAGATAGGCAATTTAATTTAGGTGAGGCATTAGACATACTTTCTCCATATTTTTCGAAAAAAGTTTCTTTAAACGTAATACGATATCTGACAAACGTAGGAGTCCTAATTAAAGTCGGAGATATGAATTATAAAGTATTACCTTTTGAGGAATATTTAGGAGAAATTTCCTTTCAATATCTTAGAAGAAGAGCTATTCTTCGTCGTAAAACTCGATGATTATTTTAGCTTTAACCTCTTTTTTACTTAACGGTGGTATAGTTTGTCCGAAGTCTACTCCGACAACTACTTGGTTGTTCATAGAATCGTTAAACCTAACTTCTGCAACGTAATGTTTAGTTGGAGCTTGCGTTAATGTTCTCATTAGTTCTTCATAAATTCTACTTAATGCCATCTGTAGTGAAAGTGGGCTAGAGAAATCTTCTGGTTTTAACTGGATAGGTACGAAATTTCCTAAAATTTCACCTATTTTTGCCTTTCCTTCAAATTCTATCCTAAATGCGGGTTGTTGTTGGTTTGAAGTCATATTATCACGATTTATATTATCTCACTCGCTATAATTAAGCTTTTAAGAAAAGACACGTAAAAATTATTATATCTTTTTATATCTTTATGCTTTTTTCCTTATCGCTATCTCTATTGTTGAGACTCTTGATTGTTTACCGTCCTGGCTTGTTACTACCTGGCTTCCAATTCTTATTTCTTTAACTTCTATTTTGTCTGGTAAGAACCTATTCCTTACTATTTCTACTGTGTCTACAGCTTTACTTATTGCTCTTCCTCTAGCTTTTATTACTATTTCATTTACTCCTTGGTTTAGTAGAGTTAAGGCTGCTAATACATAGTTCATTACAGGTTTTTTACCAACTAATACTACGTTGCTTGGAGTTGCGGCGGTGCTCACGTATATCACCCGTATCGCTTTACTGATAGTATAAAGAGGTAATTAAAGTTATCTAAAACATGAATTTATCTCCTTTTATAGTGTTAAGCCGAGTATCACTCTGTATTTCATCTTTTAAAATCATACTAGTCCAAACTGAAATGTTAGAATGTTAAAGATAAGATACTTATTTGGATGCCCTAATTGTAATGGTCCAATAACTGCTGATCGTTTGACTAAGGGTATACCTTGTGAGAACTGCCTACCTGGAGTTGAGGGTGAATTAGATGTTAAAACTATATATGAACTACTTCTTCAGAACTCTTCATTAAAGGGCTATGCTGAGACCTATTACAACAACTTATTAAATAAGCAAGTTGAAGAACTATTCGAGAGAGTCGTAGGTAAAAAACCTTGGCCTATACAACAATATTGGTTAAGAAAACTTGTGCGAGGGGAAAGTTTCTCTCTCTCAGCCCCCACCGGTGTAGGGAAGACTACTACTCTGATCGTTTACTCAATATTTTTTGGTCAAACCTCATTGTTCATAGTACCCACTAATTCGTTAAAAGATCAAATATGTAAAAGACTAAAAGCTCACTATAAAGAGGTAAGTTGTGATAAACCAGAAGAAAATAAGATTAATGTTACCACTTTTTATGCTATTAATAAGAGAACCTCTGAATATAGTAGCCTAAGGCCTAAGCTCGTGATAGTTGATGATGCTGACATGATATTGAAAAGCGGTAAGACAACAGAAAATATAGCTAAAATACTTCAAATACCAGATCAAGTGTTTGATTCTGCACTTCAATTAGTAAAATTGAGGAGATTGTTAAAAGTTAAAGAGGATGAAGAGGTGAGGAAGAGGATATTCGAACTTGAGGGATTTATATTTGGTAATTGGCATTTCTCTTCCCAATTCATAGTATCGAGCGCTACGTTAAGACCTAAAGGTCTTAAGCAGTTAGCATTAAGGTTACTAACTGGATTTGAACCCTCAACTATCCAGATTTATAATAGAAACATAATAGATGCGTTCTACGATAGCCTGGACTTGTATGAGGTAATTACAAAATTAAACGATGATGGGGGATTAATTCTAGTATCAAAGGACTTGGGAAGAAGTAAAATAAATGAGATATATGAGTTACTTAAAAATAATGGTATTAGGGTAGAAAAGGCAATATCTGGGAGAAAATTTATCGATAAACTCTCTGCTGGGGAAGTGGACTTCTTAGTTGGTTCTGCGAGCTATTACGGTGTTGCTGTGAGAGGTATAGATGAGCCTAAAAGGATAAAGTACGTAATATTTTATGGAATTCCTAAATATAAGCTACCGTTAGAGGAAGCATTAAATAACCCGTTAACCACAGTGAAAGTTGCTGAGGGGTTATCAATTGATGTGAAAGATTTAAAGAAAAAGCTACTATTGCTTTCTCCTTCTGAGTTACAAATGATTAAAATATCAATTAAGAAGTCTGAAAAATTAGAGGGAAAGTTAAAAGAATTGCAGGAAAAAATTGTAAAGCTAAAGGAGTCAATTATTGATACGTTATCTTCAAGAAAGATAAATAAGTTACTATTAGATAGTTCAGTAATTAGGAGAGAGAATAAGGCTTACTATATACTGATGCCAGATATAATTACTTATCTTCAAGGGTCTGGTAGGGCTAGTAGGCTGTATAATAACACTTTAACATTAGGATTAAGCATACTGCTAGTTGATGATAAAGACCTATTTGATATACTTCAAAAAAGACTTAAGAACCTCTATAGCGACTTTAAATTCGTTAATTTAAATGAAATCGACATAGAAGAAGTAAAGGTAAAGATTAATGAAACTAGAAACGGTAATTTCAGCGAAAAAACGAAGACTATAAAAACTGTACTAATAATTGTAGAGTCGCCAACTAAAGCTAAGACTATAGCTAAAATGTTCAGCAAACCTATTAGGCGTGAGGTTTTCGGGGTTCCAGTTTATGAAAGCGTTATAATTAATAATGATGAAATTCTGATAGCTAACATCTTAGCTTCTAAAGGCCATGTAACGGATTTAACAACAGAGGAGATTGGCTACCATGGTGTGAAGATTCATGAGGACGGGTTTACTGTAAACTATTCCCCAATTTATAAATGCTATAGTTGTGGTAAGACTATAGCCCAGAGAGTGAAAAAATGCCCCTATTGCGGTTCATCTCTGCTGTTTTCTTCAGAGAAGATTATAAACGCCATAAGGCTAGTAAGTTCTGAAGTAGATGAGGTATACATAGCCACTGACCCGGATCAAGAAGGGGAAAAGATAGCTTTTGACTTATTTTCATTAATTAAGCCGTATAATAAGAGTGTCTACAGAATCTTCTATCATGAGATAACTAAAAACGCAATACTAGAGGCTTTGCGTAATAAGAGAAATATTAACATTAATGAGGTAATTAGTCAAATAGTTAGGAGAATAGAGGACCGCTGGATAGGCTTTGAATTAAGTAAGTTCTTAAAGGATAGAATCGGTGATGGTAATAACGGTTCCGGTAGGGTTCAAGGTCCAGTATTGGGTTGGATTGTTGAAAGGACTAAAGAGTATAAAGATAAACAAGGTTGGATTGTTTTAGTGGGAATCGGAGATTATACTTTAAAGAAATATTTTAAAAATAAGGGAGATGCAGAAAACTATTTACGTAACATAAGGGTTAACGTAAAGATGTTAGCCGAAAGGGAGGAATTAGTAAATCCATATCCACCATATACTACTGATTCTCTACTAATTGATGCATATAACAAACTTGGAATCAACTCCTCTCTAACAATGAAAATTGCTCAAGAGTTATTCGAGGCGGGGTTAATAACATATCATAGAACCGATAGTACTCATATCTCAAATTTTGGAATAGCTATAGCTAGGGAGTACCTTAATAAAATAGGTAGTGCTGAATTTGAGGGAAAGAACTGGGGGAATGAAGGTACACATGAGGCCATAAGGCCTACCATGCCACTGGATTTGAACGATTTACAGAAGGAATTAGAGGATAATCCATTTAAATATAATATAAGATTTACATGGGCTCACTTTAAGGTGTATGATTTAGTATTTAGGCGATTTATAGCCAGTCAAATGAAGCCATCAAAAGTTATAGTTCAACAGTTCGAGATTAACGTTAATGGTGAGAAAGTGCAGGTGGAGTTGCCAGTGAGAGCAATAGGTGGATTCACAACTATATACCCAATAAAAGTTTACAATGTTCCAATTGGGTCTGTGAATGCAGAAGCTAAGTTGAAGAGAGGTTCAACGATTTCCCTATTAAATTACGCTGAAGTGATAAAATCCATGAAGGAGAAGAATATAGGAAGGCCGAGTACTTATGCAAAGACCATTACATCTCTAATTAAGCACGGGTATGTGGTGGAAAGCAAAAAGAGGTCTTTCCTTATTGCCACTAAAAGAGGTATGACTGCTTATGAAATTCTCAGTAGTAATTTCTCAAGCTTTATTAGTGAAGATCGTACTAGCTTATTATATTCAAGAATAGATAGAATTGCGAAAGGCGAAGTTAATGGTGAAAGTATATTAAGTGAGATATTGGCTGAGGTCAACGGAATTACTACCATAGCGTCAGTAAACTCTCTTGAGCCTAAGCAAGATATATGATATCCTTCTCTTGTCTTTAACTTCACTTCCTATATCTACCTTTTCTAATTTTACGCCTTCTCCTAATCTAGCAACTAATTGATTATAAACGTCTACCGCTTTATTTATCTCTGGCCCTATTCCTTTAACCTCTACTTCTTCAAACCCCTGGTTAAACATTACGATAATATCTAATACATAATCTTCTATGTTTTTTGCCCTTGATACTATAATTTCGTTTGGTTTCTTCACAGCCATTTTATGATCGTAAAAAATGATAGATGTATAAAAAATAAATCTGTGCCCCTCTTGGCAGATCAGTAACACGGGCCTTAATCACTATTCATTACTCATGGGCATTCATCATCCGTACTTTAGGTTTTGTATGTAACTTATTGCGTTTAAAACTAAAAACCCTACTATTGATTTATTCACAAAGAAATATTTAGGCGATATTGATGCTACAAGAGAGTCGTTAGGATCTTTTATTTTAAGTTCAAGAATTTCATTATATGGTATTTTTCTAGTGAATTCATCTAAATTCTCTATCAGATCCTTAACTCTCAGTACTATCTCGAAAGTACCATCAGCTTGATAGGGTCTCATTACTACCACGTACGTTTCATCTAAGTTTACTGGGTTAAATGAGTTGTAATAATCACCAGAATCTACGACTTCTTTAAAGTCCTCAACTAGTAACCATCTATATTCATGTGTATCTACATCAATAAATGTACATGTCCTATATTTAGATTCTGGTTTTCTTAATTTCTTAAGTTTTAACTCCAAAGTCTTCTTAGAAATCCCCAGAATCTCAGAGAGCTCGTCAAGTGTGTATGCACCTCCTTTCAATGCATTATAAATTCTTAGATTTAGATCGAATATCCATGGTCTTATCGGCGTATGAGCTAATATTGCTTTACCTAAAGGTGAGAGTCCTTCTGTATGAATTATTTCTATTTCCCCTTCCTTAATAGACTTTAGATATTGTATTGTTTTCTTTATGCTAAAGTATTTAGAAATAGTTTGCTTTAAGGCTTCTCTGATTAATATCTTATCTTCTTTTCTTGAAACTTTATTAATCTTACCAAAGCTATACTGTATCTCTTTTAAAGTAGCTAAAAATAACGGAGACCTTGTTATAACTCTGATAATTAACGATTTTAACTCATCCTCACTTAAAGTCAATAACTCTTTTAGTAAATCCTCATTTACACCCCTAATCGAGAAACCATATATTGAAGCTCTAGCAGAAACATTTAAATTGTATTTCTTAGTAGCCAAATATAGAAGTAAATGGGACATTGTATTAGCTATTTTCTCACTTACTAATGTTGCATACACTATTTCATTGTTTTCTGGTACCGTTTCTACATAAATTGTTCTAGTATTAGGCAGAGGTAAATTGTGTATTTTGTAGTTATCGATAATTTCATTTAAAGCGTTTTTAGCCTCCTCATCAAGGATTTCTGTATCCTCAGTATCTAAACCGTTTTTAAGTAGTTCTTCAATTTGTTTAGGAAGTAACGAAGATTTTGATATGTTTTCTCCTTTCCAAATGGGAATTTCTCCTTCACCACTATTTGAGGGTATAACATTTATCGTTAGTTTATTTAAATCAACATTAGTTATATGCCAAAGCTTGCCACCTATTCTAATATTATCGTTACTTCTTAGGTGCTTATACACATAGATAGCATCTATCTCTCCTATAGGCTTATTTTCGTATTTTACACTAAAAGTATCATCAGTATTTATAAAGGAGAAAAATTCTGAAAATCCCCTCATCCAACCAGTTTTATTATCCCTATCAAATCTCCATATTTTGAAAAACATCTTTCCGATTTTAATATTATTATTTTCTACTTTGATAACCCCGTTTTTTGCCATATAGTTAATTAATTCGAGAAAGAGCTCTTTACTCAAGTTCCTGTAATAGGCAGACGAAGTTATTATTTCAAATACTTTATGAATGCTAATCTCGCCATATTGTAAGGCTATACCAATAATTTCTCTAGCTACTACATCTAGGTAAGGGACTATTTGCGGTGACTCAACAACCCCTTTCTTTGCAAGCCTGGTGAGTGCTAGGCTTTCCAATACGTCAAAATCGTATACACATAAAATCTCTCCTTTCGAAACCTTATTTATTGAATGCCCACTCCTCCCTAGTCTTTGTAAAAATGAGGCTACTGTAGGAGGTGGTCTGTACATTATCACTTTTTTTATTTCTCCCACATGGATTCCCAGTTCTAATGTTCTAGTACAAATTACTAAATTAGCATTTCCTTCTCTCAAACTTTTTTCTACTTTATCTTTCTCTTCCCTAGAAATTGAAGAGTGATGAATGTAAATTTCCTTTATTTTACTTTTTTCTAATTCTTCGTATAATCTTTCTGTACTAAATCTAGAATTAGTGAATAGTAATGTAGGTTTTTCAATCGATTCTATAATATTTTTAGCAGTGGCCCCCCAGATGTCTTCATCTTTACCGAGCTTTATTTTCTTGATTTTTATCTCAAAATCTTTCGCAGAGTCAACCTTTATTATTTCAAAAGGTCTAGTGGAAGAACCGAAAACTAACTTTGCAACTTTTCTAATATTCCCAACAGTGGCTGAAAGTCCTATTCTTTGAAAGTCATAATCAGAGAAGTCTTTTAATCTTTCTAAGAGTATCGATAATTGAGCACCTCTTTTTGAATTAATTATTTCGTGGACTTCATCTACTATTACCCACTTTATATTTTTATAATATTCTCGGAATTTAGTTGCCCAATCTAAATCTATTTCCAATCCCTCTGGGGTAGTAACAAGTATATGCGGTACTCTCTTCAATCTCATGCTCTTCTCCTTTTGCGGAACTTCGCCGTGTTTCCTATTAACTATAAACCCTAACTTACCCGCCCACCACTCTATCCTTAAAGTTAAGTCATTTATAAGGGCTTTTAATGGGGTAATGTAAAGTACAGTTACGGGCTCCACTCTCTCGTGTAACATCTTATGGAATATTGGTAATAATGCGGCCTCAGTCTTCCCATATCCGGTTGGGGCTACAACTAGTACGTTTCTTCCTTCAAGAATTGGGGGAATTGTTTGTTTTTGGACTGAGGTAAGATCACCCCATCCTTTTTCTTTTATTAATGACTGGAGACGATAATGTAATTTATCCACTAATTATCACCGGAATGACTTTAATGCACAATACACCGCTATTTTTAAAAATTTAAATTCTACTATCCCAATATGACAGAAAAGCACGAATGTATTGTCTGCGGGAGAATATTTCCTGAAGGCCAAGGGGTAAAGCTTATTATTAAAGGGAATGATTACTATTTCCATAGTAAAGCTTGTGCCTATAAATTCCTAAAAGAAGTAATTTATGCCGCAGATCAAGACCGCATTTCCGATATATTTAAACAAGTAAAGAAAAAATATGAAGAGTTACTAGAGAAGAAAAGAGAGAAAGCAAAGAAAATAATTTAATCAGAAACTCAGCCGTCATCATATTCTCAGAGTCCGCTATACTCTTCATCTCTTGCGAAATCAGCTTTATTAGAGTTAAAAAAGTATTTGCATAAAGAAATGCCAAACATTCCACTCAAAAGAGTTAACACTTATGAATGGAGGATCGAAAAAGGTTCTCAAGAATGCATGAAAGTACCCGTTACAGTCTTTGCAGACGATGTTCTAATTGATAAGATGAAGCAGGATTTAACATTAAAACAAGCGATGAATGTAGCTTGTCTACCCGGTGTACAAGAATCTGTTTATGTACTACCAGATGGTCATCAAGGTTACGGGTTCCCAATAGGAGGGATAGCAGCTACTGCAATAGATGAAGGAGGCGTAGTAAGTCCGGGAGGAATTGGGTATGATATTAATTGTGGTGTTAGATTATTACGTACTAATCTCGATTATAAGGATGTAAAAGATAAGTTAAAAGATCTTGTTGAAGAGATTTATAGAAACGTCCCAAGTGGAGTAGGTAGTGAAGGTAAAGTTAAATTAACTTATCAACAACTTGATAACGTTCTCTCTGAAGGTGTAAAATGGGCTGTGGAAAATGGATATGGTTGGGATAGGGATATGGAACACATAGAACAACACGGAAGCTGGGACTTAGCAGATCCTTCAAAAGTTAGCCCCATAGCAAAACAAAGGGGACATTCTCAGTTAGGTACTTTAGGTGCCGGTAATCACTTCTTAGAAATTCAAATTGTGGATAAAATTTACGATCCAGAAGTAGCTAAAGCTATAGGCATTACTCATGAAGGACAAGTAACCGTTATGGTTCATACGGGGTCTAGAGGTTTAGGACATCAAGTCGCAAGCGATTATTTACAGATAATGGAAAGGGCTATGAAAAAATACAACATAACAGTTCCAGATAGGGAATTGGCAGCAATACCGTTTAACACCAGAGAAGCGCAAGACTATATACACGCAATGGCATCTGCGGCTAATTTTGCGTGGACAAATAGGCAAATGATCTCCCATTGGGTTAGGGAAAGCTTTGGAAAAGTATTCCATGTTGACCCAGAGAAGTTAGATTTAAATATAATATATGATGTTGCACATAATATTGCGAAAATTGAGGAATATGACATAGAAGGAAAAAGAAAGAAAGTATTAGTTCATAGGAAAGGTGCAACTAGGGCTTTCCCGCCCGGAAGTCCAGAGATCCCAGCGGATCATAGGAATATAGGTCAAGTAGTGCTAATCCCGGGAAGTATGGGCACTGCGAGTTATGTTATGGTAGGAATTCCAGAGGGTAGAAGAACGTGGTTTACTGCACCTCATGGTGCTGGGCGTTGGATGTCCAGAGAGGCCGCTGTGAGGAACTACCCGGTAAATAATGTTTACCAGACATTAGAACAGAAAGGTATTGTCTTAAGGGCTACAACTAGGAGAGTTGTCGCCGAGGAGGCGCCTGGGGCATATAAGGATGTAGATAGGGTTGCTAAAGTAGCACATGAAGTTAAAATAGCTAAATTAGTAGTTAGATTAAGACCAATAGGTGTGACAAAAGGTTGAAAAGGGAGGATTTATTAACAGAACCAGTAGAGGATATAACATTAGATGATTTAAAAGCTCTCAAAGATGCCGAAAATGTATATAGGAAGATTTATGGCTTTTCTGCTGAAGCATTGTATAAGGGAATAGAGGTATTAAAGGAACTTGTTAAAGAGGCAGATCTAAGGTTCTTGTCATTCACTGCAAATCTAGTCTCTACTGGTTTAAGGGGTCTTTTCGCTGATTTAATAAGGAAAGGATATTTTAACATTATAATCACTACTGGTGGCACAATAGACCATGATATAGCGAGAAGTTTCGGTGGGAAGTACTATAAAGGTTCATTTGATTATGACGATTCAATGCTTAAAGAAATGGAGATACATAGGCTCGGTAACATTTTAGTTCCTTTTGAGAGTTACGGTAAAGTAATTGAGGATGTTGTTAGAAAGTATATTGGTGAGATCACTAAAATAAAGAAGGAATGGAGTGCATATGAACTACTTTGGGAATTCGGAAAAAGAATAGAAGACAATCACTCAATACTCAAAGCGGCTTATGAGAGAAAAGTTCCAGTTATAGTTCCGGGAGTAATAGATGGATCTTTTGGTACCAATCTCTTTATCCAGTCACAGTTCACTGGCCTTAAGCTTAATCTGTTTGAAGATATGAAACTAGTCAAAGACTTAGTGTTCTCTTGCAAAAAATCTGGGGCGTTAATAATAGGTGGTGGGATTAGTAAACATCATACAATTTGGTGGAACCAGTTTAAAGATGGGTTAGATTATACGATATATGTTACGACAGCTCATGAATACGACGGTAGTTTAAGCGGTGCTAAGCCTAGAGAAGCTATATCATGGAACAAGGTGAAACCTAGCGGGAAGAGCGTAGTTATTTACGGTGATGCTACAATAATACTTCCTATTTTGACCGCATCTTTATTAAGCATGTGATATAAAAGTAAAGAGTTGATGGTTATTATGTCAGCTCATCAAGAGAAGTATACTAGTATTTCTCCGGCTGAATTCTTCAAAAGGAATCCAGAACTTGCCGGGTTTACAAACCCGGCTAGGGCACTTTATCAAACTATAAGAGAATTAGTTGAAAACTCTTTAGATGCAACGGATGTCCACAGTATCCTCCCCTCTATTAGAATCTTAATTGATTTAATTGACGAGCAAAAACAAATATACAAGGTTAATGTTGAAGATAACGGAATAGGAATTCCTCCACAAGTAGTTCCTAACGCTTTTGGTAAGGTGTTGTATTCTTCCAAATACGTTTTAAGGCAAACTAGAGGTATGTACGGACTCGGTGTAAAAGCTGCAGTTCTCTATAGTCAAATGTACCAAGAAAGGCCAGTTGAGATTTTCACATCACCTGTAAATTCTAAGAGAATTTACTTCTTTAAACTTAAAATCGATATATCAAAAAACGAACCAATAATCCTGGAAAGATATTCAATAGCAAACGAGAAAGGATGGCATGGTACTTCAGTTAGTATATATTTATACGCGGATTGGACTAGGGCCAAATCAAGAGTTTATGAGTATTTGAAGAAAACATATATAATAGCGCCTTACTCAGAAATATTCTTTAGAGATCCAGAAGGTAATGTACTTTATTATCCTAGATTAACGGATAAATTACCCAAGCCACCCCAAGAAGTAAAACCGCATCCGTATGGAGTTGATATAGAGCTTGTAAAATATTTAATAAATAGGCTCAATAAACCAGTGAGTGTAAAGGACTTTTTAATTAATGAGTTCCAGAGCATAGGTGATGTTACAGCAGATAAATTGCTAGAGTTATCGAAAATACCTCCTTCAAAGAAAGCCAACGAGTTAACTGATGAAGAAATATCTAAATTAGTAGAAGTAATGAAGAAATTTGAAGATTTTAGACCGCCATCAGCAGACGCGTTATCAGTAATAGGTTCTGACTTAATAGAATTGAGTTTGAAAAAAATCTTTAACCCAGAGTTTGCTGCAGCGATAACTAGAAAACCTAAAGCATATCAAGGACATCCTTTTATAGTAGAGGCGGGGATTGCTTATGGTGGTGCAATCCCACCTTCTCCAGATCCCATAGTTTTACGTTATGCTAATAAAATCCCATTAATATATGATGAAAAGTCAGATGTCATTTGGAAGGTCGTAAGCGAAGAAATAGATTGGAAGAGGTATGGGATAGAAGAGGAACAACCTCCCCTGGTCGTAATGGTTCATCTTTGTAGTACTAAAGTACCGTATAAGAGTGCGGGGAAGGAAAGTATTGCGGACGTTGAAGACATTGAAAAGGAAATAAAATTGGCAATAATGGATGTTTCAAGGAAGTTGAAAGTTTATATATCCCTTAAGAAAAAAGAGGAAGAGGCTAAAAAGAGGCTAATTACATACTTAAAATACATACCAGAAGTCAGTAGAAGTTTAGGATTATTTTTGACAAGTGGTGACAAGACGAAACTACCACCAGTGCAAAGTGAGTTAAAAGAGAAACTGTTAAATTTGGCTTTTAAGAGGCTTGAGGTTAAGGATAAAACATTAGAGGAAGAGATTAAAAACTATAAAGTTGAGGAGCAATGACAGAGCTTACATCTAAAGTAGACAAAGAGGCAAGAAAGAGAGCTGCAGGAATTTTAATGAAATCATTCCTCAAGCTCGTTGAAGATATTAAAAATAGTGAACCACCTGTAATGGAAATCCCTAAGAGGACTCTGTCAAATACAATTTATGATGAAAAGAGAGGACTACTAATTTTAGGTAATGACAAACTGAAGAGGAACTTCCTTGACTTAAATGAGGCAAAGAGGTTTATGCAAACTGTATTGATGGCTAGTATAATTTACGATGCATTAATAAATGATGAGTACCCAACAATACGTGACCTTTACTACCGGGGTAAACACTCAATAATCCTCAGAGACCCCAGAGGGAAAGTTTACGAGGAAAATACATGGGATGAGCAGAAGGAGTCTGATAGTGTGATAATGGATATCGAAGTCTTTACTTCCCTCTTAAGAGAAGACATGCTAATACTAAGTAAAGAAAAGGGTAAAGTAGTAGGTGACATGAGGATAAGGAGTGGAAATGACATAATAGATCTAAGTAAGATGGGACACGGAGCCTATGCAATAGAACCCACACCGGATTTAATAGATTTTGTTGATGTTAATGCAGAATTCGTACTGGTTGTAGAGAAGGATGCAGTGTTCCAACAACTACATAGGGCTGGGTTCTGGAAGCAATATAAAGCGATTCTCGTAACCAGTGCAGGTCAGCCCGATAGGGCTACTAGGCGTTTTGTGAGAAGACTTAACGAAGAGTTAAAATTACCTGTTTACATCCTCACTGATGCCGACCCATACGGGTGGTACATTTATAGCGTTTTCAGAATAGGTTCAATCTCGCTGTCATATGAGAGTGAGAGACTCGCTACTCCAAATGCTAAATTCTTAGGAGTTTCAATGACAGATATTTTCGGGGATAAGAGTAAGAAGGCATATCTGTCAGAGCAAGAGAGGAGGAATTATATTATTAAAGCGAAGGAAGCCGACGTTAAGAGGGCTTTAGAAATAAAGAACTATGAATGGTTTAAGACTAAGGGGTGGCAACACGAAATAGACATTTTCTTAGAAAAGAAATCGAAGTTAGAAATAGAAGCCATGGCTAGTAAAGGATTAAAGTTCTTAGCATTTCAATATATTCCAGAGAAGATTAAAAACCAAGATTTTATTAGCTAAGAGGCTAAGGCTTTACGTATTCTTATATCAGCCGAGACAGGTTATTTCATCGATCAAACATTCTGGGCTCTTCATCTATTCAAAATAACCTAAGATCTCATTAAAAGTGTTTCTTTTACAAACTTTACAATAGTGGTAAATTGCTGGCTGTTTACTTATATCGAAGCTGATGTTTAAAACCCATTCGGTATTACAATTTCTGCATCTAACTTTCCACGGCATACGTTTATATATCCACTGTAATAAAAATATCTTGCTGTGAAGAGGTTAGACTAGCTGAAAATGTGATGAAGGGCCAAAGCTCAGAGCAAAAGAGTTTAAAATTTTAACACATTTAGGATAATTGGGAAGCGTATGAGCATTCAGTATACGACCGTGGGCGATCTAAAAGTAGGAAGTTACGTGGTAATTGACGGAGAGCCTTGTAGAGTAGTCGAGATAACGAAAGCTAAGACTGGAAAACATGGTAGTGCTAAGGCTAATGTAGTAGCTATAGGTCTCTTCACGGGGCAAAAAAGGACTTTAATGGCACCGGTAGATCAGCAAGTAGAAGTTCCTATTATAGAGAAACATGTAGGTCAAATACTAGCTGATAAAGGTGATTCAATAACAGTTATGGATTTAGAGACTTACGAGACTTTCGATATGGAGAGGCCTAATGAACCGGAAATAGCTGACAAAATCAGACCCGGTGCGGAAATAGAATATTGGAGTGTTATGGGTAGAAGAAAAATCGTAAGGGTAAAGTAAATTGTTAGATAATTTAAAAGATGCTGTAAGAAAATTTTTTAGTTCTTCAGATTATGATAAAGCAGTTAATGATTTCATAAAAGAATTACAAATAATCCTTATTAAATCAGATGTTAATGTGAAACTAGTAAAGCAATTAACTGATAGAATTAAAGAAAGATTATCAAACGAAAAACCTCCTACGGCAATTGAGAGAAGGGAATGGTTCATATCAGTGGTTTATGACGAACTATCAAAACTCTTTGGAGTAGATAAAAACCCAGACGTAATGCCCAAAAAGCTCCCTTATGTGATAATGTTAGTAGGTGTTCAAGGAAGTGGAAAGACGACAACGGCTGGAAAACTGGCATTATTTTATAAAAAGAAAGGGTATAAAGTAGGATTAGTAGCGGATGACGTATATAGACCAGCTGCATATGAACAACTAGTACAAATAGGGCAACAAATAGGAGTCCCGGTTTATGGAGAACCCGGTAATAAAGACGCAATATCAATAGCTAAAAATGGAGTCGAGAAGTTCTTAAAAGAGAAGTACGATATTGTAATTATTGACACTGCTGGTAGGCACGGTTACGGTGAGGAAACAAAGCTACTTGAGGAGATGAAAAACGTTTATAACGCAGTAAACCCAGATGAGGTAATTTTAGTAATTGACGCGTCTATAGGGCAAAAGGCTTATGATCTAGCCTCTAGGTTCCATCAAGCCAGTCCAATAGGTTCTATAATAATAACTAAAATGGACGGTACTGCTAAAGGTGGAGGTGCTTTATCTGCTGTGGCAGCAACTGGTGCTACTATTAAATTTATCGGGACTGGGGAGAAGATTGATGAATTGGAAGTCTTTAACCCCAGAAGGTTTGTATCAAGGATCTTAGGCATGGGAGATATTGAGACGATAATAGAAAAGATAAAAAGTTTAGAGGAGTATGAGGAATTAGAAAAGAAGATGGAAGATGTAATTACTGGAAAAGCTAAGCTTACCTTAAGAGATATTTATAAACAACTCAATGCAATGAAGAAAATGGGTCCTTTAAGCAAAATACTCCAAATGATTCCGGGCTTTGGAACCCTACCCCAAATACCCGAAGAACAATTAAAGCTTGGGGAGGAGAAGATAAAGAAATTTATGGTTATAATGAACTCGATGACTTATAAAGAACTAGATAATCCATCAATTATTGATAAATCAAGAATAAGGAGGATAGCGAAAGGTTCTGGTACAACGCCGGAAGAAGTAAAAGAATTACTAAAACAATACCAAATTACTAACAACATGGTAAAGATGATTAGGAGGAAGAAAGGGCTTGCTAGACTTTTCGGAGGTAGCCAATAAGGCATTTCAGCTTTTAAAGAAATACCCCCTATGTGATAGGTGCTTAGGGAGATGTTTTGCAAGACTCAGTTTTGGGCATACGAATGAGGAAAGAGGAAAGGCTATAAAACTTTACTTATTAATGCAAATGGACTATTTAATAAAGGAGCATAAGATACAAGATTTAGGGGAAATAAGGGAAGTCTTACTCAATATGGGGGGATTAGCATCTACTCTATACTCTACGTATTTTAATGAACAATTTCAGAAAAGGGATTGCTATATATGTGGTTGTAAACTTGAAGAATTAGAAAAAGATTTCCTATCTAAAGCTGAGAAAATACTGGAAGAAAAGAAATATAAAACATTTATATTAGGAGTTACATTGCCACAGTATTTGAAAGATTTAGAAGAGCAATTCGTCATAGAAAATGGACTAACGTATTATGAGAGTATTAAAAATGAACTGAAAAGAGAAGTGGGTAAAAAACTAGTCGAAAAGGGTTATAAGCCAGATTTCGAAACCCCTGAAGTAGAACTAGTTTATGATTGGGAATATCAAACTGTAATAGAGAATAAGAAGACGTATAAGTATTTAGTATTTTACAATAGGCTTTTAAGGGGCATTCCGATCTCAGAATGGTATGCGAGAGAAGGCAAATCACTAGAGAAGTCTTTAGGTTTAGGGCTGCATGCACCCTATACTGAGCCTTCTGAAGTGAGAATATTGGAGGAATACCCTTTAATAGTCGAAGGAGAGGGGGTTAGAGACGTTGAAGGTTATAAGTTCAAGGTTTACGGTAAAGTATTGGGTAAAGAGCTCGATACAATTTACACTATAAAACCAGTCACTAGGACTTATAGGGTCACAATTTTTGACCAAGAAGGTTGCGTGAAGTTCAAAGAGTTCGAATGTGTTGAGGTCTTCAAAGGGGTGTTAGATTTATTCATAACCGTTAAAGACTTTAAAGAACTAAAAGAGAAAATAGATGGGCTTGAAATATTGGGGATTGACCTAATTTCGACCTCTGGGAAAAGCAGTTTACTTTACACCACTTATGTACGTGAGTGATAATAATGAAAATCGACATTAACGGTAAGAGGGTCTTAATTACAGCATCAACTCAAGGTATTGGGTTTGGTATAGCGAAGGCTTTAGCCAAAGAGGGCTGTAAGTTAGTAATTACTTCAAGGGATGAAAAAAGAGTTAAAGAGGCTGTAACAAGGTTAAGGCTATTTAACCCAGAAGTTTTTGGAACAGCTTCAAACCTCACTAAGTTAGAAAGCCTGGACGAATTAGTAAGATACACGATAGGGAAATTAGGAGGAATAGACGTGTTAATTTTCAACACAGGGAACCCCCCATCAGAACCATCAACTTTAGAAGAAACTACCATGGAGGATTGGGAATACTCTGTAAAACTTTACTTGTTAAGTGCGATAAAGTTGTCTAAACTAGTCTTACCTTATATGGTTAAAAACAAATGGGGTAGGCTTATTTTCCTCTCCTCGTGGACAGTTAAAGAACCACAAAGTATATTTGTGTTAGCCGACGTCTCTAGGGCTTCAGTTATTCAATTATCAAAGATAATCTCTAAGGATTATGGTAAGTATAATATAACGTCAAACGTTATTCTAATGGGTAGTTTTGAAACCGAGGGTGCTAAAAAGAGTTTGTCAAAATTAGCTGAAAAACTCAACGTAGACTTTGATGAGTTATGGGAAAAGGAAGTCCTCTTGAGATCGCCTTTAAAGAGGGTAGGGGATATTGAAAAGGAGTTAGGTTCACTTATCACGTATTTAATATCAGATTTTTCGTCATACATTACTGGCTCAGTATTACTAATAGACGGTGGTACGACGACAAGTGTTTAAGGGAATCCTTTAAAGTAATCTTGCGATACTGATGGTATTATCAATTACATCAGTCATAAAAAGGTTTTTAAAGTTGTCTATAATACTATTATAATGATAAGGTATGGCGGATAAGAAGGTTAAAGTTAAGACTCCAGGTGGAAAAGAAATGGAGCTATCACCAGAAAAGGCATGGGTTTTAGCACCTAAAGGAAGAAAAGGCGTTAAAATAGGGTTGTTCAAAGATCCAGAGACTGGAAAATACTTTAGGCATAAATTACCAGACGATTACCCAGTGTAAACTTAAAAAAGTTGAAGAGTTTTTAAATAAGATGAAAATAACCTTAAAGATAAGTGGAAAATTTTTTGATAATGAAGACCCTTCAAACCTTTTATTAATAAAAAAGACAGTCTCCCAATTAGTAGAAAACGGCATAAGGGTTGCTATAGTAACTGGAGGGGGAGGGACAGCTAGGAAGTACATAAATCTGGGCAGGCAAGTAGGAATAAATGAAGCCCACCTCGACCTATTAGGAATTTGGGCATCTAGGTTAAACGCATATTTAGTCACTTTTGCTTTAGGAGAATTAGCGTATTCAAAAGTCCCAGAAAGCCTTGAGGAGTTCATAGAAAAGTGGGGTAGCGGAAAAGTATTAGTAACGGGCGGTTTCCAGCCTGGGCAATCAACAGCTACAGTAGCTGCACTAGTTAGTGAGGCTATAAACACGGATTACCTAATTTTATTAACTAACGTGGACGGGGTATATGACAAAGACCCCAGAAAATTTACTGACGCGAAATTAATACCCCAATTAGACACTAAAGAACTAGTAAAAATACTCTCACTCTCACAATCAGTTAAAGCTGGGACTTATGAGCTCCTTGACCCCCTTGCGGTAAAAATCGTTGAGAGGTCTAGGATTAAAGTCATTGTAATGAACTTTAACAAAATGAATAAAATACTCGATACAATAAAAGGTAATGAAATACCCGGAAGTTTAATAACCCCCGGTGATTAAATGTCAATCTTAAACGAAGAGGAATTCCAACAACTGAGAAAATATAAAGGTAAAGTAGACGTTAAACTAGTTGAGGACATAATAAATGAAATTGAGGAAGAATACTCAAGGAGTAATAGCGTAACGTCCTCAATTATTTTTGTTTATGCAAACCACGTAGACTTAGTCAAACAGAATAAGGAGTTTTTTGAGTTAATATCAAAAATTTATCAAAAATACAGCGGAAAAATCGGTATGGAAAACGTATCTCAACTCGTAATAAACTCCTTAAAATAGTTCGTTTTTAGAACCATCAATTACCAACTTACTTATAAACTGATTACGTAAACTTCTCATCAAATGAAAGTCGGAATATTAGACTCAACTTTGAGAGAAGGAGAACAAACACCTGGAGTAGTATTTAATATAGACCAAAGGGTAGAGATAGCAAAGGCATTATCAGACTTAGGAGTAACTATGATAGAGGCTGGTCATCCAGCAGTTTCAGCAGACATTTACGAGGGGATAAAGAGAATAATGAAACTAAAGAGAGAAGGAGTAATAACATCAGAAATAGTAGGGCACAGTAGAGCTGTAAAAAGGGATATAGAAATAGCTGCGGAACTAGAAGTAGATAGAATAGCAATATTTTACGGTATAAGTGATATACACCTAAAAGCAAAACACCATGTCACGAGAGAAGAAGCATTAAACATAATAGCTGAAACAATAAGTTACGCTAAAAGTCACGGGGTTAAAGTTAGGTTCACTGCGGAAGACGCTACTAGGGCCGACTATCAGTACTTACTTGAAGTAATTAAAACAGCATCAGGCGCTGGTGCGGATAGAATAAGCATTGCGGACACAGTAGGAGTACTTTATCCCCTCAAGACTAGGGAACTTTTCAAGGACTTAACTTCAAGATTCCCCAATGTGGAATTTGATATTCACGCACATAACGATTTAGGAATGGCGGTTGCTAACGTTTTAGCCGCAGTTGAAGGAGGTGCTACAATAATCCACACTACAGTTAACGGTTTAGGAGAAAGAGTCGGGATAGCCCCATTACAAGTTGTAGCAGCTGCACTAAAATACCATTTCGGAATAGAAGTAGTTAAACTCAACAGATTACAAGAGGTCGCAAGTTTAGTAGAGAAATATAGTGGTATTCCAATGCCGCCTAATTACCCTATAACCGGTGATTACGCATTTGTTCATAAAGCCGGAATTCATGTGGCGGGAGTATTAAATGACCCCTCAACTTATGAGTTTATGCCACCGGAAACTTTCGGTAGGAGTAGGGATTATGTAATAGACAAGTACACTGGGAAACACGCTTTAAAGGATAGGTTTGAAAAACTCGGTGTAAAGTTAACTGACGCGGAGCTTGATCAAGTCTTGGCAAAGATAAAAGCAAATCCCACCATAAGGTTTTACAGAGACGTTGATTTATTAGAGTTAGCTGAAAGCGTAACCGGTAGGGTTTTGAAACCCAGGCCACCAGAAAATATTCAAGCTTTAATCTCTGTAAAATGTGATTCTAATGTTTATACTACCTCTGTCACGAGGAGGATTTCCGTAATTCAAGGAGTTAAGGAGGTTATGGAAATTTCTGGTGATTATGATATCTTAGTAAGGGTGGAGGCTAAGGACACTAACGAGTTAAATCAGATAATTGAGAACATAAGATCTGTTAAGGGTGTGAGATCCACTCTAACATCTTTAGTACTTAAGAAGATGTGATGCGGGGGGTGGGCTTTGAACCCACGCAGGCCTTCGCCAGCGGATGTCCCCTCACGTCTTGAGTCCGCCCCCTTTGACCAGCTCGGGCACCCCCGCAAGAATAATTTTTTCTCCTTCACAATTTTAAGTTTTTCATCCATTTCCGCTTCACAGAGAATTTATTCTCTGTCTAGTTAAGGAATAAAGATAGCCTATTATACCTCACGAGGAGTGGGGAGTTCACTTTTGGTAAGCACTCAATGGTTATTAATAATTACTTAAATACATGAGCAGAAAAAAGAAGGGAGTTTCAAGTATATTAGGTGCAATAATTTTTATACAAATAGTAATACTTTCATTAATAATTTTACTTTCAACACAACAGAAATTTACTACGGAAACAGAGCAAGTAATACAGAAATTAAATTACTATTCCCAAAATTCCCCATTAGAAATAGTATACAAGAATGGTGAGTATTATGTAGTCTCAGTATCCCCAAACATTATAATAACCTACCTAATTTACCCTGGAGGGAAAATAATCAAGAAAGAAATCACTTTGCCTATTCAAGTAATTAACATACTTAATGGCAGTAAGTGGGTTATCGCGGTTACAAATGACGGCACATGGTATAATATAACTGAACTCGACTTAGGGAATTCCAACTCATTATCCCCAATAATAATTGGTCCTGCCTTTACAAGTTATGGTGAACCAGTTAAAGGTCCTTATCCAGTTTCTTTAGCTCTGAACTGGGATTACATAAGGTTTGGTATAGGTAAACCGACACCTACGTCACTAATATTCATAAACTATACATCTCCGTGGGGTTACAAATATAATTTCGGTTTAACTAACACAATCGTTATCATAAATACTACACAAGCAAAATGGTTAAACTTAACGTTTATGCAATACTGGATTGGTGACGATTTCTGGGGTGAAGTCCCCGTAACTTCACTTTACATCCCATTTAATACATCAGTAGGGTTTTATTATACGTATATGAATTTCAATCTAAGTTATTACTCTCCGCTATCGATTAATAGCTATTTCGTTTTTAAAGGGTTTTACCCACTTACTGATACTGAGGATAACTATACTTTTAAGGTCGACCATATGCTTACATGTTTCCGCATAACAAAGTCTGGCGTCCCAGGGGGAAGCCCTGGGTGGCCAGTGGAAAACATAGATATTAACTTATTAAACCATTACGTGTTAATATACATTTACGAGAAACCCTACTGGTACTCCAATTACAATTATACTACCAAAGGTTGGATTTTAGTATCTAACTATACTTATATTATCGCTATAGAAGTCCCTCCCTATTCTCCGCCCTATGGGGGGAAAATTGAGCCGGTAACATATGTACCAGCACAAGGGTACCCAATATATATTGTAGTCCCAGAAAACGTGTATCTCTTAGAAATCTCTTATAACTAGAAAACCTCAATCCTCCCATTAGAGTCAGAGAGTATGATCTCATAATCTTTATCTTTTATACAAAACACACCGTCTTCAACAACACCCGGAATATATTTAACGAACTTATCAAAACTACACAAGTCCTCAGAATTAACTTCGACGTCTA
>JAPYVG010000004.1:107500-117137 GCA_028277025.1 Sulfolobaceae archaeon
TCAAAATTGGGCTCAATGAGGCTAACGCCAGCCAGCCACATTATGGCCACCTAGGGAGTCTCATCCAGGGGCAAGGACGCCACCCGGTGGATGGCTCGGCTCGGGCGCCGACGAAGGGCGCGGCAAGCTGCGATATGCCCGGGTGAGGTGCAAGCAGCCGTTGACCCCGGGATCCCCGAATGGGATATCCTGCCGGGTTTCCGGCGCTCCCGCCAAAAAGGTGGGAGCGGGAACCCCCCGAACGGAAACATCTTAGTAGGGGGAGGAAAAGAAATCAATCGAGATCCCCCGAGTAGGGGCGACCGAAAGGGGGAGAGCCCAAACCAAACCTGCCGGTGCTAAGCCGGTGGGGATGTGGTGTTATTGGCCCCTGGACTGGGGTTCGACCCCAGCCTCCCTAGCCAGTCGAGCCGAACTCCCCTGGAATGGGGGGCCATAGAGGGTGACAGCCCCGTAGGCGAAGGCTGGTGGGAGGTGTCCAGGGACAGAGTACCATCCCCTGGTTTGGGGTTGGGAAGTTGGGGGACATGCGCCTCCAAGGCTAAATACGTCCCGAGACCGATAGCGAACTAAGTACCGTGAGGGAAAGCTGAAAAGAACCCCGGAAGGGGGAGTGAAAAGAGCCTGAAACCGGGTGGTTATAGAGGGCGTGGCTCGAAAGGGATGAATCCTCCCGAAGGAAAGGGGTGCGAGCCCTGAGTACGAGGGAGGAAGACCGGGGTCACGCCTTTCGTCTTGAAACACGGGCCGGGGAGTTCCTGCCAGTGGCAAGCCTAAGGGGGTCAACCCCGAAGGCGTAGGGAAACCGAGTGCCCGCAACTCGGGGAAACCCGAGTGAGGGGCAAGGTCCGCCAGGGCCTGGAGTCACTGGCAGGAGGCTAGAAACCGGGCGATCTAGTCCGGGGCAGGCCGAAGGCGGGGGAAACCCCGCTGGAGGGCCGAATAGGGGTTCTGACGTGCAATTCGTTCCCCTGACCCCGGACTAGGGGCAAAAGACCAATCTAGCCCGGTGATAGCTAGTTCCCCCCGAAATGCGTCCTAGCGCAGCTTCCCTGGAGGTCGCCCGCGGGGTAGAGTGACAGATCGGGGGTTCCAGGCGAAAGCCTGGGGCTCTCGGTCTAACTCCGAACCCACGGGCACCGAAGAAGGGGGGAGTGGGTCACCCGGCGTAAGGTTGGGTGGCAAGAGGGGAACAACCCAGACCCGGGTTAAGGCCCCTAAGTCCCGGCTAAGTGCCAATCAAAGGGCGTCCCCAGCCTTAGACAGCGGGAAGGTGGGCCCAGCAGCAGCCATCCTCTAAGGAGTGCGTAACAGCTCACCCGCCGAGGCTGGGGGCCCCGAAGATTGGTCGGGGCTCAAGCCGGGCGCCGAGACCCGGGCGGTGGGGCTCACTGAGCCTCACCGGGTAGGGGGGCGCTGCGGTAGGTCAGAAGGCGGGCCGTGAGGTCCGCTGGACCTACCGCAGGTGCAGATCCCGGCGGCAGTAACAGCGAGGGAGGGTGAGAATCCCTCCCGCCGGAAGGGCCAGGGTTTCCCGGCAATGGTCGTCAGCCGGGAGTTAGCCGGTCCTAAGGCGGGGCCCAATAGGTACCCGCCGAAAGGGAAAGGGGTTAATATTCCTCTGCCTCCCCCGTAGGTGTGGCAACGCAAGCCCAGCTCCTGACGGATCGGGCTAGGGGGAGTGGTCTCACCGGGCCATCCAAGCGCTTAAGCCCCCGGAGAACCGTAATGGTGAGAAGGGGGTGAAGGCGTGATGGGCCCTCCGTTAGGAGGGTTCTCCCGATGCCCGGTCCCCATGAAAAGGGAGCTGGGAACGATCGGGGGAGACCGTACCGAGAACCGACACAGGTGCCCCTGGGTGAGAAGCCCAAGGCGTCTGGGGGGTAACCCAGGCTAGGGAACTCGGCAAATTAGCCCCGTAACTTCGGGAGAAGGGGTGCCTACCACGGTGGTGAACCCGCCGTGGTAGGTCGCAGTGACCAGGGGGACCTGACTGTTTAATAAAAACATAGGTCCCCGCTAGCCCGAAAGGGTGTGAACGGGGGCTAAATCCTGGCCACTGGCGGTTGGTGAAACCCGGGTCCAACCGGGCGAAGCCCCGCTGAAGGCCGGGGGTAACTCTGACCCTCTTAAGGTAGCCAAATGCCTTGCCGGGTAAGTTCCGGCGCGCATGAATGGATCAACGCGGTCCCCACTGTCCCAGCCTGGGGCCCCGTGAACGCCCTGAGCCGGTGCACAGTCCGGCACCCCCCTACACCGAGAGAAGACCCCGTGGAGCTTCACCGCAGCCTGGCGTTGTCCCTCGGGCGCTCATGCGTAGAGTAGGTGGGAGGGGTCGAACCCGCTCCTCCGGGGGCGGGGGACCCGAAGGTGAAACACCACCCATGAGTGCTCGGGGGACTAACCCCCGAAAGGGGGAACAGCGTCAGGTGGGCGGTTCGGCTGGGGCGGCACTCCCGCGAAAAGATAACACGGGAGCCCAAAGGTCGGCTCAGGCGGTACAGAACGCCGCCGTAGAGTGCAAGGGCAAAAGCCGGCCTGACGGGACCCTTCAAAGTACGGGGTCCCGACGCGAAAGCGGGGCCTAGCGAACGCTCGTGCCCCCACGCATGGGGGCCGGGCATGACAGAAAAGTTACCCCGGGGATAACAGGGTCGTCGCGGGCGAGAGCTCACATCGACCCCGCGGTTTGCTACATCGATGTCGGCTCTTCCCACCCTGGGGGTGCAGCTGCCCCCAAGGGTAGGGCTGCCCGCCCGTTAAAGGGGAGCGTGAGCTGGGTTTAGACCGTCGCGAGACAGGTCGGACTCTAAGGGTAGGGGGTGCGGGCCGCCTGCGGGAAAGGAACCCCTAGTACGAGAGGAACAGGGTTCCGGGGCCTCCAGTTTACCGGTTGTCCGGTAGGGCAATGCCGGGCAGCCGCGCCCTGAGGGGTAACCGCTGAAAGCATCTAAGCGGGAACCCCTCCCCTAAAAGAGGCGGCCACTGGGCCCTCCCCCAGAAGAGGGGGTTGATGGGGTGGGGGTGTAAGCCCCGAGGCGTAAGCCGAGGGGTTTAGCCCGCCACTCCCAATCGGGCCCAGCTCCTAGGTGAGATCCCTAGGTGGCCATGTGAAAGCTGGCTGGTGTTAGCCGAGAGCTCTTCGTTTTATGATTTATTTTGTTTGACTTCTATTTTGGTCGTGTGAATGTGTAGTTATAATAGTTAAATTCAAGAAGAGTGTTATCTCTGACTAGATGGGGGCGAGACTTTATATCTTATGAGTAATATAAACCGGCGCTTTTGATGGAGTTACTATATGGCACCCTCTAAGTATTAAAAATCATAAACTTTCGTGGGAAGAAGGATAAGAATGTTGAATGACATCAAATGAGGTAAATTTTACGGTTTATCACAAGTTGTATTGACGGCAATATTCTTAAGCTTGGTAAAATTATTCAAGTTCTGATACTATATCTCGCACTGTCAGATAGTGTTTTGGTATTTTTTGAGAGAGTTTTGTTTCTTTGATAGACTGATTTTGGTAAAGGGATAGGTGTTGTTAGGATCTCACGATTTACTATCTAAGATCTTACATAGATCATGTGTGAAGTGAAAGTAAGAGTACAAAGTGAGATGAGGATGATAAGTCTTAAAAATGGCTGAGTAAAGAAATTATATGGGCCCGTAGCTTAGCCTGGTAGAGCGCCCGGCTGATAACTCCCGGCAGAGACCGGGAGGTCGTGGGTTCAAGTCCCACCGGGCCCACTATTTTTAATGATGAACCCAGCTCAAACGATTGGTGAAGAGGAGTGCGAACGCTGAACTTGTTAAGTTTTAAGTGGAAAATTTGCTCACAGAAAGTAGAGGGGTTCTTCTTGACAAGTTAAATTGTGCATGGCTTATCGGAAACTAATCATTCTTAACCGTTACGAGTTGTTTGTATTGAGGTATTATCATTTTAAATTTAAACATTACTAGTCATTTTTTATTTTTACAAATATTATATATTACTCAAATTTGTTTTTCATGCAGAGATGGGTTCACGCTACTATTGCTTCAGTCTTTGCGTGGGCTGGTAATATTTATGACCTCTTAATTATAACTTATGTTTATTCCGACTTAGCCAAATGCTTAGGCGTTACTACATTCATTGGTACTTTGCTTTTCAGTTTCGGTCTGGTATTTAGAGTCATTGGGGGTTATATTTTCGGTAGGATAGCTGATATTAGAGGTAGAAAGTTAGTACTAAATATTGGTACAGCCGGTTACTCTTTATTACAACTGGGGTTAGCCTTATCCCCTAACGTTTTCTCCTTATTATTGTTTAGGGCGTTACAAGGGCTTTTTATGGGTGCTCAGTGGACTGCGGGGACTGTTATCGCTTACGAGAATGCTCCCCCGTCGATGAGGGGGCTGGTTAACGGTGTTGTTCAAGCTGGTTATGGGATCGGTTATGCTTTGACCGGGGTTGCGTATATTTTCCTTTATAATAACTGGAGGTTATTCTTGGTAACTGGAGCTATTCCCCTAGTTCTTTTACCTTATATTATTGCGAAGGTCTCAGACGTTATTAAGTTTTCTAACAGTAGGGCTAAGGTGAGGATTAAGGACTATTTGGGTGTTCTCATTAGGTCTACTATAGTTATTGCCGGTATGTTCTTCTCTTACTATTCAATTTTCGCAGTTTACCCCGATTTCTTGGTAGCTTTAGGTGTTTCTAGGGCTTTTGTTGGATTTTTGATGACGGTCTCTAATTTAGCCTTAGCTATTTCGTTTGTGGTGTTCGGTAAGGTTTCTGATAAAATAGAGAAAAGAAAGTTGATAATTTATGGTGTTTTAGGCGAGATGGTAGGACTTCCATTCATGTTAGCTATTATTCATAGTAGTGGTTTGGTCACCTTGGGTTTAATGATTTATACTGTTTCAACGGGTTTCTGGCCTTTAGCACCTCTGTTAATTATTGAATCGGTTCCCATGGAGATAAGGGGTTCTCTTACCGGCTTAACCTATAATTTGGGTAGTATTGTTGGAGGTGTTGGTAGTGCTGTAATGGGTTTGTTAGTTAACGTTTACGGGGTTTTATCTACTACTGAGTGGGGGTTAATTATGGGTTACGGTTCCTTATTTATGGTCTTTATAACTTTGATAACATGGAAGGGTGTAAGGAGCAAGTTGTGATTAATATTACGCTCTCCTCTTTATAAATCATTCTAAACTATTTTTTTATTGATGTTGGGTAAAGTCTTAGCTGTTTTAATAATTTTAGCGTTCTTATTTTTGGCTTTAAAATACGATTTGCCAACTAAGGTTTTGCAAGGGATTAGTGTGTCTAAACAAGTAATTTATACTCATACGTATTCTACTACAACCTCAAGCGTTTCTCACGATGTTAACATTACCCTTAACATATCTTATAGCAATGGAGGTGTTTTTGTTTACCCTATTAATTTCACTCACCCAGCTAACGTGACTATTATAGCTAAGGCTCAGAGTCCTTTCGCAGTATCTATAGTCTATAATTCTACTACTGTATCTAGCACTTTTACTTCTTCGTTTGAGAAGAGGTTTTACAATTTAGTGGGTTCGCTAAGGGTTGAGTTTTCTAATTTCTCTTCTGTTGAATTGGAATTAAGTTATGTTTATAACTGATTTTTTTATTTATTTTCTCAATGTACTACGATGCTCATTGTCATTTCTCTTTGCTAAAAAAGGCTTATGACGGTTTTATAATAGCAGCTGTTTCCATGGATTATCAATCTTCAGAGGAGACACTTTCTCTTAGAAGCGATAAAATTCTCGCCGGTGTGGGTATTCACCCTTGGAATGTTCATTTAGAGGAGTTAAAGAGAGTAGAATCTTTGATTAATAGAGCTGATTTTATAGGTGAGGTAGGACTTGATTACAGGTTTGCTAAGGCTGATAAGGAGAAGCAGAAAGAGTATTTTACGTTTTTCGCTCGTAAGGCCTATGAGTTAAACAAGCTTATAAATGTCCACGCTTTAGACGCATGGAAGGACGCACTGAATATTCTTTTAAAGGAGGGAGTAAGGAGGGCTATTTTTCATTGGTATAGTGGGCCAGAGGATTTGCTGAAGGATATTGAGGGTGCGGGATATTTTATAACTATTAACCCGTCAGTCACTTTTCAGAATAAGCATAGGAGGATTGCAGAGAGGGCTTCATTAGAAGTTTTATTAACTGAAAGTGATGGCGGTTATAATTATCGTGGGAAATTATTGGAACCCAGTGATATTATAGGTTTAATCTCTTTCCTTTCGAAACTGAAAGGTGTTGATGAGGCTGAGTTACTAAAAGTGGTTGAGAGAAATTTTAGGAAGGCGTTTTTTGGGTAAAAGGCTTTATTTTTGTGATCCCATTCTGAACTATGCAGAGGGTTGCTATAGTTACAGGTGCTTCTAAGGGTATTGGTAGGGCTATTGCAATTAGGTTAAAGGACGAGGGTTATTTTGTCGTGTCTATCTCTAGGAGTAAGGCTGATGTAGGTGATTTAATTTATCAAGCTGATGTAGCTCATAAGGAGAGCGACTTTAGGATTGTTAATGAAGTTTTGGAAAAGTTCGGGAGAATTGATGTTTTAGTTAATAATGCGGGTTTCGGTATTTACGGTTCTTTTCTTCAAACTTCTATAGATGAGGAGGAGTATATGGTTAGGACTCTCTTTCTTGCTCCGCTCTATTTCACGAAGGCTGTTTTACCTCATATGGTTAAGAGGAGGGAGGGGGCTATTGTTAATATTATTTCTGAAGCAGCTTATATTGCGACTCCCACTCTGATTGTTTATTCTGCAGCTAAGGCTGCTTTAGCTCACTTTACTAATGCTTTGTGGGCTGAGATGAGGAAGTATAATGTTAAGGTTTCTGGCGTTTACCCCGGGCCGGTGAAGACTAATTTTACTTCTCATCCTTCTTTTAAAAATACGAAGTCATTTTTTGATAATTATGCTGTTGAACCAGAGAAGGTCGCTGGTGCTGTTATTAAAGCTATAAGGACTGGTAAGAGGGAAATTTATGTCCCTTCAAAGCTTAGGTTAGACCCTTATTTTCTTAAATTAGGTATGATTATGCAGAGTTTTACTTATAGGATAATTTCTCGTTACTTTTCTCAATAGATTATTTTATTTAAAGGGATTATGTTTAGGTAAAAGGCGTAACACCTTAAAAGGATTTATTAATAACGGGGATTATTGAGTAAAAGATGGTCAAACGATATTTACTTTTCCTCCTCTTACTTCTTTCAATTATTTTTCCGGTAGTTAATTCTAATGTTGGTTTTGTATCGAAGGGTTTACCAAATTTACCTATACTGTTGTTCCAAAGTGCCGTAGCTTATTATAACAATTCGATTTATGTCATAGGAGGAATAACTTCTTCTGGGTTTGTTACGAGTAATGTTTTCGTATATTCTAACGGACAATGGCTCAGAGGGCCTAGTTTGCCCTTTGAGTTAGCGGGTAGTATGGCAGTTGTTTTAAACGGTAATTTATACGTAGTTGGTGGTTTCAATAACTCTGGGATTTTTGGTGGGGTACTCGAGCTTGTTGGTAATAGTTGGGTTTTAATCAATGACAACATGCCTCAGCCTGTATATAGCGGAATAGCTTTCGCATATGATGACAAGATTTATGTCATAGGGGGAGTTAATTACACTGGTTTTAACATAGGTCCTCCATCGGATTTAATTCAGGTTTATTCCTTATCCTCTAACAGTTGGAGTATTATAGGTAAGTCCCCTCAGCCTTTAGCTTATTCTGGTTATTATTTTAATGGTAGTGCCCTTTTCGTCGTTGGGGGTTATATTGGTTATGCTTCCTCAACTCCCTACGTTTATGAATACTTACCAGCAAATAATAGTTGGGTTAATCTCCCACCTCTGCCTAGTGGTGTATATGCTGAAGCTTTAGGGTGTTTTAATGGCGTCCTTTTCGGTGTAGGTGGGTATTATTATAGTGATGGTGGGTTTATTCCGGGAGCTATTTATTATCTTTATGACGGGGAATGGTATTTATCGTCTTTCAATGAGTCTGTTCCAACACTCTATAGTAGTTATGTTCAAGTAGGCGACACACTTTATATAATCGGCGGTCTTTACGCGGAATCTCAGGCAATTGTATCGACTTTCCAATCTGTTACTCTATTATTACCCCCTCCAAAACCCGTTATAATTTATGCTGTTGCGGGGAATAATAGTATTACCCTCAGTTGGTTTGATACTAACGCTACTGGCTATTATTTAGTTTATTGGTCTGATAATAATATTAAACACGCTATAAACGTAGGGGATAGGACTACCTATACTATTTCTGGTTTAACTGACGGCGTAGAGTACTTTGTTCAAATTATTCCTTACAATTCACTTGGTAATGGTACACCTTCAGATTTAATCTCGTTAACTCCCGGTACCGTCCCTAACCCGCCTATTGTCAACGTTATTTTAGGGAATAGAAATGCTACTATAACCTGGAACCCCACTTTTAATGGCGGTTTCCCTATAGAGGGTTATTATATCGTTGTTAGGGGGGATGGTTTAGATATTGAAGAGAACGTAGGTAACTCTACTTATTTTACACTAACTAACTTAGTTCCTAATACAGTGTATAAGGTAGAAGTAATAGCATATAACAAGTTGGGTAACAGTTCTCCTTCCTTTATATCATTTGTTGCAATAACTAAGGCTAATATTTCTGTCAGCTTTTTGAATGAGCAACAAGGTTTGCTTATGATGTGGAATTCTACTGAAAAGGCTACTTATGTCTTAACTATTACTAACCAGCAAGGGAAAATTGTAATTAATGTTACTCTTACTGGAAATTCTTATTTAGCTAAACTGCCTTTTGGAGTATATAATATAACAATAAAGGCTATTAACCCAGCGGGTGTAACTGTGTTTACTACGAATTATACATACTATTTATCGCCTCAAGCTCCTTTAGTTAATTTAACGGTAGAAGGTAACATAATTAAGCTTAATTGGAGTGAAGTTAAATACGCCAATTTTTATTTAATTTATGATAATAATACATTAATTGCTAATGTCAGTGGACTGAGCTATGAGTTTCCCGCAAATCTCGGTTTAAACGTAATTAAGGTTTATGCTGGTAATGCGTTCGCCCTTTCTTCGCCAGATACTTACGTTGTGAATATTCATGAGATTGTTGACTCTGTAAATACTACCGTAAAGGACATTACAATCACTACAGCAACTGAATCTGTTGATATGAGCGGTATAAGTTTAACTGAGGCTATTGTTGTCATCCTTCTATTTATTATCTCACTCAGTGCTGTTGCAGTGCTAGTTAAAAAGTTATAAGTAGTTCCTTTATTTAAATCGAAAAACTTTCATACCTTCGGACGAGTAATATCTTTTCTTATCTTAGTTAACATTAATACTAGCTAGCATATTTAGTAGAAGACGCGTTATAACTTCATGTAGTGAGCATATTATACGCGAACGGAAAACTAGGTTAGGAACACGATTGTGGTAAGATGAGGAAATTTACGTTGTTCTTTTAGAGTGTGGACAACATTTTCACTCATTTGAAATATTTACATTTATTATCACCCCCTTATCTAACAAATACACCGGGCAGTAAAGGATGTTATAGATAAGGAAATAGGTTGCGAACCACCTCTCGATC
>JAPYVG010000175.1 GCA_028277025.1 Sulfolobaceae archaeon
GAGCTAGTGGGGGCTCTTAACCTGAGGAGCGTGGAGGCGTTCCTCAGGTTCGTTGAACGTTATTTAGGTGGACCACTTGGACTGATGAAAATCTTTAAGTTACGTTAAAGTCCCATAACTGCTGTTTCTTAATTTCAAGTGCTAATATATAAACCTTGTTATAAAGTTAGATTGTCTAATTAGATTAATGAATATAATTAGAGTATTATAGGACGTGCTCTCGATTTCCAGAAGATAGCCGAATAATTAGAAATGTATTAACTTGTTATATAAGTTCACTTAATTATACATTTTTACTTCACTTTATTGAGTCACTAAAAATTTTTAAACTCTTACACTATTTAATATTTGATGAAAATGCGGATACCAATTACTGGAAATAATAAGGCTGATAGTAGTTACGAAACACCATTTGATGTTGTTAAAAGATCAGTAGCGGTAATAGGATATAGAGGTGCAGGCAAGACAACTTTCATGGGCTTACTTGCTATACATATAGACTATTTAGCCAGTATCGATAACAGGGTAACATACATTTTTAAACCGGGCGTATACGATTTTCCACTCCCGGAATGGGATGAAATTTTGGAGAAGATAAGGAACGGCGAACCTTTACCACCTACTGACGTTACGAAAAAGCCTTATGTTGGAAGACTCGTTGTTAGGTATCCTAAATTACTAGGTAGTGGAGAAGTTAATATACCTATTGTGGATTTAGCTGGTGAATTATATCAGCCAATTATGGACTTCACTTTCAACTCTAAGAGTAAAGACTTTGACTATAAAAAATGGAATGAGGATTTAATACGAAGATTAGAAAGCCTTGGAATAACTAAAGACGATTTACGAAATATATACGGTTTTATTTTCAATGCTAAAGCTTATTTAATTATAATAAACTTGGAGCATGCTTTATCAGCGATTTCTAAAAATAATGCATCTAACGATAATGCTGATATCAAATCATTATTAGGAAGATATTTTACTGTTGTGACCAATCTTGTTAACTATAGAAAAGAACAAAAAGATCTACCTCATGTCGGAATCGTTTTGACACATTATGACAAAGTTAGGGAATACATTGAAGGGACTTTTGGATTTAACGTATGGGGTAATTATAATGACAGAATAAGACTTATGAATTACACGAGGTCTGAAATACTAAAACAGCTAAGGAATTTAAGAGAAGACGTTCCGATATTTATAACCTACTATGAAAAGCCATCAGTGCCTATACATGGTCCTACAGGTCTTAGATTGCCTGATTATCCGCAGAAGGAATATGATGAGATCTTCAATTGGATTAAAGAAGTACTAAAGTGATTAATATGGGTGATATAATAGTTAAAGGTCACATAATAAGTTCTTATTATAATGGAATATATGTAAACTATTATCCTAACGATAAAAGAGATTATCTGAAAAAAATATGGTTAGAGGAGGGAATTAATAAAGTCTTTTCTTTCTCACCTTGGTCTAATAACAATATAGTAATTACTGGCTATTCGCAATACTTTAATGAAAAAGAGGCTTATATAGCATACGGTGAGGATAGAATAATCGAAGGAAGACCTTATGTGCATCTCCATGTATTGGTATTAGATATGGATGAATATAAAAAAGCAAATTATAATATATTTAACACAGATGTAAAATTTATATCATATGAAAATTTCAGAAAAAACGAAATAAGTTTGCAACGGGAATTAATAGTCAATCAAAATACAATATACAGTCCCAATAACGATGTAGATAACATACTCAATAATTGGCTTAATGGTAATAGAATTTTTAACTCAAATGATCCGACAAATTTAATTAAAGCTTTAGCTAGAAGAATAGGAGGAAATTTCACTTATGTAACAAATTTATCCCCAAAAGACCCAAGTATATTTGATATAATTGTTTATAGAGGTAGAGGAACTGACCGTGTACCCAATTATCAATCGAAACAATTAATTATGGATTATGTAGAAAAATCAAAATCTGCTGAAAAAATATTTAAATTTGTTAATATCTATCAATTTTTGAAAAGCCTTAATATTGAAATGAAAGAGGGGAAAAGTTATCAAGAGGCACTAATTGAATTCATAAAAAAACATTGTCATCGCCTTGAGCCTTCAGGACTATATTATAAGCTAGAGGCTGTATTTGGTGAAAAGGCAATAGAAATATTTAATCATATATTAAAGAATTGCCCTAACTCTTATGTATCTATAAATGACCCTTACTTTATACAAGCGATATCTAGAATAGAACACTATCCAGATCAGCCATTACACAATATAATTGAAAATATAAAAAAGCAAGAGAAAGAAAGGGAGCGGAACTATTACTTACAAAATTCAAATGGAGATTATAAGGGAGCTTATGAAAAACTATCCCAAAACTACCGATCTCTTCTTGAAATAATCGATACTAATTCACTGAAAGAAACAATTCCTTATCTAACAAAAGAGGAACGCAAAAAACTAATAGTTGAATACCTTAAAAAATCTTATCTTAATCTTTTCGATAAAAGTGAAATTAAAGAGGTAATTAAGGAAACGATTAGAAATAAAGACGGTCTATTAATCATAGGCCCTCATATTCACGATTATTTAGATAGGAATACTAAGTGCTTTAATCTCCTTATACAATGGATTGAGAATAATAAAGTTGAAGACGCTTACGTATATAAAGACAAGATCAAACACGCTTTTAGCGATTTACTGAATACAAAGAAAGGTAAAATTAAACAACATGTAGATTTAAGTGATCTAGCGCTTAAGAATAAAGAAGTAATTGGTAAGATCATGATATTATCAAACTATTTAGAGGAAGAGGATAGAAAATATATTCAAAATGAGCTGAAGAGAATTAAAAAAATAGGAAAAAGTGATAAAAAATGGAAAAAATACTAATAATATTAAAAATAGTTTTATTATCTATCATTTCAATATCATTTATAATATTATTTTCATTTATATATAATTTTTATTTATCACTTAGCTATTCTTCTTTTTCCATTCTAATGATAACTTCAATACTGTTACAATTTACGACTTTAATTTCAATACTATATGCAATTATAATTGCAATATATGTTTACAGACATTTGGAAGGCATTATACATGGCAGTATATTTACTATCTTACCATTAATTAAAGGAATTAAACCACTTGCTTGGTTTGTTATAATTGAAGGCATTTTGCTAATTGTAATAGGTGTTTTTATAAGGAATTTAATTCCATCCACCATTTTATTAATTGGAGGAGCTGTCGCATTATTGATACTACGTTATTTAAGAAAACGTTCAACCTTTAAACTTCGTAGGCCAGACTTCATGTCGCGTTAACTGAGTAATAATCTAAAGTATTTAGTCTTCTACGTTATTAGAGAAACTAACAACTAGTCTCGTGTGTAATTATGGTGTAATTGAATAATTCTACAATTAATTTCGAATTACTATTATTTACTATTTAATTCAAATAACATGAACAGTAAACTTTATTAATTATATTAGTTATACTATGACACATGAGTAAAGCTACAAACTTCATTATTTTAATTTTAGTCTTAACGTCTTTAATACCTGTAAACTATTCTTTAGCTTACAATATTTCGAGTGATCCTCGACTTTTACTCTGGCTAGTACCTTGGGGTCCGTCTAATGGTACTTATGAAAACCTATTACCATATCTACAGAATTTAGTTGTTGGTATAGTTTTTCCTTTTAACACTTACAATTTAGGAAATGAAAACGTTTCACTGCAGCAAGCGTTAAATTATGG
>JAPYVG010000176.1 GCA_028277025.1 Sulfolobaceae archaeon
TCTCTAATGGTTGGTAAAATCATATTCGATGAAAAGTTCTGAACAGAAGCATTGTACGAGACATTTTGTTGTAAAATAAACTCATACATAGAATTAAAACTCATCTGACGCTAAAAAGTTTTGCTTCCCTAATAAATTAGGTTTGAGTCAGCATTTTTGAGTGTGGACAACAATTTCATTCACTTTGAAATTTGGTTAAAATTTCCTTAAAGTTGTATCATTTAAACTCTCTGATTCACAATAAAATTTTTGGACATGGTTAAAATTACAACACTATATTTTATTAACTGATAAATCTTGTGTTGAATTGAGATTAAATTTACACCTTATATAATTTATACTGAATTAACAAAATTGTTGCCCACACTCACATTCCCGCTGGCGGGGCTTTTTGCTCCTTAACTCCCAATTTTTGTAATTTTGAATAAATCTCAAATAAATGAAATTATTAATCATACTCTAGGTTAATATATCTGAATTTTTTAGTCTTTCTAGTTATTAAGAATCTTATACGTTTTGTAATATATCTTTTCATTTTAAGTTTTATACCATTGTTCTAGCTTTTTGGGATCTATAAACTCAGCCTCTTCACTAGTTTTTGAAAAGCTTTTTGCAAATATTATGTATTTTTTAACGTCTAGTCCTAAATCTTCAACTTTTCTTTTTAATTCGTAAAGTACTTTCTCCCCATTTATTCCTTCACTCCACTTACATTCACCAGCTATTCCGCCTCCATATATATCTATTTCCACATCCTTAAACCAGAGCCTTTCTACCTTAACTTTATACACGTCCTCCACGTACTCTCTGGCTATTTTCTCAAAAATTCTCCCTAAGTATACGTTATATTCATCTTCTTTTATCTCATAAATTCCTTCCTCTATTAAGCTTAAGTTTGGATAAATAAATGTGAACCAAAACAGTGTAAAATTATCCTTAATATAATACCTAGCACCCTTCTTCATCTTATAGGGGAACTCCTTTCCTATTATTCCTATTTTCTCAAGTTTATTTAAGTATGAAGAAACGTCTCCACTTATTTTAACAAAATCCTTTATTTCCCCTAACGTATTTTTGCCAGAAGAAATTGCGTGTAATATTTCCTTATACGTACCAATCTCGGAAAACTCGTATCTTAACATAAAGTCTATCTCATCTTTTATAAAAGAGTCAACTTCTTTTAATTCTGCATTGATCCACTTTAAGAATGGAGTTTTAGCCTTTGTGAGGTAAAAAGGCACTCCACCAGCAAAACCGTAAACATGTATTGCATCAATTAGAGAGAAATTAAATCCTTTCAGATCTTTAAATTTGAGCTCTTTTAATTCGATAGACGCAGTCCTCCTACCGTAAAGGGGGCTTTTATAGGATATCGCGTCCTCCATCATGGAAATGGAAGAGCCAAGTAAAATTAGTTTAGTTTTACTACCTTTTAGAGTCTCATCAACAATTTTTTGGAAGGTTGATAATACGCTCTCATCCTCTTTTATCATATACGGAAACTCATCTATTATGATAATCTTATCTCTCAAATAGTGAAAAATTGCCTCCCAATCTTCCTTAACGTATTTTATGTCCTCGTATTTGCTTTCCGCCAATTCCTTGAATTTTCTCAAATTGTTTTTTTCTGTGGCTAAATAATATATGAAATCATAACCATTAACAGCGTTTAGGATGAGGAAAGTTTTTCCTATTCTTCTCCTTCCATAGATTATTATAAGCTCTAAGTCATTTGATGAAAACCTTTTCTTTAGGGCTTGTAACTCTCTTTCTCTATCTACCATATTCATAAATATCATATTCTAAAATATGATATTTAAAATTATGCTTAACGTCTAAGAATAGTAAATTAACAGTAGTTTAATGAAATTTCCTTACACAAAAAATTATAATATTCGCTCATGAGATAATAAATACTTTGAATTTACTCCCTTATTTTTTATTTATTACTTATCATATGTTTTTTTTAACCAATAGGAGGATTTTTCTTATATGTTTTTAACGTAAAAATGTAACGATTTCCCTACAAGTGCTATTGGTGAACATTTACTTGGTCGGAGAGCTTCGTGTTATTAAGTTTCATCTCCCACTGGTAATACCAGCTCTCCTAACCTTAAATTTTTCCTATTAATTTCTAATTTTTCTATTATGTAAATAATTTGCTGAGATAATTTTTGTGAAATGATTTTTTGGGTCTACCGAATATATGGAGAAGATTATCTAAAGATCATAAATCAGACTAAGGTTAATCTCAACATTCATCACCCTACTGATTTAAGAGCAGTGGCGTATAATATGTGAGTTTTTGAAATTGCGGGATGTTCTGGGTTTATATTGACAGAGAGAATGAGCACTTTGGAAAGTATTTTTAAAATATAGAGATGTATTCCAATCTAGATGAACTTGATGAAAAGATAGAATATTATGTTGATGATGATAAAGTTAGAGAAGAGATTGACTATAATCTTCAGCAATAACGTGTAAGTAGATTTCATCCTTCATCGTGACTATTAATCACTCGGCCTTATCACTCCTTTTCCATCACTACACCTAGGTGTGGTAGAAAGATGAGGGGAGTTGATTATCGTTAGTTTGAGTGTGTTTGTGGTTATGAGAATGATCGTGATGTTGTTGCAATAGTTAATTTAAACGGGGGTCTCTGACCCTCTCATCTGCCCACCAGATGAGAGCTAAATTGGTGTGGGAACGATGAGGCTTCTGGAGAGAATTCTCGTCATGGGGAGCCTCCGGTATGAAAAGGAAAAATCGAGCATAGCCACACTGCTTACGCAATGAAACCTGCTTTACTTACTGGCGTTAAACTGATTATTATAGTGCAGTTAATTTATCTTTTGATGCATCTATTCCTGCAACTGGGGCCCCCAAATTTCCCCTTATTAGGGCTTTAAGCCTAACTTCTGGTTCAAATTGGAGGCGTCCAAGCTACGCATCGAGCTTTATGTCTAAAACTGCCTACACCCCAGTCAGATCTGTATTACACAGATCTGACTAATTATATAAGGAAGTCAGTCATGAAACCCTACGAAAGTCCGACTCCCAATATTTCAGCAACCTCACCGAGTATCTCTCCGCAGCGTTACGAAAAAGTTTCAGTACGAACTTAAGATCTTCTCTATTTCGTTAAGAAGCAAGATAATATCGTTCTTTGCTACTTCATCGGTCGTGTAGGGACTTACGATACCCTCCTTATCCGGGCCGTTGTATTGATATTGATGAATAAGCAGAGCTACATTAGTATAAAGTGAGATTTCACCCCCGATAACTTGCGAGACCGTTTTTAATGCAGTACTCGGCATTATAGCAATTACCCAATCTACCTTCTCCACCGCTTTCCCACCTCTTATTTTAACCTTACCAGTAAATAAATTCCTCAACTTATCCCTATAGTCCACCGCAATACCAGCAACTAACGCCTTCCAGGCTTGGTAAACTTTTCCCGCAGCGTTCCTAATGAGTCCTTCATCAAGGAATTTTCTCGCGATTTCCGCTTCGTACTTAGCCTCTAAAAGCCTGGTCTTCTTATAAGTCTGAAGGTCAAACCAAGGCTTCGGTAACTCTTGCATTTTAAAACTCCTTTTAGTATTTATCAGTTTACCACATAATAAAATCGCTGGAGCTCTGCTTTGTTGATCTCTTCAATTTATTTCATAAGCATGATATGATACATTGAGAATTTTTCAGTAATTAATGTTTAACGTTATTCGC
>JAPYVG010000177.1 GCA_028277025.1 Sulfolobaceae archaeon
TGGGTGTCTCCGCCAATACCTATACCCAGTATGAACCTGAAGATGATAAGCCAAATTAAGTTAGGCGAAAGTGCACTCAGTAAGGCACCTATGCTTAGGATAGTAGCTTCTACACCGTATACCTTTTCCTTCCCCAGTAGTCCCCTAAGAAACCGAAGAACAGTTGCCCTATAATCGCAGACCATAATGATATGGAAGCCAGTAAACCAGTCCAGAAAGCGGAGTTACTTCCTACCAAGTATTCGGTAAAGCCCGGTATTATAATTCCCGCATATTTGTATGAATCCGTTATAATTGTCAGAATATAACCTATATTTAACAAGTCATATGCGTCTGTAAAAAATCCCATAGCTGATGTGTACCATATCTTTATATGTGTAAAAGTCAATTTTAGAGAATCTATCGACTTAAATGTAGATTCCGATTTATTTATGGTTTTACACGTAGAAGATAAACTTAGAAATATTCTCTACATTGTTAAAGTAGTAGATAGAGCGATATATAGTTATATATAGTTAAAAAGTGATTATAGCGTATAAAGTCGATGATAATAAAGGATGTAACTATGTTAAAAATAGTAAAAATTGATTCGTAATACACTATCACTAAATTAATAATACTAAACGTTTTGAATGAAAAATAATTAATACCTAATTATAAATATAATACTGCTAACAAAAAATTCAAAATCAATTTTGTAAAGTTTTTAACATCTGATTAGCCAAAAAATTTATATTTATCTGTTTACAGATAATAATATTGAGGATGAAAATGAAATTCAGTTCAAAATTAATGTCGAATGTAAAGATATTAAGTTATAGTAGAATACTAATAGCTACAGCAGTAGCAGGTCCAATAATTTATGCATTAGTGACAGGCGAAATAACATCATTACTACACATGATTATGAGCAGAACTGAGTTAATACCAGTAGATGTACTTGGAGGAGGGAGCGGAGGAATAATAGGTTCATCATAATCTAAACTAGCATAATTTAATTTTAACAAAATAAAAACTAATTTTATAAGTTATTTATACGAGTTTTTACAATTATCTTTTGCTGGGCACTAAGATTTTTGCTTTTTAACATGAATTTTTTAGATTTTCTAGAGACGAAATATAATGAAGGATCAATTGGTGAAGTATATTGAATATCGACAATGTCGAATACACTTGTTTCAATATTAGCAGAGAACTTAAGTGTAGGAGAATATACATCAAATATAAAGTAATCATCTTCTGGGTATAGATAATAATAAGTCATATAACTGGCTGAGTATATGCTCCTTGGTGGTATAGGTTTAAGTAAAGGAATCGTGAAAGCACATGTATTTTTAGGGCATAATTCTTTTCTTAATTTTTTTTTACTTTATTACCTGTAGAATCAGAGTAATAAAATTCTTTATTCCATGCAATATCACCATAAAAATACACGTTAGTCTTATTAACATAATCTAAAGACATGTTAATATCCTTATAATATGTTTTATATTCTACAACTACGTAGTCCTTTGTAACTTCTATCGGTCTTAAAGTATCTTTTCTATAAATAGTCAAGTTCATATGTTGATTTACTACTATATAGCCTCTCTCATTCATACCTAAATCCTGACAACTGAATATTTTTCCCATCTTCTCGGCTTCCTTTATTACCTTTCTTAATTCTCCCAAAGGTAAATTAGTTTCCTCCTTTATTCTTGAAAGGGAAATACATGTTCGATCTTCTTTAATTGATATTTCATTCATAACATTAACTATATCGGATAGTGTTTGGTACAATGTTCTATCATTAATCATATCCTATATTATTATTATAACATATATTTATATTTTTACTATGTTTAGACATGTTCATACATTTCAGTGGTTACAATATTTGATCGCATAACAATACTAAACTTTGACAATATAGCAGCCGTATTATGAGACTTAATAAGGGGATTCTGGGAAAACTTATCAACTCTAAAACCTAAAATGGAAATGTTAATATCCTTAGTTTGTGTTTGAAAAACAGGGTTATTTGGTTCAGATTCTGATAGTAGTGAATACAAAATTTGGTAATTTATTATTCATTAGGATTTGATTCAGATATCCTTAAAATAATAAAAGCTATTTGTGTACGTTGGGTCTTAATACTGTGAGCTAATTTTAATTATTATAGTTATTTTTCCATTTATTGAAAGTTCTAAGATTAAGTATTAATAAGGAAGGATAGATATAATACTTTAGTTCAAATCGCGTAATAATTAAGATAGTTAATTTAAATTGAAATGTAAGCTATATATACACCACTTGTTAATCCACTATCCTGACGTCTTTTTAACTCTGTTAATGCTCCTAATGTAAGTCATTAGGAATACAGTTATTTTTAATTATAATTAAAAATTATAATTCATGTGTTTATTACGAGTTGTTAATGTAAATAGACCAGTTCTTATAAATGATGTGGTATTTGTCAATTATGACGACTTCGTAAAACTCGGAGACGAGACATACTTAAGGGTTTTAGCTTCTGACAAGAAATGGGATGAGATTAGTAAAAGTTACTTTTACTTTATCGTGAATAAGCTAAGGGCTCTAGGTTTACTTATAGACAACGCTTTGTCCTTCAAAGTCCTGTTACCTTATAAGCCCTCACATAGTGGTCTCTCAGTTACAGAAGGAATAGCATTCGTAACACAAGACAAGAAACTTATCTATTATAACGCTGAAAATGAAACGTATAAGTGCGGAGGATGTCCAGTAAATTCTGAATGTCTTTTGGGAGTAAAGTCTTTGGCTAAGGAAATGGAGGTAAAAATAAGGAACGATGAGCTAGATACAGCTTGGCTCTCAGTAATCGAAAGTGTTAAGTCTCAAGTTATGTCTAATCTACGTTTCCTAAGGGCTAAAGCGGATCTAGAAGAAGTAAAGGTGAAAGCGGTTGAGTATGCTAAAGAGCGTTTATAAACTATCCCTTTTGACGAGTCTACTACTCGTTGTAACATTCTCTCTAGGTCTAGCTAGGGCTCTTGCAGATGCTGGAAAAATCAAGGTCAGTTTCTCAGATGGCTTCCTCTACCTTCACGTGACCTTTGCTGTAATATCTGGTATGTTGTCACTTGCTCTGTTTAAGCTAGCTTACAATACTGATCTTCTCTTCCCACGTCTCCTAGCTTCTGTTAACCTTATCGCAATAGGAATAGCAGGGATTTCGGGACTGACTGTTCTATTGATGCGTAACGATCTGTTAGCTACCCTAATGCTTTACTCTTTTGAAGTCTCTTTCGGCGTCTCCTCCGTACTCATAGGATATCTTTACTGTTTCTATCGTCATCTTTCTGAGAGATGTTGAATATCTTTTTCGTGACATAAGAGTAGTAACCGGTTAAGAGTGAGCCGTTTAAGTCCTTCTGGTATTTTGGAATTACCCACAGTATCATAAGTGGTGTATAAATAAGACCTGAAGCTATGAAAGAGAACACCCATGCGTTACTTAACAACGTATTCTCGTTCGGGTAAGGTAAATATAATAGTGAGGAAACAACTAGGAACGTTATTACGGCAGCAGGGTTTACTCCCTTCCAGTACTCGAACCGTCCCTTGGATAAGAAAACGTCTAATAGTTCGAACTTAAACCTCCTTATCAAGGCGTAATCGAAGATTATTATTCCCTCTACACTTCCCAGCAAACCACCGTAAGTCAACAACCAATTCTCGATAT
>JAPYVG010000178.1 GCA_028277025.1 Sulfolobaceae archaeon
GGGGTCTGATAAAGAAGATGACGCATCCCGACCCCTCCAGCAGACCCTCGATGAAGGAGGTTTTGGAGGAAGTGGAGAAGCTCATAGGAAACAAGTGAAATCTTACCGTCAATGATTTCCCCGAAAAGCAGCCCGCTTACCCTTCACCTTTCTTCTCTTTTAGGATCTCCTCGAGCACCTTTTCTAATTCGCTTAATTCCTTCGGTTTAGGGGCTGTAACCAACGAGTGGTCTATCTAACCGATTATGCCGAAAAGCACGGCTATTATCGCGAAAACGGCTACTTTCAGGAAGACTTCGCTGTAAGGGGAGAAGAAAAGACCGTAAACGTAAAGAGCGATCATGAGGAGGGAGAGAGCTAGGAGGGCTATTCCTGAAACCTTCACAGGGGGACATGGTGTATAAGGGCGTTATTAAATGTAGGATTAGATGGCGATCCTATTCTGACCGCTTCCAAGTCGAGATATAGGTTATAAAAATTTTGATTGCATTTTTATATCTAAAAGGCGTTGTGAATTTGTATCTGAATTATTACAGGTAAATACCAATTGTGTCGTTATCTATATTAAGTGTATATTGATGCGTAATCAACCAAGAAAAGCTTATCATTGTCTATTTGATTCCGCAATTCTTAAGTAATAATTGTACCATCTTTTCGCGGTATAATACTTGATTATTTTGGGTGCAAAAGGTAGAAACCCATACAAAAATTGCTTTAAATTTCGTTGATATTTGAGTTGATATTTGAGGTACTTAATGAGCCCTCTTAGTGTAAGCTCGTTCTTAGTATTAGGCAACCTGCTGTAAGTAACAACCTGACTTAGATATCTAGCTTCAAGGTGAGAAGTTAGTCTCTTCTTGTATTCGTCTGGTATTTCACATTCATCATAATGAGTGAAGATGTCTAAAAAAGTCAAGTAGTCATACTTAAATCTTTTAACCGAATTAGAGACGTGAGCAAGCCAAGACTCGTAATCAGTTATTCTGCTTGCACTAAAATTAGTAGTATGGAGTCTTCTTAAAGTTAATATTTCATCATCTAATACAAAATAACCATTTTTACAATACGCTAAGTAAAATAGTAAATCATCAATGACAAAGGAAACGTTCTTGATCTTATCTAATGCGTTCTTACTAAAAATCTTTTTTCTGACAGCTATGGAGGAATCGTTGCCGGGAGGAGAAAGGCTCTTATTCATATCACGTATAGTTAATTTCAATAATTTTCCTGAATCTTTGTTTGATGTAATTTTATCTATAAATGAATTTATATTAAGAGACCCGTAAAAATTATAAAGATTGTTGTGGTAATATATTACGTTTTCGTCTTGGAATACCTGTTTCACCTTTTCTAATTTTTGTGGTAACCACAAGTCGTCATCATCAAGTAACGAAATAACTTCACCTTTACTCTCTTCAACGCCTCTAGCTAAGTCGGCGCCAAAGGGTCCATCATTAGTTATTATATTCTTCACATTGTGTTCTTCAAGGAACTTGTCGATCCTCTCATCCTCGAAGTTTTTCACAACGATTATTTCATACTCGTCTTTCGGCAGCGTTTGGTTCAGAGCGGAGTTAACGGCATCTAAGAGAAACTCCCTCCTGTTATGAGCAGTAATTATAACTGATATAAAAGGCACAAAAAGAACAGCAAAAAAGAGGATAATAACGTTACCGAATGACTTTTACCTTCTTCAACGCCCAGTTTATGCTAACTTAACTTTCGCAACGAAAAGATAAGGAGAGCCGGCTTCGAGGTAGTAACCTACGGATTAGTAAACTTAGTTAAAATATTCACCCTCAATATCGTATGTTTTCTAATAATTTTTAGGGGAAGTTTTTTACACATTCTTTCATCATCATCTATAAAATTTAAGTTATTAATTTCTGAATCAATCATACTCAAAACCTAGTATAACATCAATCTTAAAAAGTAAAAAAAATTTTTGTTATGTAATCAAGATCATTCTTTGTTTAAATACTCTAGAGATTTTATTTATTTATTTTTATCACACCACAACAATCCTACTTCTTCCTTAGAGGCCCCAGGCACCGATGAAGTTAGTTCGCAGTAAAAGTCACTAGATAATTTGTCTACTAATTTCGTATACTCAATACCAGTAATCTTTGCGTGGTGTTCAATAATTAATTTATCAAACATCCTAACGTGCTCATAATCATTTAATATTACATCAAACTCACAACCTTCACAGTCCATTTTGAGAAGATATGGCTCTGAAATTTGTTCCATGACCTCAGATAAGGTTACTATAGGAACCTCACATTCTCCATTAGCCATTAAAGTAGAAAAACAGTTTGAGTGATATGTTGACGTATTACAAGGCACTTTAATCTTTCCACTCTTAGAACCTAGTGCAGCGTTTATTAGAAATATTTTACCCTCTAAATGGTTAAGCTTGACATTCTCTATAGCTCGAGCGTACACGTTAGGTAAAGGCTCAACGCCTACAACTTTCCTAGCTCCTTTCAATGCGAAATAGATCGATGAGTCACCAACATTAGCCCCTATGTCAACAACGTCTTTATTTAAAACATTTATATTTCCATATTCGTTTCCTTCAAAGACTTCGAAAACGGAATAACTTATATATTTAAATTTTACGGAACCGTCACTTTTCTCTAATATGCCGTCCTCATATTTCCATCCTCTTTTTATAAAAAAGTATAAAAGTCTAAATCCTTCATGTAAAATCTCGTCATTGACTATAGCTTCTTGTGCGTTTGCTTTTATTACAATTCTTCCATCTTTTATACTCAAATCTTGAATTTCTTTATCATAAAACGTCTTTACAATATCCGAATAAAACCTTCTACTTACGATGAATTCTTTTCCGCTTACTTTAATCCTAATATTCTCCTTTCCTTTTATATATTCTAACGCTGATGATAACCAGTTATCTATAATTTCTCTGCTCTTTAGAAACACCCTGATTCTCCTAGTTAAATACGCAATCTTTGTCCCTTTCCCGTTATTTAAATGTGACTGTTATGAGCTACCGTAACCTCCCTCGTCTGGTAAGCTTGATTGATATTCATCTACACCGTCTTTAACCCCTTTCATTACTTCTTCATTAATTCTAAAGCGTTGTTGGCGAATATAATATTAAGGATATTGATGATACTAAAACGTACCATACAGCTTTAGGCTTTGAATACCACTTAAAAGAAAAATAAGTATTAGCCTTAGATTATGTGTTACGAAGTATAATACCGTAGAGTCATCCAGCGCCTGAAAGCCGTGCGCGAATCCAGGGGGTATCCCCTTGACTCGAACCGTTGAAAAGGTAACAGAAGTAGGGGTTGTGGTATGTACCTCACTCCACCAGGAGCTTGTCGAAGACATAGTTCAGCAGCCCCCCGCTCTTAATGTATTGAACCTCCACGTTGGTTTCGACCCTAGCTATTCCTTTGACCTCAATCGCTTTGCCATCCGGCTTCTTGAACACGACTGTCACCTCCTTCCTAGGGGTTAGGTCCTTCAGGCCGATGATCGATACCAGCTCCTCCCCCGTGAGGTTCAGCGACTTCACGTCCTGCACCTGGACGGGCACGACACCCATAGCGACGAGGTTGCTCCTGTGTATCCTCTCGAAGCTCTCGGCTATCACGGCCCTGACTCCCAGGAGTGCCGTCACCTTGGCGGCCCAATCCCTTGAGCTTCCGGAGCCGTACTGCTTGCCC
>JAPYVG010000179.1 GCA_028277025.1 Sulfolobaceae archaeon
TATCTTTTCCCCGTTATGTAAGATACCTTTTTTGTTTTTTCTTCGATTAGGTTTTCTAGTTCTCCTTTTGCAACTTTTACTGCAGTTTTCTTTACTTCTTCAATTTTTCCCTTTGTTGCGTATTCGTTACCTGCAAATGTTAGCCAGCCCGGTATTCCGTCGAAATAATTTACTATTTCTTCAATAATTTTATCCTCAACCTTTGTGGAAATCTCTTGGAATCCTCTCTGCAGGAATTCTCTGCTCTTTTCTTTGTTAAATCTGTCCAGAGTTATTTCTAGGTAATATCTTCCGTAAACCGGGGAGTTTTCGTTTTCCACATCTATTAATTCGTGCAATAAACCTACTTCTGAACCGGTAAGAATGAAAGTTAAGTTTCTATCATAGTCGTAAGCGTGAGCTATGGCATCTTTTATTTCTTTACTTAATGGTCCTCTTAGTCTCTGAGCTTCGTCTATTGCTATGATTAATCTTTTTTTATTTAGCTCGTCGAAGAGGCTTGATAATGATATGTAGTTCTTCCCTCCCCATTTTATTTCAACGTAATTTCCTGCTATACTTATCCCTTTGACTTTCTCTAGGACGTCTTTCAAATAGGAAATTTTTGAGGATAATGCTTCAGAGAATAGTGAGTATAGTTCTTTTCTACCGTAGTTTTCTTTTAGTTTCCTGCAGTCGATGAGTATGTAATTTTCTTTAGCTTCGTTCAGTGAAACTAGGAGTACTGAGGTTTTGCCTATCCTTCTAACTCCTGAGATGAGTAGTAGGGGTCTCTTTATATTGTTTATTATTTCCTCAACTTCTCTTTCTCTGTCAAATAGGTCTTCTCTCCTAGCTTTTGGTCTTTCGTCAAATAACAACTTCTGCCCCAGAATTTAACTTCTGCCCCAGAAGTAATAAATTTAAGAGAATTTGCACTTCATTATGCTCTCTAGTGTTTTTAAATTCTGGGATAATATAATATTAATGTGAGTTTAACAAAACAAGTGCTAGAAGAGTTTGATAAGGATGAGAATGCGTATAAGGAATTTGTTAAAAGGATAACCGTTGGTATTGCTCAGGACGACGAGATTAAAATTCTAGTTCTAAATAGCGTAATTAAGGATGTAGCTACGAAGAATCATCTTTCAATCCCTTTTGGATGCTTCTGTTTGTTTTATTTACCCCTTTATTCTCAACTAATGCTAAAGCCTGCTTATAAGCCGTTTCAGCGTAAAAGGCGTAAGGAATGATATTATACAACTCCTTAATACCATCATTTAATGAAACTCCTTTTAAAGCCAAGTCAATCCCAGCCTTCACAGCCTTTGAGTAATAATAAGCAATTCTTAGGATTCTTTCAACGTCTTCAAACTCAACCCTACCATTTATAGTCACGAATTGGAAGTTAACAATTGCTTCCTTAGAACCAATTAGCTTACTCCTCATCATCTGGTAGGATAACAATTACAATCACCTCCTTTTCCAACAAACCCTTAATCTTCTCATGAATGCTTTTAGGAACGTATATTGCGTATTTTGGATCTCCGTACTTATCATGACCCATTGAGGAGATCTTTGAGTGAAATGTAACTTGAACCATATGTTGTTAGTTGCGGAAACATTTATAAATATTTCCATTAACATTAAATTGGAGGGTTGGTGCCACTATGAAGTCTATGAGCAGTCGCAAGGTGGAGGAAGGCACCCAATGAAACTCCCCATGTCCTTGAAGGGAGTGGTTTAACTACCGCTTCCGTAGACGGCATGGAGAGGGAGAAGGAGTGATGAGGCTAAGTGATTAATAGTCACGAAAAGTGACTATTAATCACGATGAAAGCCGAACTCTTTTTCGGTTTCAGGTCTTTAGGCGAGTCTCTGTTCAGCACGAGTTTGTAGAAATTCCTCCACGCTTTGATGCAATTATTCGATTCTTTTCTTCCTTGCTTAACGCACGAGATATATTTCTTTATTGTCTCTTCACTGATATTCTTACTACGTAAAGCAATTTCGAATTTGAGTAAATCACTTGCGGAAATTTCAGGGTTGTTAGAAGACGTTAGATTAGAGTCAATTATTCTAACTTCTTTCAATTCGTTATTAGAAGCATCGTAAAGAATTACGCCGCGGCCGGGATTTGAACCCGGGTCAGGGGCTCGACAGGCCCCCATCCTAGACCGCTAGACTACCGCGGCATGCTTCATTTCTTATCCATATTTTGTTCGTATTTAAAATTTACTTGGTAAAGGTCGAACTATCATAAGGCGTCACGTTCTTAACCGGTAAGCGAAAGGGTCCCGTAAGTAATAAGGGGTTACGACGAAGATTCGTTTGAAACTTGACCTCCAGTAACTTCTACTCTAGTGATGAGTAACGTGCTCTAATACGTAAATTTTATAAACGTAAACTTTTAATCCAGTCTCAGCCGCGATTCACGTTGAATAAATTACTCTTAATGTACTTAATACCTTACGTCATAATAGGCACATTTCTTTATTCCTTCACTAAGGAAGGGTTGGAATATTCTTCTCCTCCCGTGTTCATGGAAATGAGGTACCTAATATCTGGTGCCATACTGTTCTCTATAACACGCAAACTGTTGATCAATAAGGACATACTTCTACTCAGCTTATTCACGACCACCAGCACAGCCTTGTGGAGTTACGGGTTGCTATACGTCCCCCCTTCGGAGTCTGCAGTACTCAGCTATACAATGCCTTTGTTTGCTATTCCTATATCATATTTCATTTTGAACGAAAGACCTTCAATTAATGAGGTAACCGGAATTATTATAGGCTTTTTCGGGCTCATGGTATACGCCAGTTCTCTGGACGTTTCATTGATAGGTGCAGTCCTGACGATTACTAACGCTATATTTTGGGCGATGTTTACGGTTTATTACAGAAAGTTGAGGGGCTTGAACCCGTTAATGGTTAACGCATCCCAATTTCTCTTGGGTTCTTTATTCTTTCTAATCATAATACCTTTCGACTATAAGTTCGACCCTTCGCCGTCGTTTTTAGTCTCGTTCTCTTACAGTACTTTTTTAGGTGGACTGTTAATGTTCTTGCTATGGAATATGATGCTTAGGGTGGAAAAGGTTAGCAAGATAGTAGTCTTAATATTTTCGATACCTATATTTAGCACGTTAGTTGACTATATTAGGGGCGTAATTGAGGTCAATTTTCTGGTGATTCTAGGGATAGGGATCATGTTTAGTGGTTTGGTGATCTCGCAACTTGGTAGTAACGAGAGGAAAGGGATTCGCATAGGCGGGAATAGACTGAGGAGATAAGTACTAGAAGTTTTTTAGTCTTGAAAAGGAACATTTCTGGAGATGTGCGAATTGGTCTTTACTGATAAATGATGAATGCACGTCAAGGCGAAACAGTAAATAAATCTCAATGACAAATATAAAAGTTGTCTTTAGAGTTCATAAACAGCATATTTAAGACGTGAAATAAAGATATTTTTGCTGACCCGTGAGGTGGGGTATGGCGTCACCCCGTGGGTGAGTGCCCCGAACCGCCTCCTTTAATGGAGGCTGATGACGCCTACTTCTCTAAAAGGTGAGAAGTATGGCGTCAGATGTGGCATTAGTAATAGAAACTATAATCCAGATATTTACAGTAATTTTAATTTCTCCTTTATATCAAGGAATTTATGAAAAATTTAAGGCTTTTGTAGAAGGAAGACTAGGTCCTAGTTTCCTTCAACCTT
>JAPYVG010000180.1 GCA_028277025.1 Sulfolobaceae archaeon
TCCCTTGAAGATACATTATTATAATGAATGCCGTAGCTAAATAACCCGTTGTTTGAAGAAATGACGCGAATAGAGAATAAGTAAATACCCTGCTCGCTTTAAAAGCCTTCAGATCTATTATAGGAAACTGCTGTCTCCTTTCAACCAATATAAATCCTAATAATATAATTAAACCGGCAGAGATTAAGTAAACGTTTAATAACCTCACCCCTTCTCCTGCAATATCAGCAGCTCCATAGGATATTAAGGATAGTGAAGCCAATAAACTTAGCATACCTACAATATCCAGTTTAGCATTTCTTCTTTCCAGCCTTTTTATATACCTTAATCCCAATATTATAGCAACGATTCCTATTGGAACGTTAATATAAAATATATATCTCCAGCCTACGAAAGTTGTTATAAAACCCCCTAAAACTATCCCTAAAGTAGCTCCAGCGTTCCAACCTATTGAAGTATATCCATAGGCTTTACCCCTTTGATTTGGAGGAAATATATCAGCAATTATAGCCCCAGAATTAGCTTGCATCATCGCAGCCCCTAACCCTTGAACTCCCCTAAATGCTACTAAGGAAATTGCATTAGGAGAGGCTCCACAGAGAATTGAACCTAATGTAAATATTGCAAATCCTAAATTATAAAAGCGAGACCTACCGTAAATATCACCTAATCTACCTAACTGAGTTGTAAAGACCGCTATAACTAGAAGGTAAAGTATGATAACCCAAATAATTACGTAAAGGTTAGTATGCAATTCTTGAGCAATAGATGGAATCGCTAAGACTACAATAGTTGTATCCACAGCTGACATTAACGTTCCTAAAACGACGACCAACAACGCTAAGTTAGTTGAATTCATAATTAATTGTTAGACAATTAACTATTTATTTTTTTATCAAGTAAACTTTGAACCATATGTCTAAGATAAATATTAATAAAGAATATGAGATAAAAATAAAAGAATTTATTTCCTATATTATCCTTAACTCTAGACTCTACCTACCTTAATTTTTAGGGCTAAATTTACATTGACTCTATATAAATTGGATAATTGATAAATATATCATGATTAATTGTAAATTACATTTAAATTTGAGTAATTTTCCATTAATCACTGGATTAGCTAGACTTTTACACATTCCAAAGGAAAAAGAGTCTCTATAATAGTTTGAGGTAAATTTGCAACTTTTAGGAGTTCACGTAGTTTTATCGGACAAACTTAATTGTATTTTTCAATCCGTTATTTTGTCCAGTTAACCACCAGTTATCTGAACAAGATATTACTAAACATTTCATTCCCCAAATTCCAATAGAAATAAAGGATGCTTTGGTTCCTTTATAAAATTGAAAGTAATACGCTACCTTCCTTTTTACCCATCCTATTAGTTGTTCGATATAGCCCAAAAGCGCTAAAATTTTATAGTATTAATATTTAATAATAGATATTAACTTTATCAAAATTTAGAGATAATTTATTAGACGAATCTTGTAACACAAATATACTTACAACCATTTTTAAACCATAATTATCGGATGTCCCCCGAGACCTTATGAGTCTGGCGCTCTAACCAAGCTGAGCTACGGCAGCAAATAAAATATTTACATAAAAATGTTAGAGTTTTATCGCCAAAAAATAAGTTCTATGCTTGATATTAGTAATAACACTGTTACTGAATGTTAGGGTGGTTTTACATCTATTGCAGCAACTGGGGGTCGGACTTTCATTGAGGTTTCATGATATTTCATATCAACCCTCGCCCTCATGCCCCTTATCTGGCTCCCCACGCCTAGGTTAGGGAGTATGGACTCCCAGCCACGACATGGAGAGTTTCATTGAACCCTCCTCCCCCTCACATTGCTCATAGAGTTCATTGTAGGGCTCTCTTCTACATTATTAGTATATAACTACAAAAATTATAAACTTTCATGAGAAGAACTAGGAATTACAAATGATATCAAATGGCATAAACTTCATGGTTTATTGGAAACTGTTGGTGACGGCATACATTTACGCAAGCCATGCAGAAGATACAAGCTTGTTCATTTATTGGTAAAGCTTTCTTTTCGCTTGTTGGATGGCTAGGTGTTTCGTACCATTGGAATACATTTACTGGGCAAGCTTTTATACACGAATCATCAGCTATACATAAGTCGAAGTCTACTCCTACTATTGTTCCCCAAATATCTAATTGTTTTGGTGGATTGTAGGGATCATAAATTTTTATCCCATTATATTCTCCTACTACTTTCCTGTTCGTTCTATAGTTAGGGTCAATAGGCATTTTAGGGTTACCCTAAAATCAATTTTTAATTGAGTATAAAAAACTGGTATTAGTAGTTAACGTATCTGAATAACAACCGTTTGAGCTGTTTCAGAAACTATCAATTACTATATTTTCCTTATCGATTTCTTTAAGCCTTGAATCTAAAGAAAGTAGTTTAATGTTGTACGTTTTTGCTGTGTAATAGAGAAGTAAGTCTATCAAATCGTTATGTCTATTGTCACTTAGAGCATTAACATAAGCTGATATGGGCACTTTTAGTAAGTGATACGTATTCACGACACTTTTTAATCCAATTCTTACTAACTTAAAATCTACGTTAATCCCTTCTTTTATTAATCTCCTAATTACCCACATTGCTTCTAATAGCGATAGTTCAGTAAAGTAAATTTCATGGTTGCGGAACTCCTTAATTAACGATGATACTCTTTCTCCAACGTCTATGCCTAAAGCCGGTAAAATAAAGCTAGTGTCAATGAGGATTTTCATATTTTCTCTGCTCCTCCTCACTTATCCTATCAATGTCCTCTAGTGAAGCTTTAGCAAATTTTCTTCCTTTAAGAGATAAGAATATTGCATCATTTTGCTCTAAAATTATTTTATTATCTTTAATTTTTAAAGAAAGTATATCTCCTTCTTTTATATTAAGCTCCTCAGCTATAGCCTTGGGAATATGTATTGTAAGCTTTTTCCCGACACGTACCTTAGTCTTCACAAAATTATATGAGTCTAATTAATATAAAAATATTCTGACTAATGGTGAAACAGATTAATTTGATTCAAAAATTAAGTGTGAAAGAAGTAGCTAGATTAGAGCGATTACACAGAAAGCTCGTCCAGTTAAAGTTAAGAAGTTAGCTTCTCGTTTAGCTATCTACCTATTGAGATCTATTAGTTTAAGATGTATAATTCTATTAAGGCTATTAGCATCTTTATGCCGGGTTAAGGAATTCTTCTGTTGTATCTAGTTTCAAAAGACAATCGCACACTCTTTCAAACTATAATAGTTAGGTTAGAAGCAAAATAAGTTTATGAATAACGTTAAGGTGTTCTATTATAGTTAACTTTTTTAAAGTTCTCAATTCTAGTATGCCTCAGAATTTAAAGCCAAAAAACATTAAATTGTTACATTATGAAGAGAAGAAAGATGATAAGCAAGTTTTTAGACAAGGTGTGACATTAATAGAATATGAAGGACAACCGTCAAAGATAATTCAGTGGAGTCAGTTAATAGAGGGCATTCAGTAATAAACCTTTCGGTCAAACTTCAAGCATAGTACTAGCTAACATTGCCACGTGGGTCCTTTCAACCCACGTGGCGATTCGGGGGAGGGCTTACTTATTTAGGCTCATAAGGCCTATACCAAAC
>JAPYVG010000181.1 GCA_028277025.1 Sulfolobaceae archaeon
AGGTAGTTGAGACGGCTCTGATCATGGGTGTCGGCGCGTCTAGAGCAAGCGGTTTCGGTCATGTGGAGTTATGCGACAAGGAGAGGGCAGTGGTCGACGAAGACGACCAAGAAAACCCGTCGTAGGACCGGTCGAGGGAGAAAGTCAAACGTGACCCCGTGTCAGTAGGGAGAATCACTTTACTGTCAAAGCTTCCCTAGTGGTACAGACCGTTATGTAAGATGGTTCTAAGATTAAATAATATTCTTGACCAATACTAGTGGTACACACCGTAATGTAAGGGAAAGAGGTTCAATAAGACTCTTGTAAGACTGTAACGCTTCTACGTAACTTCTCGTTATTTTTAATCACTTCTAAATATCGTTTTGACAAGTTGTGTTTATATAGTATCACCGAAGTAGTAGTTTTTATTGATGATCCCCCTAACTGATGACGGGCACTACTCACGAGGTTTGGGGAGTGATAAAAGTGCGGATGGTAGGGTAGTAGTGTTTCCCTCGACTAGCCCAAATGAGTTGAAGGGTGACTGTGTATAATCCCTTGTAGTGTTGAAGGATTGAAAGCCTCAGCTAACGTTAGTTCCTTAAACTGTTCCCTCAGTCTAGGTTCTGCTTTCACTCCTTGTTGCTAGCCTTCTGCAGAGCTGTTATTACTTTCTTAAGCCCCTCCTCTACACTCTTTAAGGAATTTAATGCTTCTTGTAAGGCTGTATAGGCAGAAACAAGTTCGGGTGGTGCTAAAGTCTCAAAATATTTTCTTAATTGCTCCCTAATCTCTATACAAGCATTATCTAAGTTTTCATCTGTCACTTTCTTATTAAGCTCAACTAGAAGGAATCCCTCGCTCTTAGCTGTTTCCCTAGCTTGCTCGTTTAGGGATGAGACTACCAGAACTTTCAAATGCGGAAGCTTCTTTAGGCTGTTAACTCTGCCCACTTCCTGTTCAACTGTCGGTCTATCTACGGGTCTATCTAAGTTCTTGCAAGAAGCATAGATCTCAAGATCTTCTTTAATGGCCTTCACGTCTATCTCCACGTCTTGTCCTGCCCTATTTTTTTCATATACATTAGTCTGAACTTGGAAGCCTAGAAGTTTAAAAGCGTAAGCAGTAGCCGCCTCTAAGGGGTCTCTAACTTTATTAAAGGTATTCCTGATGTCTTCTGAGGAGCAATCAACTGGAAGTAGGGGCTGTGAGACTGAAGGAATAGTCTCATTGACTCCAGTGGAACTATAATCACTTACGTCTTGGAGCGGGGTCTCATCGTTTTCTTTTAGTGGTGGACTTGTAGTATCGGTATTGTTTAGGAATCCCTGTAGTAAGTTTACGAAGTCATCAGTAAACATGGGAGCAGGAAAAGCATACATATACTTTTTATTTCCATTAATATTGCACTCGAATATGATAGATACACCTCTTATTGTATATCTCCAACTGTCAGGCTTTGGTATGCCTGGCTTTAGATCTTTATCTAAAACAAATATAGTTCCAACATGAGTTGTGAATCCCACAACATTAAAAGCGTTCTCCTTCCTTTTAACAAAGGTTAAGAGCTGACTTAACGCTTGCTTAATGTTCATTATTTCGCTCGTAGAACTATCTCTTAATTTTTTATATATTGCGGATCTAATAAACTCTATGTAAGCCTTTTTCAACTTCTCATAATAATCTCGTTCATAATTCATTAAGTTTTTTATAATATCCATAGTTCTAGGAAATTGTTGACACGTTTGCCTTATAATCTGCTCTGGGGCACTATTAAAGAAGTAATCGATCTTTTGAGGATTTTTACCACTGAGGTAAGTAATTTCATCACTAGTTAGAAGTGGTACTAAGATATTGGCTTTTATGTTTTGCCAGAAATTTTTTCTAGTATCTTCATCACAATAATAAATATCCTTATGCCCACAAAGAGTACTAAAGATCATGTACTGCATAATAGTTATATATTCCACATAGTTAACGTAATCTATAAGATAATCATATTTCCCCTGACTCATAAGTGACAAATGTTTCGGCGAATTTTAAATTTTTCCTGTGTTAAATCCATTATATTGAAATTTTGTTGCATTGCAGGAGCTTACTATACTCCAATCGATATTTAAGTATTGTATAACTTACTGTTTAACACCGGTACTTTCATTAAGTTTTTGCCTCATTATTTCCTATTTATACTGTCAAAATGAATAAGAACTTTATGAGACTATTAACATACTATTTCTAAAAGCTACTAAGCCATAACTCGTTTTAGTTTATGCGTCTCATGATGGCTTTTCTTTTTCTTATGGTCTTTTTCATAATAGCTGCAACGAGGACTAATAAGGAGTTAAATCTAGTGTTAGTAAAGGGGGCTGTTGGGCTGAGTGTGCTAAAGACCTTAATTCGTTTTGAACCACATAGCCCCAAAGATGTATTAGACAAAATGCATCATTAAAACTAAATGAGTTTGCTAAGGACCTTAAAAAGCGAGCTAATTAGAAAGAAGTTCAAGAACCCAATCGAGACAAAAGCTAGGGCAATACTTGGAAGGAATGAAAATTAGCGAAATAGCAAAAATACTACAAGTTCACAAAAGCACAAGTTGGATCAACGAATTCAAAAAGGAGGGAGGAAAAAATGCCTATTCCACAAGGAAAGAAAAGGAAAAAAAGAAGGTAAATGAGAGGGAAATAAAGGTAGGAAAAAGTACAAGGAAAAACATATGAGAAGCAAAAACATAGAGGAGAAGTTCAACGTAAAAATAAACTACAGCTTGGAGAATAGCGTGAAAAAGACTGAAAATTCCCTGCATAAAACCCTACAAGATCGACAAGAAGAGACCAATAGATGCCGACTTAGGGAGAGGTTGAAGGGCGTTGTTAAGAAGGGCCTAAAAGTGTTTTTCATGGACGAGTTTGGTATTAGTCATGATCCCTCTTCAGGGTGCCCGTGGTGGAATTAGAAGTGATTAAAAGTAAGGAAAAGTTACGCCACGGGTAAACACTTGTCTAATGGTAGAGACCGTAATGTAATTAGGACCCAGTCGTACTGACTTTTTCAACGTTCTGAAGTTGAGGGTTCCATCCTCATCGTTACCCTCATAGGTTCGGTATTACACATGGTGGGCAGCAGAGTGGATCAGAGACCCCCCACATAAAAGGGGGACTTTCATTGCCGAGCGTTAGTCCCTTGAGAGAGATACTGATTAATCCTCCCAAAGTCCCATTAAGCTGGAAAGGAGCGTCATTAGCGTCACTAAGAGAAATTTTCGCAAAGAAGTATTTAAACAAGGGGCTATCCATCTGGCGAGGCTTTCCGCCCCTTAATCCCTTTCTTTGTAAAGAAAAAGAAAATAATGAAATAAAAGTACTGTTATAATATTCATATTGTGATAATAAAAGGGCTGAGATAAAAACAAAAAAGTTTTTAAATCTGTTTTTACAGAAGTAGAAATCGGGGATGAGGGGATGATGAACACAACACGAGTTGACCTATGATAGGACGCCGTGGGTCTGACCTGACCCCCTCATCCCTAATTCATTACTCCTCTTTTCAACTATTAAGCTTTTCTTCTCATCCAATTTTGAAAAATTGAGCAAAGAATGAGGTTGGATCCTAACGTTAAATCTACGACGTGAGAATAATTGTATAAACTCCCCAGTTGCTAAGAAAA
>JAPYVG010000182.1 GCA_028277025.1 Sulfolobaceae archaeon
AGTTCTTTTGGAGAGGGATTCTATTGCTCCTCTTAACTTGGCAAGGAAGGTGGATGGGAGGGTAGTGGTGTTTTCCTCGACTAGCCCCAATGACTTAAGGGTGACTGTGTATGATCCCTTAAGAGGATATGAGACTGTTTTTACGCCGTAAAATTACGTACTTTTCACGTTTTTCTCCTTAATGGAAATAACTAAAATGCAACGATATAAGGTTTTTATGCAACAATGTCATACATGAAAATAGTGAACATAATTTATGGCAAAAATAAACGTGGAAAAGTTAGATGAGCAAAAGAAAATAGCAATACTAACAAAGGCAATAGAAAAGCTAGGCTTAAGTTACGTCTCACGCCAAATAGGTGTAGATAGGTCAACACTAAACCGTTATGTGAACGGTAAAATAAGGAAAATACCTAACGAGGTTATTGAGAAAGCCTCAGATCTTCTAACAGTTGAGGAGTTAAGTGACATACTCTACGGGCTTAAGACAGTTGACGTAGACCCGACAACTGCTATAAGCGTAATTATTAAGGCTAAGAAGGACGAGGCTTTTAGGAACTTCTTCCTAACATGGCTATGGCAAGAACTAGGAGAGTACATTAAAGAGCCGTCAAATACGTACATAGTTAGTGATGAGGACATAAAGCTATTTGAGAAGATAATGAGTACTCAAAGGGCTAAGAAAACTGCATATATGAGAGTCAATTCACTTAAACGTGCTTTAGCTGAGCTAAATTACGAGTTAACACCTACAAAGCTGAAGGAGTACATGTTAGACGTGTTACAAGAAAGTAAGGGGAGAGCCGAAAACGTAGGAAAGGCGTTAAAACTGTTTATCAAGGAAGTTATAAAGCCAAAAAATCCCCGAATTGCTAGGGAATTAGAAGACGTCGTAAAGATACCTAAGTATGAACGCGAATATACACCGGTGAACCTAACTTTAGAGACGGTAAAGCAGATCTTTAACTCCATAGAAGGCTTAGGGGCTAAAGCTTACTTCCTCATTTTAGCTGAGACGGGTTTAAGAACCGGTGAGGTTTTCAGCCTAAGGATAGACCAAGTAGACTTAACAAACCGAGTTATCACAATAGGGAAAGTGAGTAAAACAAAGAGAGCTTACATAACATTTATCCATCAGACTACCGTAGAGTGGTTAAAGGAAACGTATCTTCCATACCGTGAAGGATTTGTAAGAAGATATATGAATTCCCTTAAGGCTTTAAACGTTAACGTAGAGGAATGGAAAGTTAGGCTATTCCCGTTCGATGAGAACGATATAAGGACTGGGATTAAGATAGCAATGAGGAAGGTGTTAGGGAGAGAATTCCGCTTATACGATTTACGATCGTTCTTTGCCAGTTATATGGTGAAACAAGGGGTTAGCCCGTTAATAGTGAACTTGTTACAAGGTAGAACACCGCCTCAACAGTTCCAAATACTTCAAGATCGTTACCTTAACCTATCGCAGAAGGATCTACAAGAGTATTACGACAAATACGCCCCTAAACTACTCTAGTTTTAAACTAGAGGATATCTTAATAATTATATAATGTATTTAATTGATTAGGGTCACACAATGGAGAACTTTCCCGAGAGTGTTAAACAAGATATAATAAAGGAAATAAAGGAGTTAATGACTGAAGACCCATACTTTCGAGACGTCTATCAGGTCATTTTAGAGCTTTTTGAGAAGGGAAGAGATGAGACGGCGTATAAACTATGCTTTCTCATACAATGCTGAAACTTCAGAACGTAGTCTGCCTCACTAAGTTAAGGCTTTTTTCGGTGAGAGGCTCTTTCAGAAATCTCATTAATAAAAAGAACATATTTCATAAAAAGAGTGAGGGAAATTAACGCTTTCATGAAAAGATAAGCAATTTCAGAAAAGTTTCTGACGTAATAATTCTCATCTTTCATTAAATATATTCAGTTTCTTGATTGCTAACTCTCTTTATAACTGAATATATTTAGTTTAACTGTCACAATAATGTATTTTAACCAATACCCTTAATACCTTGATTCAATATTGATTCAAACTTGCATTCAATCTAAATTACCGCAAATTAACGAGTATTTCTCCTCATTTAATATTGATAAGCAATATTGCATTCAATATGAGAAAGGCATATAAACGTAAAATGAGAAGGTAAAAGCGTTATGCCAAGGAGAAGGCAAAATTATTATCAGAGGTGGTTAAAGAATCACGTAACTATTACGTTACGTCTTTCACGTGAAGAGATAGAGGGGATTAAAAAATACAAGAGTGAAATAAACTTATCTTACCACGATATGCTTTTAGACTACTTCCCATTACTCTCAGCATTAAAGGAGTTCTTTAAGGTCCTTGAGGTTAGAGGTTACCTTTACGATAAGGCTGATGTAAATAACGTTAGGTTCATGAGTGAGCAGTACTATCAACAGTTACCGGAACGCATAAGACAATTCTTTGAGGAGAAACAGTTCACAATAAAAGAAGGACTTGGGATAAGGACAGTAAAAGGTTATGTGTTAAAAAAGGAGTAACTTGTTCCAAATTGGTATAAGCGCTTATTCCAAAATGGGTAATCAGTTTTAGTGATACTCCAGTGGAAATAAGGTATAACTTTCATAATACAGAAAGGAAAAGTTAGTAACGTTACTTGTAGGATGTAAAGTTTGGAAAAAAATAACGTTACTAACGTTACATATTATTTTCAGGAAAACCAAAGTTTAGGAAAAAATTTTAAAAATAATTAATATTATTTCTGATATGGTAAATATTGATAAGCACTATTTTCCGAATATATTTCCTTAGTGAATAGTATGAAAAAGGTAAGAAAACCCGTAAAGGTATCGGTCATACTTGATAAAGAAGAGGTAGAGGCACTTAATAAGATAGTGAAAAAGGAAGGATATCGCGGAAAATCAACAATACTAAGAGCGTTAGCTAAACGTTTCATTAAACGCCATTTAGATAATTCATCATGAACTCAGCCTAAGCGGTTCAATCACAAGTCAAGAAAAAGTATGGGGGGTCCAGACACGGGTATTTCTAACTCTATCTTTAAAAATCTTTCCCTCACGCAGACGCTCTTCAAAAGGCGTTTTAATGACAAAAAGAACCATGAGAAGAAGGACAGTAATACTATCTACGTTTCAGACCTACTATATTGCCCGTTAAAGCCGAGACTGAGAGAACAGTTTAGGGAACTAACGTTAGCTGAGGCTTACAATCCTTCAACACTGCAAGGTTCATTAATTCATGAAAGCGTAGAGAGGATACTGATAGAAGAGTTAAACGCTGAGGTAGAAGTTCCGGTTACAAAGGAATTAACGATTGATGATGAGGTTTACAAACTGGTAGGAAGGATTGACGCGAAAAAGGATAACGTGATTATTGAAATAAAGACCTCAAAGACTGACGTAGGCATACCAAAGGAAGAACACGTACTCCAGTTAAGGATTTACATAAACATGTTAAACGCTGAACACGGCATTTTACTTTACATAACGCCGGATCGTATAACCGAATTTCACGTAGACACTGGAATATCAGATGATAAGCTGATAGAACTAGTACAAGACTACGTTTACACAAGGCGAATACCAAGACACGATTGGGAGTGTAAGTATTGTGTTTTCGCTAAGGTTTGCCCTCATA
>JAPYVG010000034.1 GCA_028277025.1 Sulfolobaceae archaeon
AAAATCTTTCTTATCTCCTCAAACCCTTGCTTATCATTAGTATACTCGTAGAGTTTACCTTGAAAATACACGATTAATTTATCTTTTGATACATCTATTCCTGAACTGGGTGCCTCCAATTACACTCACCCTTATGTTTTATTCGGGCTTTTTGCCCAACTTCCGGTCCGAGTTGGAGGCGGCCAAGCTCCCCACCGGGCTTTAAGCCCAAGGAAGTCAACGGCCTACACCCCAGTCAGATCTGTATTACCCAGATCTGACTAATATGTTTTATATAAGGAAGTCAGAAAATATTCTTAGATCATTTTTCAGGTTTGGAAATGTTTTAGTTAAGAAGCTTAACAATAGTTAAGAGTATATGAGTAACTATTTAACTTAAAGTTTAGGACATTCAATTTCCTTAAAGAAGTCGCCCACGTTATTGCCGTTTACAACATCGTAGTCCGGGTCCTTTAATACTTCTAAACAGATAGGTTTCGATGTTATGTTATCACAGAACACAATAACCCTTATTATGTCCCCTGCTCTCACTCTTGCTCTATCATCTTTGGGTTCCAGTGTGGGATTCCTATTGCATCGTATTACAGAATATTTGTTATATATTGATTTTTTACCTATAACTACTAAATCCGCTATTTCATAATCTCCCTTTGCTATATCTACCGGTCTAAATTGATCCTTTATATCAGTATACACTCCTTCCCAATACCTAATCCAGTGGAGCAAAACTCCGCCAAAAGTTTCCGGCACGGAATTTCTGATAATCTCCGCCTTAGCTATGCACTCTCTTGCAGCAGTATCACCGTTATTGGAAACTTTAATTCTAATCAGTTTCGCCACCCCAACCGGCTTGTCGATATTGGAATACTCGAATTCTACATCTAGCTTAGGCTTAACCTTCATAACCCTTACTTGCTCTTGTAATGAGTCCGTTTGCTTCTTCATCTCTTCAATTTGCTTCTCTAATGTTTCGTTCTGCTTACTCATCTCCTTATACTGCTTATAGTAGATAACTATGCTGGCTATCAGTGCTGCAGTTGTAATAATGCTTATAGTAACCGATATACTTACCATAATAGACCTATTCCTGATGCATAGCTTTAAAAAGGTATTAGGTACACAATGTGACCTCCGCAGTTCACTGTTTTAGTTTAGAAAACTTTATACAACTAGGAATAGGAAAGGCTCCTCTGTCCACTTTTACTTTCGACTCTTTTTACAGCTTCGGTAGTAGCCATTACTATCTATTAGACAAATACTTTATGATGCATTTAATGAACAAAGAGTTTTCTAAAAGTATGATAAGGAATGCGTTAGAAGACTTATACTTTTACGGATTTATTTTAAAGAGACCTACTATGAAGAGAGGAGTTTGTGAATTAACGGAGTTAGGGAAAATAGAGGCAGAAACATTAGATAAGGGGTTAAGGGGCGAAGCCCTTATACTAGAAGACTTTAATGAATTAGGGAGGAGGTAAGTTAGGTTAGGGAGGTAAGGGAGGTTAGTTAGTAGGTAAGGAGGGCAAGCAAGGTAAGCAAGACTAGGTTAGCAAGACAAACCGGGGTTAAGGGACTAAAACTATGTTTTTCATAATAATTCTATCCAACTAACTTCAAATTCCGCTTACATACATAAAAGATAAACCTATGTAACATTTTATAATTATACCACAAAATTAAACTCATTTTTCAGAATGTTTACACTTAAATTCACTGTTTCTATTATCTGAGATTAAAAATTATCGCCAATGAAATTTAGCTTGTTACTTAAATTAAAAAACACCGTCTAGTTGGTTACTCTTTTAATTTAGGGCTTTGCGGTTAGCGATACTTTATCTGGAAAGTGAGTCATAAACTTCTTCACTTTTGGGCTTATAACTAACCTACAGTATGGTTGATTAGGGTGTTTTTCGAAGTATTTATGATGGTATTCTTCAGCCTCGTAAAAGGCGTCAAATGGCTTTAATTCTGTTACTACTTTTTTACCGAGTTTTTTCTCTACTTCTTTGATAACTTCTTCTGCTATCTTACGTTGCTCCTCGTTGTGGTAAAGTATAATAGATCGGTACTGAGGACCTACATCATTCCCCTGTCTGTTAGGAGTTGTAGGGTCATGGATCTCGAAAAAGATCTCTAAGAGTTCTCTATAGCTTATGACAGAGGGGTCGAAAGTTATTTGGACTGCTTCCGCATGTCCTGTTAAGCCTGTACAAACATCATCGTAAGTGGGATTATGCATCCAACCCCCGGCGTACCCAGGCTTCACGTCTATTACTCCTTTTACCCTTGAAAAAACCGCTTCTGTGCACCAAAAACACCCTCCGCCTAGTGTAGCTTTTTCCATAAAATCTGGTCAATGTTTACAGTATTAAACTATTGTTAGGAAAAATTTTACGCTTGGAAAAGGGTTTTTTGACTATTTCGAGAATGAAGATATTAGTGGGAGAACATGCTTTCCTATTTTCCCGATTTGGTATTAGCTAGGAATAACGATCTGAAGCAAGAATTATGCTATTCAGTTATATAGTTAAGGGTGAGAGGTTTAGTCATTATCTTTAGGATTCTAAGCCCTGGAAACTAAATTTCCGATTTTATCCAGTTCTTGTCCCTTCGTTTCTGGTACTAGAAATAGTGTTATCAGTGCTGATAACAACGCTACTAAACCGTAAATTCCTACCATTCCACCTAATCCTATAATCGAAACTAGTGAAGGGAAGAGTGAAATTACAGTGGCTGAAGCTGTCCTATCGACAGCTACGCTAATAGCTTGTGAAGTCCCCCTAACTTTAGTGTGGACCAGCTCTGGAGTGACCATACCTGAGCCTATTATTGACGCAGGCCCCATTGCGGAGAATAGATAGTTTAGCATGTAGAAAGTCAGACCTAAAACCGCTCCTTCTCCGGTGAGTTGGTTAGCCTTAGGCAAGCCGAAAATAGAGGGGTCTAAAAGCAGTAGTGAATAAAGGATTAACCATGTTGAAACTCCGGTGTAGCCTATAATTATAAGCGGTTTTCTCCCTATCTTGTCTATCAAGAGTATGCAGAGTAATTGACCCGGAATTCCCGCAAAGAACTGGGCGATGTAAGTGAACATTATAGGTGTTATTCCCAAGTTATAGGCAATGGTTATAGGACCGTAGATTGCAAAAGTGGAGGAGTAAACGTCGTAAAGTAACCACAATATTGCAGATACTATTATCAGGAAAAGAGAGGACGCAAACCTCTGTTTGAAACTCTCAGTATCAACGTTAACACGTAGGCTCACCCCTTCTTTCTCTAAGTTCTTGATTTCCTTCTCTATCGGTCTCACTCTTGAAAGGAAAAGTAAAGTTTCGCTCAGCTTTCTTCTGGCGAATATGACGGAAAGTGCAGGGATTGCTCCGAAGCCTAATACTATCCTCCATGCTATTGAGGATGGTAATGGTAAGGTGACTTGGTCTACGAACGCTGCTAGTACTGCTCCCAGACCCCACATTACGGCGAAAGTTATTACCATTGCCTTTCCTCTCTTATCCTTATCGGCGTTTTCGGCAACAATTATCGGTGAGAGTACGTAGTCTGCACCGACCCCCATACCGAGTAATAGCCTCGATAAGAAGAGTTCATTATAATTTTGTGAGAAGGCTTGTAGTGCGGCTCCTATTGCCATTAGAGTGACGTCTATTCCGTACATTCTCTTTCTTCCTTCTAAATCGGAAATTAAACCGAACAGTAACGCGGAGAACGCTGCACCGAGATAAGATCCCGCGACCAGTAAGCCCTCTGATAACTTATTCATTGGTATAAATGCAGAGATCGTGTAGATCATTAATGATAATGAGTATAAGTTATAACCGTCTGAAAATACCCCCATTCCGGAGATGAGTACTGATCTCCAAGTCAGCTTCATGAGAAAATTTAGTATATACTTACAGTTAAAAATTTTGATTATTTACTTTTAGACATATTTCGTTATATAGTAGGAGAGAATATCTGACTATTTTAAATACTCACGCGAGATCAAATATCGTAATGTTAGTGAGGAAGCCCGTCAGGATGTTATCTGGCGTTACTATCGTATCGATTATGACAGCTCCGCACAGATGCCCTCATGGTAAGTGTATTTTCTGTCCCGGGGGCGTTGAGTATAACACGCCTCAAAGCTACTACGGTAAGGAACCGACTTTGATGAGAGCTATTGAGAACAACTATGACCCGTTTTACCAAGTTCAATCACGTTTAAGGCAGTATGAGTTAAACGGTCATACCCCGAGTAAAGTAGAACTTATAATAATGGGAGGGACTTTTTTAGCTACCCCTTTAGATTACCAAGAGTGGTTTGTGACCCAAGCGTTAGAGGGAATGAACAAATATCCGAACCCCACAAAGCCTGGGTTTGTGTATTTGGAAGATGCTCAGGTAAGGAATGAGACTGCTACGGTCAGATGTGTCGGGATGACCGTTGAGACGAAACCGGATTGGGGAAAGGAGAGAGAGGCTAAGCAGATGCTAAGGTTGGGAGTTACTAAAGTGGAACTGGGAGTTCAAACTGTCTATGATGAACTTTTGATGAAGAGTAATAGGGGTCACACTGTAAAAGACTCAATAGAGTCTACAAGGATTCTAAAGGATAAAGGTTTCAAGATAGTCTATCATGTGATGCTGGGTCTACCTGGTTCTGACCCCGATAAGGATCTTGAGGGGTTTAAGAGGCTTTTTTCAGATCCGGACTTCATGCCAGATATGCTGAAGATTTACCCTACTTTAGTGGTCGAGACAGCACCTTTAGCTGAGCTGTGGAAGAGGGGGCTCTACAAGCCTTACGACACTGATACGCTAGTGGAACTGATTTCCGAAATGTATCGATATATTCCCCCGTGGGTTAGGGTAATGAGAGTACAGAGGGACATCCCTGCTCCGATAATCTTAGACGGTAATAAGAAGGGTAATTTGAGGGAGTTAGTGGAGGAGAGGTCGTTGGAGAAAGGTATTAAGATAAATGAGATAAGGTTCAGGGAAGTGGGGATTAAATGGTTACACACGGGTAAATTACCTCAAGGAGAGCCTAAGTTAAAGAAATATGTTTACGAAGCGAGCAGGGGGACGGAGGTCTTCCTCTCCTTTGAATATGATGACGGTACGCTAGTCGGGTATTTAAGGTTGAGGAAGCCCTCCGATGTCGAAAAGGTTACTATAGTGAGAGAACTCCATATCTACGGTCTTGAGACTCCGGTGGGTTTGTGGGATGACCTAAGTTTTCAACACAAGGGGTACGGTTCAAAGCTCTTAGCTGAGGCTGAAAGAGTCTCTTCCGAAGAATTTGACGCAAAAAGGATCTTAGTCCTTTCTGGTATAGGTGCTAGAGAGTATTATAGGAAGAAGGGGTATCATAACTCTTATCCTTACATGGAAAAAGAGTTGGTTTAGGATGATACAATTTGTTCAAGTCCTTTCATAATTTCAGATTCTACATGTTCGGTCCATAACATTTCTGGAACGTCTATGGCAAGGAATAAGGGTGAGAGTATTATAGTCTCTACAGCTGTAACAGCTAAGTTTTGTATCCATTTTCCTATGCCTGCTGTCACTTTTAATTGATTTCCTACTTTCTCGAAGGTAAATGTTAAAGCTCTATCTGCAGCTATTAAATCCCTAAGAATTCCTCCCTTTTGAGCCTGGACTATTGCCTTACCGTTTTCCTCCCTATACTGTGTTTTAAAGCCTTTTTGTTGCAGATATGTTACGAACTGATTTATAATTTGTCCCACGTCTTTTTGTGTAGTATATACCTTTTCTTTTTTAAAGACTCCCATACGATTATACAGTCTCTCTCACTAAAAAGTTTATTCATAAGAACTTAATTACTATATATAATAATATAAATTACTAAAGCTAAGAATATAATAATTGTAACAAGTAATAATAATAATTTTAGCCTTTACGAAAAGGTTTTTTAGACGGTAACGAATTAGTCAAACTATGAAAATAGTACGTCCACTATTCCTTTTTATCATAACCTTTGTCGGCGAGGTAGGACTCTTCCTGTTGTTTTCTTCATTTTATAACCCTGCCCTTGCCTCTGAGTTTGGAGGACTTACTGTAATTTATAACGGGTTGGTTTATAAGCCCTATTTTATCGTTCTCTTTACCATCTTTATCCATAACTTAGCAGTAGCTACACTGGATTTTATACCGTTAATGGGAGTCGCGATGATGGTATTTAGTATAATTGAGACGGGATTGGTTGTTGCGATTAGCGGTTCTATTATAGGTACTCCAGGGTTAACTATATCTCTTTATCTCCTAACTTTACCGCACTCTTGGTTAGAATTGCCGGCATATGCAGTAGCCTCAGCTAGTGGTGTCTATTTTCTATTTGACGCGGCTGATAAAGGTTTAAGAAAGGCTCTGGTTAGGTTATTCTACATGTACTTAATGGTAGCGGTAGAACTTTTCGTAGCTGCGAGCTTTGAAGCTGGGGAAATAGTAGACAAGCCTTACGGTCTATTACCCTACTTGTTTTGGATCCCGGCTTTGCCTGCATTTTATTTTCTTATAACTTTCTACAAGTACTTTCAAAAGCTAGCGGATTGTAGCTAATAAAATAGCCGTAAGGACTGCTGCTATCCCCAAAATTAAAGCGTAAGTCGGGAAAGCCGGTTTTTGTGCCCTTGAAGTAGGAAGGCTCTGAGGATAGTAGTATGTTGGTAGAGGCTGAGAGAAGTAATAAGTCGGTTGGTAGAGACTCGGAAAAGTGGGCTGAATGTATAACGGATACCCACACCTTGCGCAATAGTTTGCTATATCCTTGTTAATATGCCCACATCTCGGACATTGTTTCATAAGCTAAAGTCGAACTTCGATATAAAAAATCCTTCCGTATGGTGTACGTTAGGATAAAATCTAACTACCCTCATCCACACTCTACTCTTTTTGTAACCGTAGTTACTTTCATCTAATTTTAGCGGAACTAGATATTTTTCGTATCTCTCTGCATGTCTTTCGCCTTCTTCAGGGAATAAAGAACAAGTGGAGAACACAGTGGGTTTTCTCAACCTTCTAGCCTCCTCTAAGATTATTGCTTGTAATCTTGAGAGCCTTAACATATCGCTCTTATTTAGCCTCAGAAATACTGAAGGGTCGGAGGCAATGGTTCCGCTGTTAGTACATGGTGCGTCGATCAAGATTTTATCAGCTTTTTTCACCGGTAAATTAGCGCCGTCAGCAATAATTAACTCAACGTTCTCTACTCCTAGTCTTCTCATTAGTTGTTTTTGTGTGTTGATCCTCTTCTGTGAAATGTCAACGGCAATTACATAGGACTTGTTGTTAGTTAGTTGCTGGATAAGCGAAGTCTTCATCCCTGGGGCACTACCTACTTCAAGGATTCTCTCACCGGGCTTAGGGTCTAGTACTATCACTGGGTAAACGCTGGCTTTATCTTGTATGACGATTTTCCCTTCTTTAAACTCTTTGAGATCTGAGATCCTCTTGTCCGTTTTGATAATTTTATATAGGAAATCAAAGGTATCTTTTTCGACAGTTACGCCTTTTCTTTTGAGTTCTTCTATTGTGCTTTTGATGTCTGTTTTAAGTGTGTTTATTCTAATCCAAGTGTCTTTAACGAGTAGTTCGTTACTCGACGCTACACCGGTTACAAGTTTCAATCTTAGTTCCGCCCATTCAGGCGGTTTAAAGGCTATGTTTTTATCGTTATTGAGTAATATTCTCACTATTTCATAGACGTCTCTCCCAGGAAATGTATAGGAACAGTAGTAATATTTTTTAAGAACTTCCAGAAATTTTCTGTATAAACTTGTTCTCTCTCCCCTTACACCGAGCGATTTATAAGCTATATCAAAAGCCCTTTCGGGAGAAATCTTATTCTTAAGTATAAGGCTTATAGCCTTAGCGTAAAGTTTTTCTTCCATTTTATGATGGTTACAATTCTTTCCCGGTCCTCTTATTATTTTTGCCGAGCTTTATTATTGAGCTAACGAGTGTAAGCCTTTTTTCTATTTTTAATAATTGTAGACGTTTGGCTTTGTGAAGATAAAGTTAAATACCTAATCGATGGTGATTAACTAGGGTGTTATATTGGCGGAAACTGCTCATAAGGTGCTAGCCGAATCTTTGGGTTCAACAGTTCTTGTGAAATTAAAAGGTGATAAAGTAGTGAGGGGCACATTGAAAAGTTACGATATGCATATGAATTTGGTGTTAGAAAACTCCGAAGAGGTTATGAGTGATGGAAGTACTAGAAAGGTCGGAACTATAATAATAAGGGGAGATAACGTTATTCTAGTGTCACCCATTTAAGGGGTCGGACTTTCATTAAGGTTTCATGAGTTTGTATTCAACCTCTCGTCCTCATTCCCCTTATTTCTCTCCCCATGCCGTCTACGGGAGCGGTAGTTAAACCACTCCCTTCAAGGACATGGGGAGCCTCATCGAACCCATCCTCCCCCTCACATTGCTCATGGAGTTCACTGTAGGGCTCTCTTCTACATGATAGTATGTAACTACAAAATTTATAAACTTCACGAGAAGAGTCAGGAATGTTAAATAATATCAAATGACATAAAATTCACGGTTTATCTGAAACTGTTGTCAACGACATATTTGCTTCCCCATCTTCTAAGTTCCTCATAAATGCTCCTCAATTCCCTACCTTTTTCAGTTAGTTCGTACTTAACCCGAAAGGGTCTATCACTGACTATGGTTCTCTTTATTAAACCCGATTCTTCTAATTCCTTTAGGGTAGTTGAAAGTGTCTTTGAATTTAGTCCAGTCAGTTTTTCCAGTTCGTTAAATCCCTTACCTCCGTCGAATAGGTAATAAATTACTATCATTTTTCTCTCGTTTCCGAAAATTTTAATTGACTCTATTACGGGACATAATTTACTTTTTTCACTTACTTTCATTTCGAAAGTCAGTTATTTGTATATCACTCACTGTATAAATATTTTTCCTTATCTACTATAACTTGCAATGGCTAGGTTAGTAAGGCATGACAAAAACTTTCCTTATCAAGTAAAGGCTAGTAATGGAGAGGTCTTTTACATATGTGCGTGCGGTTTGTCTAAGAATAAGCCTTTCTGTGATGGTTCTCACAAAAGGACGCAAGACGAGAATCCTAATGAAATATACGTATATGACAACGAGAATAGAGTAAAAATCTCTACCTTTTACCCGCAGACATAAGGTAAAAATGTTTAAGCAGTTTCTAAAATAACTCTCTTTTTCTCAACTAAAGTTTTCTTTAAAGTATCTCTAGTGTTCAGTATGAGTTTATATACATCTTCACTGAGTTTTTTGCTTACTAATTCTTTGTTAGCCCTATACATATAAACTGGTCTTCCCTTCTTACCATCAGTTATTATCTTCTCTCTCTCGATTAGTCCTTTACTTAGCAAGGTGTTAAGTGCCTTGTTAACCGAGGCTTTGCTTACTTTTAGTACTTCCGCTAGTTCGTCTGCCGAATACTTTTGTCCTCTGCTTAACAATATGTGCAATACTTCTACTTCTCCTATTCCGAGTCCGTACATGAACGAAATTACTTCATGAACGTCTACTTCTCTTCCATCGGGGAATTTTATCTTACTTGCCATTTGTTCCACAAATGATTATTTTGCATTCAGAAACTAAAAAACACTATATATTTAAAAATATACATTTGTGTACATTTTAACATAGTTTAAGGGAGCGTTACAAGTTTTTCGTAAATTGATTTATAGGCTTTATTCTTTAAACTTTGATAGAACGTCTTGTAGTTTGGTCTCTAGCTCTTCTTTTTCATGAATAACATTTACATATTTTTCAAGAATTTGTAGGAGTTTATTTCCTTCCTCTGTTACACTGTAATACGAGCTTTTGCCCTCTTGCTCTTCCTTCAAATATCCACTTTTCACAAGTATTTCAAGATATTTTTTTAGCTCTGCAAAATTCAATGCCGAAGCATACATAATTTTTGTCTTGTTAGTCCTCTCTCTGCACGCGTTTAGGATACTATATATTATCTCAGCTGTGCTCCTTTTCTTAGTCATTAGTTTTGTGATAGAAAGATCAATAATATAAAGTAAACTAACATCTATCAAAATTATATCACTGTATTAATAGTAATTAATTACTTTTGATTAACTCTAACGCTTTATTAAACATCGTGCATTATATGCTATCAGATCTCAGGCTAATAGATAACAAATTTGTAGAGTTATTACTAGAAGAGTATTTCCTAGATAATAACTCTGTTGTTAATGACTTCTATATAGTCAAGGTGGCTGAGGATGTAAGAAGAAAGGTTTACAGATTTAAGGTTTGGTTGTTCAGGTCTCTTGATAATAAAGTTGACGGTTTCGTAGGTTATTTATTCTTTTATAAGACGAAAGTAGTGATTAGATTGCCAGTAGTTAAAGACGTAGATATAAGCGAGGAGTTAATAGATAAGGTCGTAAATCTTTACGAAAAGATCTATCTTAGGAAGAGGATTTATGAATAAGGAAGTCTTTAAGCCACTCTATAGTTTTATCGTCATTATTATTTTCTAAGAAATTTACGAATATGTTAGTGAAATCTTCTTTTGTCCTAGTCCTTTCAGAAATGTCTTTTATTGCTCTTATTGCAGTTACTTTAGCAATCTTGTACTTTTTCTCTTCTTTTTCTCTCAGTAATATTACTGAATCGTTATAAAGTATAATGCGTAAATATAGCAATTCATTTTCATCTATCAAGTCGTATTCGACTCCGTATACTCCCTCAATTAACTTGCTTCCGTCATCAAAGTTTTTCAATATTTTTCTATAATTATCAAAGCTACCTTTTATGATAATTATTCCTAAAGGTCTAAGATATATTTTTAAGGTTTTTACTATTTCTTCCTCTTTACAAATAAATTTCTCGTGTTTTATTAAATGTCTTATATCATCCTCAAATACAACCTTCCCTTTGATCAAGTTACTATTAAAGAGAATGTCAAGTACTGTTAACGCTTCTTTTTCGCATTCCATATGGCTTATTTTGAATATATCTTTTTAAACCCATTTTACCACTTGACACTGTAAATTTCTTGTAGGTTCAAATAATAAGGAAAAGTTCTTTTCAGTATCATTCGTTGAATATTAACCATCCTGTATAAAGCTTTATTATTTTCCCGTAAGTTTTTTCAAGACGTTCTAATATATCTTCAACGTCTTTATATCTGCTTTCTACTTTTATTCCCGTTAGTTCTGTTCCTTCCTTTACAGCCTTGAATTTTATTCCTCTTTCTTTAAATTCTGATAGTAATATCGCAGTTATCCATGTCTGTAAGTGGACGAAGTCGTTCTTAGGTAGCTCTAATATCTCAGAGTTCCCTTCTAATTTTTTAAGGGTTTTGATATTATACTCGTAAGCATTATATTCATAATCAAAATATTTCTCATAAGGGAATAGCCCTATTGTGTTTTTTACTTTTTCCCATTCTTCACCTACCTCTTTCATATACTTATCTCTTTTTTCAAGACCAGTACCGAAGAGTAAGAACACAAGAGATATTGAAGACTTAAGCCCTATGATGTTATATTTCTTCTTAATTAAATTAACTACTTCTGAGAGTAACTCCTCTTCAATCCTTATATAATCGCTTAATCTTAGTAAGTCTCCATTTATGGTTCGTCCATTTTCTATAAGAGATTTTAATTTATTATTCCTATCTTTATCGTCAAGATTTAATACTGCAAATATTTCTAGGTCTTGAATGTCTCTCTTTATTGGGCACTTACCAATCTGCATCTGCAATAACATTAACTAAGATACTAGTATTTAATTTTTACCATAATATTCTACACTAACAATATTTAACTTATTATAGTAAAATTAATATAGCACGTATAATTTACCTTTAATTTCTGGCGATTTCATTACTATTACAGAAAGTTCTCTCCTTACACTCTTAATTTGATTCCTTATGTTACAATCAAAATCTTCCGGAACAATTATAATTACGCTCTTTACGTCTTTTGGAACAATGAAGTTTATGAATTTCCCCCACATCAATTACCAGTGGAATACTCACAGATAGTTCATGAGTGACATTAAATTTCGAAATGAGTTCCCTAATCATGTCATTCTTTATGACTTATAGTATCTCCATCTCTGTAGTCTTATTACATAAGCGGTTTACACAATATAAGTATTTTCCATAAATCTTTTATAAAAAACGGTAGCAAAATTTTAATTTGTCTATAAGTAAAATTAGTTAGACGCTGGGATACTGAGCGGTGATTACAGGACCACCGGACTGATATATGATGTTTTAGGACAAACTCATTTAAATTGAGAACGAGATAGGAGTAACGTGAAATGTGCGTTCGTATTCAGGCGTGATTTAAGAATATATGATAATACAGGTTTGGTTGAAGCTTCTTATGATTGCGATGAGATAATTCCTTTGTTTATAGTTGATCCTAGGCAAATGTTACACAATAATTACAAATCGGAGTTTGCGTCATCTTTTATGATAAACTCCTTGATAGAGCTTGACGCAGAGTTGAGGACTAAATGGGATGCAAAATTAAACGTGTTCTTTGGTAATGCTGAAGAGGTTATAAAGAAGTTAGACGTAAACGCAATCTACGTGAATGAGGATTACACACCTTTTGCTATACAAAGAGACGAAAAAATGAGAGAAAACGCTTTGTCTAAAGGGATAAAGTTTCTCTCATTTACCGATGTGTTATTATCTCCTAAAGAATTAAAGCCAACTAGGAGTTTTTCAGCATTTTATAAAAAGGCATTACAGTATAAGGTTAGAGAGCCTAGAGATGTTAGGGATGGAGCCAATTTTACCGTTATGGAAGACAGCATGGATGTGGACTTTTTGAAATCTTTCATAAAAGTTGAGTCTCCACTACTTAAAGGAGGTAGGTCTGAAGGGTTAAAATTACTTGAGAGAAAGGTGGATTTTAAAAGGAGGGATTATCCTGCGGAGAAGAACTACACTATGTTGTCCCCCCATTTGAAGTTCGGAACTTTGTCTATTAGGGAAACTTATTACAAGAAGAGGGATGATCCTGCGTTTATAAGGGAGCTATATTGGAGGGATTTTTACACGCTCTTAGCTTATTATAACCCTTATATTTTCGGACACTGTTACAGAAGGGAATTTGATTCGATAAATTGGGAGAATAATGAAGAGTATTTTGAAGCTTGGAAACAAGGTAGAACCGGTTATCCAATAGTCGATGCTGCTATGAGGGCTTTAAATAATTCTGGCTTTATCAACGGTAGACTTAGAATGATAGTTGCATTCTTCTTGACGAAGGTATTATTTGTGGATTGGCGGTGGGGAGAGAAGTATTTCGCAACTAAACTCATCGATTATGACCCAGCGATTAACAATGGGAATTGGCAATGGGTAGCGTCTACCGGAACGGATTATATTTTCAGGGTTTTTGACCCATGGAAACAACAAGAAAAGTTTGATCCCGAATCAAAGTTCATAAAAGAGTGGATAGAGGAATTAAGGGATTACCCCCCTTCGGTTATACATAAGGTATATGAGTATAATATACCAGCTTATCCTAAACCTATTGTTGACTGGAGAGAAAGAGTAGAGTTGGTAAAAAGAGTTTTTAGATTTGAACAATAGTACAATTTATGGAAAAACCTGGGAATGTGAAACTTTTTGTTTCTAGTCTTATTTCATTACCAATCCTAGTGTATTATGGCTTGATATTCAAGGATATTTACGTAGTCCCCGGAATAATAGCGGTAGCACTCAGTCTTAGATCTGCCTACGAAAGAAAATTCTCAAAATACACGTTCTTGGCATCAGCAATTTCAAGCTTTGTCAGTTTCCCTAGTCCTTTACTTGTGTTCTCTATTTTGGTAGTAGTTTACGCTTTTTATGAATATTATTCCGGTTCTCTAATAGCTGGGATAATTGAGATTATCCTAATAGCAATATCAACTTTATACGCTGTTATTCCTCCCTATACGGTTCCGTTTTACATTATAGGTCTTGTGACTTCTTTACCATTGACTTATGTAACCGTTATGAATTTGAGGGCATATAAAGGTAAGGACTTCACAGTTGTAACGTTTAAAGCTAATGGCTTGCCTAAAGGTCTATCTTGGTTTGTAGATCTCAACGGTAGTGTAATTCCTACATCCGATTCGGAGATAAACATAATCAGTGAGGGAGGCTCTTGGGTCACATGCCCCGTAAAAGACGGCAACGAGTATTATATTCCGTTAAATTACAAGGGTTTTGTAAGGGCTGGAGACTCTGTCGAAATCGTATTCAAAAAAGTTACAGATGCGAGTACTTTGAATAAATATGAAGAATGTGTGGTCGTCTTTGTTCCGGTAAACTTACCTAAGGAGTTAAACTTCTCTGTCTTAATAAACGGCTATAAGTATACCGGAAGGGAGAGGATTACGGTCCCGGTCTTTGACCATCCATTTATTAAATGGGAGGTGGACCGAATAGCCTACGGTGACGTGGTTTTTGAGCCTAAACAAAAAACCGGTACAGCTATCAAAGGCTCTGTTGTAGGTTTAGAGTTCGAACCGAAAATAGATAAGAGGTCATTAGACATTAAAAATTGGGATCCTAAGGCGTGGGTAGGCTCCAGGCTTTACGGTTATAGTGTGGTAGACACGGTTAGCGAAGGCGGTAGTAGTTACGTCGTAAAGGCTGAAAAGGACGGAAAGTATTATGCCATAAAAATACTTAAGCCAAATTTTTCAAGGTCTCAAACCGTAGCGATTAGGGAGTTTACGGACTTGTTCAAAGAGTCCAACAACCTAGTTAAGTTAAGTAATAACAGTCCTTACCTCGTTAAGATCTCAGGGATCTTTGCAGATGTCAATCAAATAGGCTCGGTTCTAAGGGGCGATACTGAGACTTATTTGAAATACCCTCCTGCTATTGTCATGGAGTTTATGGACGGAGGGACTGCTAAAGATCTTTTTCAAATTTATTTTTCTAGTTCCAAGGAGTGGTACGAGATCGTTAGGTTTATCGTAAAGCATACAGCAATAGCATTAGACTATATACACTCTAACGGATACGTTCACTTAGATGTGAAACCTCAGAACATATTCTTGTCAGAAAAAGTTGGCGGAACTTTAGATGATATAACAAAAGCGTTGAGTTCTGGAAAAGTCTTAATTAAACTAGGTGATTTAGGTTCTGCTGTGAGAATAGGAGAAAAGTTCTTTCAAGCTACACCTGCATACTGTTCTCCTGAGCAGTTAGAGTATGCTATATTAGGCTTAGGCGCTAAGGTAGAATTTGATATTTTCAGTCTAGGAATGACTACATACTATATGCTTACGGGTAGGGAATCCCCCGTTAGTAGATACTTAGATGAGGCAATAGACCTTTATAACGGAAATGATGTAGGTAGCGCATTGAAACGTATCGACGAAGCCAAGATTGTTCTAAAATCTTGGAATATAGACCTTCCATCTAACGTACCGTCTAATTTAAGAAACTTTGTAGAAACCTCTATAAAATATAATGTGAAGAGTTTGTTTAATTTAATTAAAAATCTATGATTTACGCGGTTTTAACATATTTTAATTTTAGGTGAAAATGAGTTTTATCAACGTAAATATAATTAAGCAAGAAACATAATTGATTAAATAAGGTATAAATAGATCCTAAGAGGAAATAAGTATAATGGGACGTAAATTATACTCAATGTCGTTTTATGCAAATATAAAGAAATTAAGAGTAATAGGGTTAATGAAGTTTATGAAAACAAAACAATTCTACGAGGTAAATTAGTTTGAGTGAAAATTTAATATCACTATTAGGGCTCACGACATTTACATTAGTTAATAGTATAATTATATACAATTTTAGTAAGAAATTAAAAAGACATGCAAATTACTTATTAGGAGAAGGGAAAAGAAAACTGATCTTAAAGTTCTTGGAAGAAGGAGTAGAATTTTTTTCTCAAAGTAGTCTATCAGAATTACTGGAAGAAATATTGATAGCTAGTGGAGTAGAAGAAGAAATTAAGTTAGATAATATACAGAAAGAAGTAGTAGGTAAAGCGAAAGTTATGAATGAAGAGATAAAGAAAATATATAATTTGTCGAGGTTAATGATTAAGATAGACAATATAGCAAAAGAGCTTTCGATCTTTTTTGAGCAATTGAGAATCATTTCTATTTTGTTATTCTCTTTACCATTAGTAGATTCTATCTTAAACTTCTATCCAGAGTTTGATAGTTATAAAGTTGACATTCTCTCTTTCACAATAGGAAGTGACCTTCTGGCTATCTTTTACTTAATATTAATAAATTGGTTTTATATAAGAAGACAATTGAAGAAAAGCTGTAAGGAGTTAGAGATTTAAACTGATTTTGTGTATCTTATACTTTCTTACACCTTCGGACAATTTTTAATAATATGTTGTTTTTATTCATCCTATGGTTAAGTATTGTCCCAGATGTGGATATCCAAATAACGACGAGTCATTGTATTGTCCCAGATGTGGATATCTTCTTGTAACTTTTCCACAGCAAAACACACCAACCACTATGAAATTTGACAATTCTTCTTCTCAGACCGTAAACTTTTCCTCTCTAATTCAATGTCCTAGATGTGGTACTCTAAATGTTCCTCATGCTAACTTTTGTAAGAAGTGTGGATTTCCTCTAAAGCAACCACGACAAGCACAGAGCCAATCACTTCAACAACAGACAATATCTTATCAGCCACCACAACAAACTCTTCCCCAAGTACCTTCCCCACCTCTGCCAGTTAATACTCAAGCTCCTGCTTCATATCAAGAGAGTGTAAAAACTACTAAGAATAGGAGGAAAAAGGTCGTTAAGGCAATAATAGCCGACGTCGCTGTCGTATCTATAGCGCTATTACTCCTTTCAGTTGTGTTACCGTATTTCTTCGACATAATTTTACTTCCACCTCTTTACATACCTCCTCCTGCTATCTCAGTGCACAATCTCACCATTTTCCAGTTGGACAGTGTACTAGGTGCTTCTGGTTGGTCATTAATTATGAACACTAGTAATTTATCTACAATATATTATTACGTCATAGGTCATCAAACTTCGTCTGTGCAAGGGGTAATTGCAGGTAGTTTAGTTGAATATAGTAACTCTGAAGTTAACGTTTATTCCATCTACCTTAATGCGTCTACTAACCAAGCTGCACAAAATATTGTGGCTTATATAACATCTAATGGGCTCTATTATTCTTCTCCTAACACATTGAAATATACTACCCTAGTTAATGGATATACTGTTTATTTAGCAAAAGGCGGAAACTTATTAGTTGGTGTTACCGCTTTCGGAAATTGGGTAGTGATGGTGCTAATATATTCCTCTCCTTCAATTATGTTAAGCTATTCTAACTCGCAGTTAAGCTCTTTAATCGCCGATATGGAAGTAACTAAAACTCTGTAAGCCGTGTTCCTTCGTTATAATTCCTCCCACTATTATAATGGGCATAAAAATAAGCTACGTTCTTAATTCATTAAAAGTTGATCGCTAGTTCTCAAGTTAATTTTAGATTGTTATAAAATAAC
>JAPYVG010000183.1 GCA_028277025.1 Sulfolobaceae archaeon
TCGTGGATAAGACTAGTAAGGGGAAATATTCTTTACCTAATGATTTGCCAAGTAGGTTGGGGTTAAGGCATTCTGCAAAGATGTGGGTGAAGAAAATGCCGTGATTGACTTTTTAACTGAGTAATATAAGTTAAGCTCTTCTCATCGCTTCATCTCTTCGGAACAACTTTACCATACCTCCCCTTTATCTATATAAGTTTAAAAGAACCCACGTGACAATGTTAGTTAAGACTATGCTTAAAATTTGACCGAAAAATTTAATGCTTAACGCACTCGACCCTTCCAAGAAGCGGAGCCTCCGGTTTAACAACTTTTCCTTGGAAATTGAGCGTAGTCCTTACTACTTACGCAATGAAACTTTCTTTGCCCAATAGCATTAAATAGCTAAACATGGAGAACAGTTAATTTATCTTTTGATCATCTACAACTGGGGTCTTCAATTTTATTCGTCTTAGCCAACTTTCGGTTCAGAGTAAGGGAATATCTTTGACGAGCTTTAAGCCAAAAACGGACTACACTCAATTCAGATCTTTATTGTAAGCTAAAGGGAGTCGGAAGTATGAAGAGACTTGTTGGACTACCCCACTATTTTCAGTTAAGCGGTCTAAGTAATGGTGAATAATTCCCAAGTATGTAATAACCGCTGTAGATATCTAATTTAGGAAACTATAATGATTAAACTTAGTGTGTGAGTCCTCCCTTAATCCAGATAATTTATAAAGACATAAGCCATGTTTGGCAACAGCTTGCTCAACTTTACCGAGATGCTGTTATAATTATGTTGTATTTCTTTATACTCTAGAACACTGATCGGGTTCCCGAATAGGTCTATCCTATCTGAGATTGCTTGGACACTCTTCCTTATAGCAAACCCCGGGTAACTGATCGTCACCTCGTACTCTGATACGGGGTTAAAACTGTTTGTCGCTATATAAGCTGCAATGCGTGTGTCACCATATATTTCTTTTAGCGCATCTAATATCCTTTTCTTATCGTTCAGCGACCAATCCATTAGCTTATAATGTAAAAATAATTCGAACTCAGAGTTTTCGGGTATTTTTTCATCGCATATAAAGGAGATGCCTAAAACGTATTGGTATTTTAAGAGAATATATTATGTCGAAATATATCTAAAAACTTTTAATCAGATGGGAAAAGGTAAAATCCTTGCCTTTATTATAACTAATTTAAACCCTAATTATTGAAAATATATCCCTTTTTTCATGAGTGTGAGCCGTGGGGCATAATACGAGAATTCTTAAAATAGAAAACTTTTAAAAATTTTTTAAATACCTTCGTAATTCTTTAGTCAGACAACTGGAAACATTTGTTAAAAGGATTATATAGGCTGAATGTAAATTTTAAAAAGATGTCGTTAGACGATCTCGAAAAGCTGGGTTATGACACAAAGTCCATGCAACTTTACATGAAGTACGTTGAGCAAAAGATGGTATACTCCTCTAACGGCTACATGGAAGTCTTTATACATTCACTAATACACAATTTTAAGGAATTCAATAAGAGCTACTTCACGATGTCCCATTCCCTGGTTGAAAACATGAGTATTTTATACTTTGAAGGTAAGATACTGGACTGGGAATGTAGACCGGCAATCTCCTACTTAAATTTGCTACTTCATTCGCTATAGGCCTTTAAGTTTTTTCCTATTAGGTTTTATAATTAATTTAAAGTTTACTTGATTATAAGTCCAATTTTCTATTTAGATAATACTATTATTGAAAATAAATATATCCAAAGAGAGATTTTCAATCTTCAGTTGATGGGTGAATTCTCTTTTTATAGTCTTTTTCATAATAACTGCAACGGGGGCTAAAAGTGAGTTAAATCTAGTGTTAGTAATGGGGGCTGTTGGGCTGAGTGTGCTAAGGATCTTAATTCGCTTTGAACCCAACAGCCCCCAAGATATATTAGACAAAATGCACTATTAAAACTAAATGAGTGTGCTAAGCACCTTAAAAAGGAAGGTAATTAGCAAGAAGCCCAAGAACCTAAACGAGACTAGGGCAATACTTGGAAGGAATGAAAATTAGCGAAATAGCAAAAATGCTACAAGTTCACAAAAGCACAGGTGGATTAACGAATTCCAGAGAGAGGGAGAAAAATGCCTATTCCACAAGGGGAGGAAAAAAGAAGGTAAACGAGAGGGAAATAAAGGTAGAAGAAATACAAGGATTTAGTCATTAAGTATAGATACGTTACCGGCATTTAAATGATTAATAGTCCCTAATCTTAATTGTGGATAATATGTTTCAAGTAGCCTCATTTTAAGGATAGATAAATCATTTTGCTTGCATTAGTTGCGAGACTTAACGAGATTCAGCTCTTTACCTTGAAATTTATAACTTATGAGTTTTATATTCTAAAAATTTTATATAGTCAAAATAAATTGTTAACATTTCTAAACTAATTTTTCTAAATAGCATTAACTCTAGTAGATTTATACTAATTGGAAAATTTATCTAGATTATTCTTCAAGTATATAAACTAATTATCATCGTGTATTTTCACGTGATAAATGGATTTACCTCATTCCTCTACAATACTTCAGGAAGAGTCGATTAGCCGACCTTTAACCAATTCGGAAATAAAATGAGTGTGTCATTTCTAGTCTTCAAGATCCCTTTCACGCTTAAATCCGCAATAATGAATTTACAATTGATTTTACTCACCTTTTGGCTAAAACGACGACTACTATTATAGCGACAATAATGACTACTATTATCAATATTAGCGCTGAAATATTTAAGGTACCATAAAATGTTTGATTCTGAGTAGTGGTTGTATTACTATATAGACTACTTGACGCAACAGATGTTTGATTCTGAGTAGTGGTTGAACTGTAACTTGACGTAGTAACAGAAGATTGGGTTGTTGTTTCAGGGTTAGTCGTGGTTGAATTAGTCGTAGTTTGTGTATTATTAACCAACACTCTATAAAACGGAAGCAGGAAGATAGGTTGAGTAACAATTATTTCATCAAAAGGTGCACTAAGTACATATGTTGTCCCGTTCACATTTACAACTTTAGGAATTACTATAACCGAACCGTTATTATACCACCCTGAAATACTTCCGTTAGGTAGTTGTATATTTACCCAAAATTGTGGGATAACTTTAATGTTAACTTGTAGTGGTTCATTTACAATAAATATCTGAGGCTGACTAAAGACCTCCAATCTCTCGACGGAATTCAAGTATTCGTACTTAGGAATTTCTATTGTTGTACCAGCCGAGTAGTAACCGCTTACAAGGGTTCTATTGGTACCGTTTATTACTGCAAGTAATTGTGATCCCGTGAAATTAACCTCGACATAGTATTCTACGATGTAAGGTATTTTAATTGACATCGGAGATTCGACAATAAAATTGAAAGTTTGAGTGATATTGTAGATCTCGTATTGGCTTATCGGGATTACTTGCGGAAATACTTCAATTGTAGACCCTCTATTGTACCAACCGTTACTCAATTCTTCTTTAACTCCGTTTATATAAGCGGAAACGTTTAGATTTGTAGTTACATAATACTGCATAACATAATTGGCTATTATAGTATAATCCCCCGGTTGATTTATTGTGAAACTACTAGAAGTAGTATTTCCATTTAGG
>JAPYVG010000184.1 GCA_028277025.1 Sulfolobaceae archaeon
GTAAAAGTTGCAAAAGGAGAACTAGAAAACCTAATCGAAGAAAAAACAAAAAAGGTATCTTACATAACGGGGAAAAGATATAGGAATGCATTAAAATGTATTGCAAAAGGAGAAAACTCTTGGTCTAGACTACTCTCTTGCATGGAAAAAGAAGAAGGTTCAACAATCTCCACAAGCGTATTAGATAATATAATACAAAACTTGGAAAAAATGAGCATAATAAAAGATTACGAGTTCCTAGATCCAGTATATAAAGAAGCATCAAAATTATTATAATAATAACTAATTCAACCACAAGTGAAGTTTAACAGTGTTAATTTCACTTTGTAATTAATTGAACGTTATTGTCTCTATATTTTATAGTGGTATATTTATATTATAAAGACCTTTGGAAAATATATAGTTAAAGTTTAAATATTCTATTAAAAAATTAAGCATATGGAGTACATAAGACTCGAAGGAATTATAGGACTAATCATAGTAATAGGAATACTATTGGCAATAGTCGCTGTGGGTCCTCATTTTTCTTCAAACACACAAACTGGGCCAAGTAACTTCAAAGTATTAAGTGCAGAGCTATTTCGCGTAGGCAATAATTACATTATTAATGCTACGATAGAAGCTTCTGGAATTCCTGAAGGTTCCCACGATAACTTATATGAGGTCATACTTAATGGTACAACATATTATGCCTTTTATAAAGAAAGTAACAAAGGCCAGGTTCGTTGGTACTATAACGGAACTCATACTTACGAAATATATTTATCAACTTCTAATACTACATATTCTCCGCCAACAAACTTGCCAAATGGCACCTACAAGGCTACTTTTGTCTCTCAACAAGGTAACTACACTATTACCATAAGCTTTGGAGTTGCTCCAAAGCCGCAGTTGAAAATTGTTCAAGCTGAAATACTTAATGTCAGTGGACTTTACGTTTTAGAGACCGAAGTTAACGCGAGTATACCGGTTGGATATATCTACTTTTATGAAGCAATATTAAACGGTACTCCCTACTACATATTTTACCATCCTGAGGGCTATACATTATGTCCAGTTTACTATATCGATAGGTCTGGAGTTTACAACGTCTCTTTATACATTTATCCAAAGAACTTCACTGCACCAACCAACGTAACTCCCAATAGTTTTGAAATAAAGCCTGGAATTTATGAAGTGACGTTTGTAACTAGCATAGGCAATTACACGATAACTGCAGAAACTGTAACAACAACTCCTACTCCTCAATTCTCTGTAGAAAATACTGCAAAAGAAGGTGTAGTAAATGGATTAACGCAACTTAACTTCACGATAACTGCTACTACTCCTCTAGGAGGTCATATTAATGTTTATGAGATTTGCGTTAACGGTCATAATTATACTGTTTACTATGAGCCTGAAGTCTCTACTTCAGCGATAGGAGTATACGTTTATCAAGGTACTGAGACTTACTGCTTTTACATAAACGGAACGATACCTGCAGGGACTTACACTATAAAGTTCTATTACAGCTATGAAGGAGTTAACTACGTGTATTCTGAGGAAATAAATATAATAACCTAATACTTTATTTCTTTTTATTCTCCTAGATATATTTTTAATTGTATAAAAGTCCCGATAATTGATATTATAAACGCAGACAAAACTCGGTCAATAGTGTGGGCTTTAATTTTAACTCTTGCGATACCTACAATTATCGAAAACAAGTAAAAGAAAATGAACTTCATTCCTAGAATCATTATTAATGCTGTAGAAATTGCCGTGATTGTTGCTACGTGTATGCTTATCTTGTAATTGAGCGAGATGGATAATATGAGTATTGTATTAACAATGTAAGCTATGCTGAGGTAAAAGAAAATGGGTGAGAAATTGAAATAGTATAGAACTAGACTACCTAGTAAATAACCTATTAAAACTATAATAATTACTCTTCCTCTTTCTTCTCTCCCGCTTATAAATAAATCAGAAATCTTTCCTAGTTTCCACATAACTAGTGTTATCAAGAAAGGTAGAATTGAAAAGAAGAAAATTATATCTACAAAATCCAGTAGGTTTCTACATCTTGCCAGAAATATAATGAGAAAGCCTAGGTTAGGGAGTATGGACTCCCAGCCACGACATGGGGAGTTTCATTGGGTGCCCTCCTCTACCTCGCGACTGCTCATCGAGTTCATAGTGGTACCCTCCAATTTAATTTTAGCATAAAAGTTTATAAATTTTAATGCTCCTAACACTCTTATGAAGCAAATAGTTTTCAAATCAACCGTCTCAAGTTATGGCACCGATAAGTATGGGAATAAGAGATATGGTATAACTATCCCATCAAAGCTCAAGGAGAAGGGGAAGGAATTATACGGTAAGGAGGTGATAGTAATTGTTATCCTACCAGATGATGAGGAGTAAATTAATTGGTTCTAAGGAAGCTCTTGAAAACTTTCAATTCGTGACTATAAATGGTAGGGTTGAGTTTGAAGGGGTCGAAAGAATCTCAAGGATTGCTTACTCTCACTCAAAGGCTGTGAAGGCTGGGGTTAACCTAGCTTTAAAAGGAGTTTCATTAAATGATGCTGTTAAGGAGTTGTATAATATCATCCCTTACGCGTTCTATGCCGAAACTGCCTACGACGACATAGGAGTAGTTATAACCCTGCTTTAGCTGAAGGTCAAGTGCACGGAGGTGCTACACAAGCTGTTGGGCAGGCTATACTAGAGGAGGCAATAATAAACGAGGAAGGACAATTAGCTGTAACTTACGCTGATTATTTAATTCCTACAGCGGTGAGGCTCCTAAGTTTGAGAGTTACTTCGCGGAAAAACCTCATGCATCTTAATATCCGAGCGGTGCTAAGGGAGTTGGGGAAGCAGCATTAATAGTTGGGCCTGCAGCAATTGTTAGGGCTTTAGAAGATGCCACAGGGAAGAGGTTTAACCATACTCCAGTTAGGCCTGAAGAATTAATAGAGTAATGTGATACATCTCTTTCTTATTTTTTAATTTAATGAAGGTTAACTGTTCTGTTGACTCCTCCATGCCTTGGAGGGCGAGGCTTTCAATCTTCTGTAAACACAAAATGGAGTTCATTTTTATGTGTTATATTCTTCTTCTTTTTTGGAAAAAAGTGAAAACTAAAGAAATTATACTGTTCTTTACGATAACAAAACTTATAATTTTCTCACCAGGAACAAGTATATGAAGATTCATTTAAGTGCAGTAGGAACTTCGCTATTAAGGAATGCAGAAGATAAAGATCCTAAAATTAAAGATAAGCTCATTACTTTAGGTTTAGAAGGATGGTATAATTTATCGTTAGATGGTAAAAAGCAAATGGTAATAGTTCAAAATAGATCTGAATTAAAAGACATTCTAAGAAATTTTATTAGAGAAAATGTAAGAAAAGATGATATACGTAAAGCCCTTAACAAGGAATATTTAGACACGATTAAGAGAATCGCGATGAAGTGGGAAGATTAATGAGGGATCTGACTTCATACTTAGTCTATCTAGATACACTACTCACTATGATAGGTGCCTTTGCCATATATTCAACGAACTTCATTGCTTATACAAATGCAACTCCAATCCTCGGCACAATCTACGGAATTATAATAGTTAC
>JAPYVG010000035.1 GCA_028277025.1 Sulfolobaceae archaeon
TATTAGGGAAGTGATGAGTATCAACACAGCTAGCATTAAGTATTCCTCCTTTTTATCGCTCTTACGCGATAGTAAGAAAAACAGCAGCGCAGGAGTCAAAGTTATTATAGCCATGTATATAGCCTCATAAAACACTATTTCAGCCCATATAGGCAAGGGTCTGTATAAGTCTTGTGATACTACAGTAATGGCACTAGAAGGCTTTGTGAAAAACGTTGCCACCTCATAACCTAAAACTACGTAACCACCGTAAACCGTAGCTAGGTAATTAAGGTAACTTATCCAACCTATTCCGAATAGCACTGTATAAAAAAGTGGAGTTCTGTTCTTCCTTAAATAGTAAAGAGCGATTGCTAAAAGCCCGAAGAAGGAAAAGAACGCAACGCCTAAGTGAGATAGTATTATCCCTGATGATAGCACTGCTATTGGCACAGAATGTTTTAGCCCCCCTTCCTTAACGCTTAAATAAACTAATAAGAGCAGTAACCAGTAAAGGGGCGTAGTGTAATTTTGGTCTACGTAATGAAAGTTTGGTGAGAACTCGAGGCCGAAGAATATTATGAGACCTATAAAGCTCTTGTGTATATCTAAACCTAATTTTCGGAAGACGTATAGGACTATTGGAGTGTAAACCAAGACCTCTATTACGTTATAGTACTTTACGAGGAAGGAGAGAATAAAGGCTGTAGGTGATGTGGGTATACCATTCATTACATCTATTAGCATAGCGTTAGCCCATTCAAATCCAGGCTCTTGCCTTACTATTGAATCAAGGGGGTAAATCGGTGTAGTATGACCAGTATAGAGCACATATTCTGTCCTTGCTAAAAACCCTGGTGCGTCGTAAAACTCACTGCCGTATTGAGGAAATGAGAACCAAGGCAAGTAAAAACGAGCGAAAATAAAAGCTATTAAGGGAATTGTTAAGAAGATTACGTTCTTGTTCTCTCTTTTAGTCAAATAAATTAGAATGAAGGAGAGGGCTGTGAGGACTGAGAATAGGGGAAAAGCGTAAGGGTCTAAGCTCATTTGGCCGAAATAGTCATTAAATCCCATTAATCTGGAATATGACAGGAGCGTAAGCGTATAAATTGTTAAAACTACTAAAACTGATAAGGAGACTACAAATGAGGGTAATACACTTCTTCCTTTTTTTACAGCCATTAGACTGTTTCTTTACCTAATCCTTTAATATTTTATTTTCGTTGTAGAGTAACCATAGTCCATACATCAAGGAGTGTAAAGCCCAAGATTGTAATAAATTACAATAATTTATAGTTATTTTTAAATTTGCAATTCCATTTATGAAGTTTATACTTCGCACATTTATAATTCATAATCTTTTATTATCTAATAGGTATGAGAGTGGTTCACGTTAAACCCTCTTTCCCTTAAGAGCCTAACAGCCTCAACAGAAACGGGAACGTTTTCTTCACATATAGTCCATACATGAAGGATAAATTCTCTCTTATCTCTAGGGTAGGATTTAAATCCCTCGTTCTTAAAGGGAATCAGTATAACTTCGTGGCATTTAATGCCCAACTCTGAAGCCATTCTCTTAACCTTCTGCGAAACGCACACGACATAATCTTGCATGGAGTAAAGGAAGCGTAAAGCTAACGCTTTTACCTTACTCTTTTTAGCTTCATCAAGACCATTACCGTGAATTACTGCAATTTTCTTAGCCTTACTTCTAATCCACGCAACTCCGTCCATTATGACCAAATCTGGAGAAAGCTTATTTACTACCTTGCTTCCCTCAAAAAACCAATCAATAACTACTTTTTAGGCTTAGGTACTGAAGAAGCTATACATCTAGCGTCGACACCCCCATCTTGTCAAAAGGGAAAATCGCTTCCAACGTAATGTGTAAGGAAAAATACTTCGTTACCTAATTTTCTCATTCCTTCCCCTAATGTGAAGACGAACCTGCTGATGCCATCTAGAGCATCAAGATGCTCTCTTCTCGTTATTATTATCCTCACAATAGCAATGTATAATTGGACTACTTTAAGCTTTAAGCCTTAGGTGTCACACTAAGTAGTGAGGAGGATTTAAACTCGTGAGGACGAAATAATGAGAATTAGTTTCCATAATGGTTTCAAAATAATATTGAGCTTGCTGTTCTCTAGTGCTGATTCGATTTCCTTAATTTCAATAGCGGAGATTGTTTTTGAAAACGCTATCAATAATATAAATTGAGTTATAAAAGTTAGCAGTGAAAGTGGAAGGTTGTAAGGATAAGGGATCTTGAACTCTATGGCAGTGGGTAATATGAGCGAGAACAGCGCTATAATTTCAATCCTAATGAGGGTGAAAATTGATTCCTTCAATTTCAATCCTACTAATTTACTTAACTGTATATCTTCATAAATTGTGGATGCAATTGATGAAGCCCAACTTGAAAATATCATACCCACAATACCGAAACGTAAGAGGAAAAAATATGATAGTGGTATAAACACGGAAATATTTATTATATTTTCTACAATTGGAATCTTGTATATTCTTTTTATATAGAAGATAGTATTCCTTCCGTAAAGGGAAAGAAACGAGGTCAAGATCGAGAGGATCAAGGAAAGCTGAAGCAAGTAGGGGGCTAACGAGTACTTCTCTCCGTAAAGTAAGTAAACGAGGGGAAACGAAACGGAAAACAACATCCCTTGCGCTCCCAACGTTATTAGTAAAGCGTATTTAGAATACTTCATAACTGCTTCAGCATACTGTCTTTCGTCAGTTATCCTAGAGAAGGTGGGTAAAGTTATCTGAGCTAAGGGAGTAGTAAAAATGGCCGTAATACTAGTTAAGTTGTTGGTGGCAGCGTAATTACCTATATCTGAGGCAATTGTTAGCCGAGAAAGTAAGATATATTGGACTTCATTCGAAATTAACCCTATTGCGCCCAAAATCGCAAACGGTATATTATAAGAGAAAATGCTCTTTAATGATATATCCCCTTCAGCTTTTATCCCCCTAAAAATGTGGAGCAAATAAGTGATCCCAACTATCCCAGCAACAGCATATCCCACTAATAAACCAAAGATCGCCCCGGCTATCCCGAAGCCTAGAATTATCAATAATGGCGCTAAAATAAACCTCAATAATGCATTTAAGAAATCTATGAATGAACTTACGTGAGATTTTCCCAATGCTAATAACTGATTATAACTAATGTACCTGAATACTGTTTCTAATAGAATTATTAAGGCTGAAATCCTTAAATAAATAGCTAATTCTGGTCTATTTAGTATTGAACTCGCTATGTAATCATTTAGGATTAAGAAGAGCACAGTGAAAACCAAGGATAATATAAGCATGTAAGATGTAGTAATTTGAAATACCTTTTTCGCTCCTGCTAATTTTCCTTTAGCCATGAATTCCGAAATGTATCTTTGTGCTGCAGTAGTCATTCCTAAATCTATGAAGTATAGAAGAAAGTAAGGAATATTAAATGAAAGAGTATATAAACCGTAATTCGCAGGTCCCAGTAGTCTGGCAATAATGATTGCGTTTAAGCCTAGTAAAACCGTTGCCGAGAACGTGCCTACTAAGATGTGGAGGTACGACGTGATAGCGTATTTAGATATATCACCCATTAAGTCAATGATTTTGTGTGTATATAAAAATTCAGTAGAGTATATTATGAAGCTTTTTGTTCCTTTTCGTACCACTTCCTTGCAACGTATAGTTAAGTGGACTTAAGCATAAAGACTAACGATGCTAACGAAATTCCTCTAAGGTTTTTACTATTCAGGCTAACGTATTTCATGTAATTTCTAAAATTTGCTTTGTACAGTTCATCTTTAGATAATCTAGTTATAGTTATTTCATCACTTAAAGCCAAAGCTAAAAGAGCTTTAACTACGGTATCGCGTATTCCTTTTGATTTACAAGAACTTATAAGTTCTAGTAACAGCTCATATCGATTAGAATAAAAGGTTATTTTCTTCTCTACCCAATCTTGAAAGCTTTTCTCTTTTAAAGCAGTAGAATTATTGTAATGCTGTCTGTATAAAGTTAATATAACGGGGTCAAACTTAATCTTGCAGTTTTTAAGTAGTGCAAAATAGTGATAAAAGTTGTCAATAAAGTATCTTACCTTTTTTAGCTGTGAAACGTATTTCACTAGAATATCTTTCTTAATACAAGTAGAACTTGAATTAACTGGGCTTAAATCAATGAACCTATTTCTTATAAATTCTTTGTTATTTTCTTTCAACTTGTCTATAAGTTCACTTATATTCTCCCCTTGCCTAAAAGTTAAAAGAGCGTGATGGTAATAGCCTAAGCTTTCTTCCTTAAATGCCTCCTTAACTTTTTCTAGTTTCCATGGAACCCATATATCGTCATCGTCGAGAAAACAAATAACTTTACCTTCTGTATACGACAAAGCGTTGACAATATCTGCACCTTGATTCTCTTCATTAGAAAATACAGTTTTTACACCTAGGTTTTTTAAAATGTCATCATATTCTGAGAAATTCTTTATAACAATTATTTCATACTCATCTTTAGGTAACGTTTGATTTAAGGCAGAGTTAACAGCCTCAAGTAAAAACTCCCTCCTATTATGAGCAGTAATAATAACTGAAATAAAAGGCACGAAATGTATAAGAAAAAGAAGAATGGAAACTTTGCCAAAAGATTTTTACCTTCTTCACCGGCTATATATTGTGGCTAATATAACTTTTGTGATGTGGGGATTAGGAGGATCTGGCGCTGAACTAGTAATTTACAGGATCGCGGACCAACTAGCTAAAGAAGGGCATACTGTAAATTTAGTTAGTTCGGTGGGGTGATATTATTCCGGCTATAATCCTACAAGATACGCCAATGTATTTACTCAAAAGAAATTTTTACGTCCATTGTTTTCAATACAATATCTTTTAGAATTTAACAGGCGCTTTAAGAGGTTTAGCTGGGCTACAACCTTGTTTTATGAGACCAATATGAGAATACTAGCAAAACTTGTTAAGAAAGTAAAAAGTGATATAATTGTTGCTACCTCATGGTATACTATTATACCAACTATAATGGCTGGAGGAAAATATGTATTTTTCCAAGACATTGTTGAGGCTTATTTCATTTATGATCAATGGAAGGGAGTCAAGAAATATATATCTAAAGCATTGTCCTCTGATCTTACCTTTCTAAGCATTTCGAACTACACGGATAATACGATTAAGCAATTTAATAGTAAATGAAAAATATTGCGAGTAGGAATGTTTATTCGTGATGAGTTTTTAGAACTCACTTAGTTAAACCATCACAGAGGGAAAAAATAGTAATGACCATAGCCCGTACAGCTCCTACAAAAGGTTTTGATACGTTTGTAAAAGCCATGAATGAAATTTATAGAAAGAGAAAAGATTTTGAAATTCACATAGTTAACTCATACAACGTTAGTTTAGGAGATCTAGGCTTTAAATACATAGATCATCCCAGACTTTCATGGGAAGAGCTGGCAAATTTATACGCATCCTCTTACGTTTTCGTTTATACATCAAGGTTAGAAGGTTTCGGGCTCCCACCAGTAGAGGCTATGGCTTCTGGAACTCCAGTAGTAATGACGAGGACTGAGGGGTCTAAAGAGTACGGAATACACAATTACAATTCCCTAATAGCTGAAGTAGATGATTACAAAAAGATTGCCGAATACGTGGAGTACTTACTAGATAATCCGTCGGAGGCTGATAGGCTTTCATTAGGTGCGATAGAGACTGCTAGGAAATTTAGGTTTGAAGAGTTTATGAAGCGATTTAAAGAGGCGATAGGTTTACAGTGACTTAAATACTGTGTGACAATCAATTATTTGATTAAATTGAGGGTTAGAATTTTATTAGAGACGAGGCAGAGAGGAGTTTATGCTACTACTTTGCTAATGTACGAGTTCCTAAAGGAGAAAGGTATAAACGTGGAGATGTACACTACTTTTCCCTCCAACTTTAATGTATTACCTCCTCCTCCTAAAAGTAGGGTATTCGGAGAAGAGACGATGCTCAACAGCACATCTTACTCAAAGAGGGTTCTCAACGAGATCAACCCAGAGAAAGGTTCAATACTTCACATAGCTAACGCTTGGCACGGTATAGTACCTTTAGCCGAAAAGAGAGGAGTTAAGACCGTAATAACAATACAGTACTGGTGGCCAACCTGTTACTTTAATTCAATGACTTGTAATGACTGTGATTGCAAAACCCTGAGTAAGGTGAGCAAAGCTATAAGAAGTAAGAAAAACAAACCTTTGCTTACGTCAACGCTTGAGGCGTTTTACGCAATAAAGAAAATGGAAAGGATAAGGAGAAATGTTTCTTCCGCCTCAGTAATTTTAGCTCAAAGCAAGGTAGTAAAGGACGTCCTAATATCTAGAGGTTTTCCCGAAGAAAAGATAAAAGTTATCAACATTAGCGCACTTGCGAAAAACATAGACTACGTACCTTATAATCCAAACGATAAGTTTTTCACTTTCGCATACCTTAGTTACCCAGATAGGGAGAAGGGTATATTCAACTTGTTAGAGGCTTTTGCAATAGCCTTAAAGAAAAATAGCAATTTAAGACTTAAAGTCATTGGAGGCCTAGAATCGAAACAAGTGGTTGAGATGGTTAAGGATCTAAAACTAACTGAGCATGTGATCCTAACAGAAAGAGTTCCTTATGAAGAACTCGTAAAGAAAATGGGAGAAATTTTAGGTGACGTCGATGTGGTTGCAGTACCGAGTTTAATCATTGAGACATGGGGTAGAGTTGTAACAGAATCAATGCTTTCTGGTAGGCCGGTGCTTGTAACTAAGGGTAACGGAGGGTTAGTTGAGCAAGTTACTGACGGTGTTGATGGTTTCCACGTTAATACCTATGATGTTAAGGAATTTGCAGAAGCTCTCTACAAAATATCATTGATTCCCAGAGATGAGATTAAGAAGATGGGAGAAAGGGCCAGAGCTAATGCATTGGTAAAGTTTAATCCAGATAAGATTATTAGAGATTTGATAACTTTATATAAAGAGCTAAGTGAGGGTTAATTTGTGAAAACTATTTCAATAATCCTATTTGATATGAGTACGTTAGGCGGAATCCAATTAATGACAGTAGACACACTATGCTTGCTCGCAAAAAACGGATATAATGTTACACTAGTTACAATGAGCTTATCTGAACGTTTTTTAACTTCGCTTAGGAATTGTGAGGGAAATATAAAAATAAAGTTATTGCCTAAAATCTCTACCGTAACATTTCAGATGATTTATTCTACGTTTTATAAAAAAGATAAGAGTTTTTCTATTAATATGCACGGTGATATTCAGCCTATAGCATCTGATATAGTTTATTTTCATCAATTTAATATAGATTACAATATAAGATCCTCATCCCTTAGGAGGATTATTTTATTACCTCAGTATTCTATTAGGAAAAGATTTATAGAGGAGATTCGTAGAAGAGGAAGTTTAGTACTAGTGAATAGTAGTTGGACTCAAGCTGAAGCTAAATACTTTTGGAATTTAGATGCTAAGATCTTATACCCACCAGTCCATACAGAGAAATTTAGGAAGATAGACAACACGAATAGGAGTGACGTTGTACTTACTATATCAAGGTTTTCGAGGGACAGGGGGTTGGATAACGTGTTGAATGTGGCGAAAGAGTTAAAGAAAGTTAAGTTTGTCATAGCGGGTTATCTTCAAGATCCCGAATATTTCATAGAACTTAAAATGAAAAAAAGTGAGAATGTTGAACTTTATTCCAACATAAGCGAAGAGACTAAATCTAAATTATCGTCAATTTCCAAAGTTTATTTTAACCCAACTCCTTATATAGAAGGGTTTGGAATCTCAGTAGTTGAAGGTATGAGTGCTGGTCTAATTCCAGTAACCAGAAATAAGGGAGGGGTAATTGATTATGTTCCTAAAGAGTATATGTTTAATGAGATAAATGAGGCTGTGAGCAAGATCGATTGCGGAATTAAAAATTGGAATTTTTATAATATGAGGATAATGAAAGAATTGGCAGATAGATTTTCCCTTGAAAATTATGAGAAAAATTTGTTAGATATAGTTAGTAAATATTTATAATTAGGTTTATTAAGTTTAAATATTCTGAAAGCTTTCAAAATCTCTTTTGCTCCTCATCTCAGATACTTTCTTTTTGCCTAAGATTAGCTGTGCTAAAACACCTTTTGCAACATTATAAAGATCTTTTACACTTATTGTTCCATCTAAATAATATCTTATAGACGAAAGAAAAATACTATTTAAAGACGGAAGTTGAGCCTTGTAGCTACATTTAAAAACTTCATTTTCAGCACTTAAGTATAGTTCTAAATATAAAATATTTCTCTGGATTTCTTTCTTACATTGTTTACAACTTGTTATAAGTAAATTAAAGTATCTAAAATCTTCTAAATATCTGTTAAAAGTACTAACTAGTTTATTTTTATTTTCTAAAAACTTACTGTAGTCTGTTACTTTACTATAAGTAGAATTTCCAGTACCCACCCTATATATTGTCAATTTCTCTGGTATGTGTAATAAATTTCTATGTTCCAAAGATAAGTATAGTAGGGCGGTATCTAGTGCCAAATCTACATAGCTAAGGCTTTTTTTAATTTCTTCTAAAAATTCTTTTCTTATAGAATAAGAAGAAGGATTTGCTAGCCCTAAAGGATATTGATGGTTTATTTTTCTGAAGTTGTTTTTATTCACTAAGACCTCAAATGGTATATCGAAAGTTGAGTTTAATTGATTTCCGTTCTCGTCTATTAATTTCCTTGAGTTATGAACGGTTACTATATCTCTTCTTTTCTCAAAAATTTTATTAATATATTCGATTTTATTTTTATGAAACATATCGTCGTCCTCAAGGAAATATACAACGTCGATATCATCTCTCAAAGCCTTGATTGCCTCAAAAATCATCCTTCCGTATTGTGGATAATCTGCCTCAATTACAGTTGCATTTATAGAGCTGTTCAACATCTTCGGATTGTCAGCTACTACAATTATCTGATCTGGTTTCACTGATTGAGATAAAACTGAGTTTAGCGCTTCGTCAATGTACTTATACCTCTTGTAAACTGGAATTATTACTGCTGACTTCACTAGTGTAGCTTAAATCACCAGTTAATATTTTTTATGAACGAATTATCAAGGTCCTCTTACGTTTACAGGTAGTGAACCCAAGCGTAACCTACATTGACGACGCATATAATGTGATTTGAAGACGGCCTGCCCTCATCTGGCACGATACTAAATTAAACCGTTCAACTCAGCTGTTAACAAAGAATAAAAATAATGTATTTTAAACTATAAAAATAAGCTTTAAGACAATCAAAGCATATACATTTACTACAGTAAATCATTAATAGTAAACCTGAAATTAATACAATTTTATTATCTTATTTTATAACTCAATTTATTCCTTTTAAAGCTTTCTCAAAATTCTCTACTGTTTTTACCCATGTGAATTCTTTGGCAGTCTTTAGCCCGTTCTCTATCATTGTCTCTCTCAGTTTATCGTCTTGAAGCGTTTTCAGTAAGTTATCTGACAAGGATTTAACGTCGCCAGGTTGTGAAATTAACGCGTTAAAACCATCCATAGCGTAACCCCTCGAGCCTTTGTTATCAGTCATAACTATAGCCTCCCGTCCTGGTCGAAGACTGCCACGCCGAATGTGGTGGGGTCCTCATCCTCCTTGAGGACCACTAGGGCGTCCGACCGCGCCTCTGCGAAGCGCCTTAGACACGGCACCACGCCGCCCTTGAGGAGGTTGTCGCCGAGGTACACGAGGAAGGGGCCCCGATACGCGCCGCTCAGCCAGGGACGCCACATGGGCGAGGCCGAGAGGCCCCTCCTGCAGGAGATACTCGACCGACAGGCCTAATCTCGACCCGTCGCCCACACACTCGGCGATTTGCTCCCTATTGTGGGGCCCACTATAAACGTTTCCCTCATCCCGGCCTCCACGATCTGAGACAGGACCCAGCCCACGAAGGACCGATTCGCAAGGGGCACGAAATGTTTAGATATGGAGAGTGAAGTCGGGCGGAGACACGTCGCATAGCCACCCGCGAGGACAATGGCTTGAATTTTCACAGGTGAACGTCCATCGATTTTTCGTAGATCTTGTCAGTATTCCAATATTGCCAGTTACCCCATCTTCCAAATGTGATTACACCTTTTTCCCTGAGCTCTCTCTCTATGATTTGCGTATCTTTTGAATGAGATAATGTATAGATAGGATACCCGTATTTGTGGAACCATGCCGCCACAACGGCGATATCCTTCTCCCTTACTATCCCGAGCTCCATCAGCCAACGTACTGTTTCGTGTTTTAATGCGTCGACATCTACCCTTTCAGACGGCGGTACTGTGATCTCCGCAATAAGCGCCGACTTATTTGGTGGAAGATCATCACCGTAATTTGAAATCCATGCATATCGATGAAACGGAACACTCCTATCAGGCATATAAATCCAGTGCTGCTTAGGGGCCGGGCTGTTGAGACCCACACCAACCACAACCACCGAGTTATAGTCAAGCCGCTCTGCAACACTAAAACTCTCTTCAGACAGCCCAAATATGGCAGGAGTCTCTCTAAGAGGCAACGTGGAGATAACCCTGTCAGCCTTAACGACGCCGTTTATGAGAAATTCAGAACCCACTTTCTTCGCCTCCCGGACCTCCATCTGCAGAAACTTCACGCCAAGCTCCTCCGCACGTCGATAAGCAGCCTTCCACTGCTCAAAGATGCCCCCTTTTCTGGGGTAGTGGAAAACCGCCTGCTCTCTGTAGCCCACAGTTGGCAATCCAGCGATGGCCTTCACGATATCCTCCAGAGACGGCAAAGGAAGCCTCCCCGGGATATACGCCCAATCGGCAGAAATCTGCTCCAGAGGCCTCTTCCAAATCTTCTCGTTATACGGAATCAGATAATCACTAGCGACCTCTTCACCGAAGGTATTAACAATCCACTCCCTCAGATTCCGGGGTCTTTCGTTAGAAGAGGAAATCAACGCCCTAAGTATAGAAAGACCATATCTAACTCTCAACTCCGCCGGAAGCGCATATACTCCATTTTCAAAGGGGTAAGGGATAAACTTCCCGCCAAGATACACATACGCAAGTCTTTCTCTACTAACCCACTCACCACCTAGAGATAAAATACCTTCTACAATTTCACGTCTTTTACTAAACACCACGTGGCTACCACCCACATCAAAAACAAAGCCGTTCAGAGCTACGCTCCGGAGCAACCCGCCCGCAAAATCTCTGTCAATGCAGAGTACTTCTGCCGAGGAATTACCTCTCTTGGCTTTAATTGCAACAAGAAGCCCAGCGTACCCACAACCCAGAACTGCTATTTTACTCATTTTACAACCCAGAGAGTACCTTACTTAGCTGTTCGATCTCCTTTTGATAGAGCTTAGGTTCTTCAAGGATATACTCTCTAAATTTAGCAAAGTATTTTTTATAATAATATTCATAATTCTCCATATAGTGTATAATATCTTTTGCGACTTTCTCAGGATTTACGTTACATTTGGTCTCTGTATAGCAGTCAACCTTAAACGGCGGCTCAATCATGCAGTCGTCGTAATAGAAGCACCCCCCGTGGTTATTAACCACTGCAATATTCCCCAACGCTACAGCCTCACGCGGGAGCCTATCTCTACCAGGATGGATCCCAATATCGATAAAGATTTTACTTTTCCCTAAAATATTTATCATATTACCTTTGCCAACGTTTTCAAGGTCAACCACCTGTACCTTGTTTTTCTTCAGAGCCTTAATAACTTTTAATGTAATAGGATATGCCTTTCTTGTATTCCAAGTGACAATATCATCTTTTCTATCATTTGAAATCGTGAAATTCAAATAGTCATCTTCCAATGGTTCATGAAGTAAAAACATCTTTGATTTTTCAGCAAAATATATCAAAAAATTGTAAGCATAATAAGACTGAAGTATATAGATATCCGCTAGAGGGATTTGAACCCTCTTGTCTTTAGCAAAACTGCTGTAATATTCACCATTAAGTGCATTACTTAATAATCTTATGTATGTGAGATCATTTTTCAGGTATTTCTTGAATATTGAAAAACCGAAAAGCCCGATCAAATCAAAGCGACCTTGTAACAAAGAATTATACAAAAACTTAACTTTTGTAGTACGAGAAATTGGATAAATTGAAGAAAGAAAATTATCAACTGAAAGCCAATAAAGAATCTTTTTTGAAAACTTATATTTTGCGATGAGATCTGGCCAAACCTCAGGTATCACTATGATATGATCTTTGCTATCATACACTTTTGATTGAGGAACGTGATCACATCTGAAATGCAAATAGTTTCGGTGAATGTAATTTTCAATTTTTTCATCAGAAAATGTATTCCTAAATACAATTTTAGTGGATATGTAATTATTCAAATTCTTACATAATTGATATAGTGCAGTAACGCCACCAGTATAATATCGCGCCGGCGCAAACACGAAGATAGACATATCGCACTTTTGGTATCCCCAATATAATATTTATCGCTTCAAAGTGCTGGCCAGAGATCGTGTTTATCGACAAGATGGCGTATAGGTAGCTACTGAAGTATAAGACGTTCCGCTTAGTGGAGTGGTGGGGCCCACTATAAACGTTTCCCTCATCCCGGCCTCCACGATCTGAGACAGGACCCAGCCCACGAAGGACCGATTCGCAAGGGGCACGAAGTGTTTAGATATGGAGAGTGAAGTCGGGCGGAGATGCGTTACGTAGCTACTCGCAAGGACGACGGCCTACACAGCTTAGAGACGACCTATAAAATATATTTCACAGATCCCTAAAGAAACTGCCCCTTGCGACGGGGGTGTCGGGGCTTTTAAGCGGTTTTTTTGCGATTGACGAGAGCACAACTGGGCGAATATACTTCATGCAAGACTTCAATGAACTCGTTCAAAAAGCCGATAGAGGAACCATTGATAACCTATTTAAGGAAGTAAGGCCGAGGTTCAGGTATACAATATTTAGTAACGTGGACGATGAAACGCTAGCCAAGCTATACTCAAGCTTTGACGTCTTCATGTTCACGTCATGTAGAAAGGGCTTCGGCCTACCTCAGCTTGAGGCAATGGCTAGCTGTACAGCGGTCGCAATAATGGACTGCGGCGGTGTTAGGGACTACGCAGTCGATGGCTACGACTCGCAGGTTACACAACCATGAGGTCCTTCAGCAACCGCCAATGTAGCAATTAAAAAATACTGAATAACCAAAGGCTTAGGGATTCTTTAATCCAGGGCGGCCTAAAACCTACGAAAAAACGGATCTATGACAAAGTCGTAGATAAATTTGAAAAAACAATCAAAGAAGAAAGTTAACTTAATGCTTATGCTTCAGATATACGATATCTTTTACGTTTCCGAATCTCACCACCTTGTCCATAGCGCAACCATAATCAGCAAGATACTCGAGTAAGTCCTTGTTATTTACTTGATCAAGGTGCACTTCTATCACGATTGGATTACATATGTGATTATATCCATTTTGTGTCCAAATAATAATTTTGTAGAGTTCCGAACGATAATAATAATATCTCCATGGTGGTTCATACTAATCATAGCTACGTAGCATGGGTACCCAACGTTTTGCGCCTAATTTATGGTCGATAAGCTTACACTTTATACCAAGCTTGAGGTGTCCAAGTTCTCTAATTCTAGATTACATGTCGTGATCGGCTTGGTCTATGAAGGATTCATCTTTACAACACACCTTGGTGGCAACATCAGCCCTAATTAGTGTGCCTGAGAATACACCATGTTTGACTTTACCGATGTCGCAGTTGCCGAGCTGAGAATGTAAGAGGGTCATCTGCTTTAGGCGGTAAGATTTTGATTTTAGAGTTTGAATTCGCAAGTCTTATTATCATTTTCGCCAAGTCAATGATCTTAATTTCCTTCGGCGATGGTAACCAGACTAGAGCTTTCCTTTATGTTAGCGATTGGGTTGAAGCGACTAAGAGAATGTCATTCACGCAAAGGCTAAAAGGGGAAGTGTTTAACGTGGGATCAGATAAATTGGTAAAAAGGAAATATAAAATTTAAACATATTTATTATGAAATTATTGAAACATTTGAGGAAGAAGAATATGGTTACGTGGATGTTAAGAATAAATCAGTAGTAGACATAGGGGCTTTCGTAGGAGATACGGCAATTTATTTCGCTATTAAGGGGCTAAAAAGGTAGTTGTAATAGAGCCTCACCCTGGAGCGTATGAAGAATTAGTGGAAAATATCAGGATAAACGGTCTAGAAGGAAAGATAGTTCCGTTAAACATAGCTGTAGGAGATGAGGAAGGATATATCGTCATCTCTAATGTGGAAACTAAGCGAGCGCCGGTGACACTGTTCAAAGAGTCTGAAGGAAACGGAATAAAGGTTAAAATGGAAACATTAAATAACGTTATAAAGATGTATAATTTAGGAACTGATGTACTAAAAATGGATTGCGAAGGATGTGGATATAGCTTAATTTTAAACGATTATGAGGCAGTATCTAAATTTGATCAATTAGCGTTTGAATACCATGCATATAATACTGGTATGTCTATCTATAAGTTAATACAATTGCTTGAGAAAGAATACAACTGTGAATTTGTAGATGAACACATATAGAGGGGAAAAAGATCCAAACTGGGATAAAAGTAAGATAGGTATGCTTCATTGTGTAAAAAGAAAATAGTTCAATTTTATTTATCATATTGTCCCACCATTGCGTGATCGATAAAGATACAGTAGTTTTATTACCATTTAGCAAATATGCTAATGTGTTATCAATTGTTATTCCTGCTTCCAACGCTGAGGATACAATCGGTGCGTTATTAGAGAGTATAAAAGCTCAAGACTTTCATGATGATTATGAAGTAATCATAGTAGACAACGGCTCTAGAGATAAGACAGAAGAGATTGTAAAGAGATATACGAATGTTTTACCGTTGAAGTACCTTAAGTATTGTGAACAATTAGGTGTCGCAAACAGTAAAAATGTTGGAATTAACAAAGCAAGCGGAGAATATATTCTCTTTTTAGATCAGGATGTAACATTACCTCCGGGCACATTATTCAAATTGTCTACTATATTAAATAAAGAGAGTTATAGCGGGGTTTTTCAGCTAAAATTGGTTTACCCTAATGGTTTAATTGATAGTTGTGAAGGGCTTATTGATGAACTAGGCTATCCAAAAGAGCTTAGGAAAGGGGAGCCGGCAGAAAATCAGTGTTCAGATGTTAACGACATTCTCTACGCTAAAGGCTCTGCTATGCTAATCAGCAAGAAGCTTCTCGACGAGCTAAGGGGTTTTGATCCGAATTACTTTTACGAGTATGATGACACTGATGTATGCTTCAGGGCTATCAAAAATGGATATAAAGTGAAGTTCTTGCCTATTAGCATAATTCATCATGAGCACGGAGCGTTACCTAAGGATTTGAGAAGCAGGGAAATAAAGCTAACGTACTTTCTAGAGAGTAAAAGGCTTTATTTCATCTTAAAGAACTTCAGTAGGGGGTATTTGATTAGGAAAATGCCTAAAGTTCTCTTCTACTTCTTCGGTTCGATGCTCATGGACTTAGTCAAGAGGAGGAAGACTTATTTGTTCAAAGCCGGGGTTAAGGCATTACTATGGGTTATATCCAAATTACCAGAAATTTACAGAAAAAGGAAGAATGAAATTTTCATTGATAAGGAAGAATTAATTAGAAGAGGTCTAATAGTAAAACACAAATCAAAAATATAAAATGTTTATTCTTTTATCTATATTAATATTATTCCTTATCTAAACACTCTAAGTCTTATTTATTTATTTTATCACACCATAACAACCCTTGTTCTTCCTTAGAAATCGAAGGTGCTAATGAAGTTAGTTCGCAGTGAAAGTCACTAGATAATTTGTCTACTAATTTCGTATACTCAATACCGGTGATCTTTGCGTGGTGTTCAATAATTAATTTATCAAACATCCTAACGTGCTCATAATCGTTTAATATTACATCAAACTCACAACCTTCACAGTCCATTTTGAGAAGATAAGGCTCAGTAATTTGTTTCATGACCTCAGATAAGGTTACTATAGGAACCTTGCATTCACCCTTAGATTTTAAAGTAGAAAAACCGATTGAGTAAAACGTTGAAGCGATACAAGGCACTTTAAGCTTTCCACTCTTAGAACCTAGTGCAGCGTTTATTAAAAATATTTAACCCTCTAAGTGGTTAAGCTTAACGTTCTCTATAGCTTGAGCGTACACGCTAGGTAAAGGCTCAACGCCTACAACTTTCCTAGCTCCTTTTAATGCAAAGTAGATTGATGAGTCACCAACATTGGCACCTATGTCAACAACATCTCTACCATAGACATCTATATTATCATATACATGTTCGTCGAATATCTTGAAAACTGAATAGCTAACATATCTGAAAGAGACGCCTTCTCTCTCTATAATGCCATCCTTATACTTCCATCCTCGTTTTGAGGCCTCATATAAAAATCCAAATCCTTTTCGTTGACAATATCATCAACTGGAAAATCTTGAATTTTAGTTTTTATTATAAGCTCATCACCTTCAGTTATTAGCCCCTGTATTTCCTTATCGTAAAACAAAATTACAATATCCTCGTAAAGCCACCTACTAACGACGAATTCTTTTCCGCTTACTTTAATCCTAATATTCTCCTTTCCTTTTATATATTCTAACGCTGATGATAACCAGTTATCTATAATTTCTCTGCTTTTTAGGGCCACCTTGACTTTCCTAGTTAAACTCACAACCTTTATTCCTTTTCCCATTAATAAAACATTGCTGTTACGAGTTACCGGAACTCCCTGATCTGGTTAGCTTTGATTGATATTCCTTTATACCGTCTTTAATTCCTTTTATTACTTCTAAAGCGTTATTGGGCGAATATAACATAAGGATAATTGATGAGACCAAAACGTACCATATAGCTCTCGGCTTTGAAAACCACTTGAAAGAAAAATAGGTATTGGCCTTAGACTTACCGAAAATCCTTCTCGATAAAGATGCTCCCCTATTTCCTCCTTCCTCAATAGGTATGTGGTAAACGTAAAAATACGGGTTAAAGACTAGTTTATATCCAGCCTTTTTAATACCCTGCTGAAAGTCGCTCTCCTCTCTAAACCCGTGAGTGCTGTCGTAGAACTCATCGTACCTAACGTCTCTCACGGCCTCGCCTTTTATCATGAAAAAGGCTGGGACGAACTCAGCAAGCCTGGGACCGTGCTTGACGTCCAAGAAAATGTAACCTAAAGCTTTACTTAACGAGTCCGCGATAGGAAGGTTTAGGAAGAAGTCAGGGTCTTCTGTCCTATTGCCCAGATTAATCACTCTGCCCCCCACTGCCCCAATCGACCCGTTAAGGAGAATTTTTAGGCTCCCCTTCACATCGCTTTCTTTTGGAATATAGTGGTCGTCGTCCGCACAAATCATAAACCTAC
>JAPYVG010000185.1 GCA_028277025.1 Sulfolobaceae archaeon
AGAGTATTGGTACTTTTATGACGTTTCTCTAGAACTTTTTAAGCTGGCTTACGTTGTAGCTGTGTTCATTGCAGTTTACATAATAATGAGTGTCTTTGCAAACGAGCGGATTTTAAAGTATAAGGGCATAATGAATAATAAACTTGCAATAATCCTTTATATAGCTCTAGCCTTAGCCTTCCTTAGCATAATACTCTTCATCTACCCCAAAGGTTTTCTCATGAGCCTAATAGCTATAGGCGTGGTTTATCTTATCTTACCCTTTAGACTGTAAAATTTATAAATGCAAAGAGTTTCTTATTCATAAATGAAGTCAAATTTAATTAAGTACTATGTAGCGATAATTTATGCAGTATCTGCAGTAATAGGATTCGTTATAGCATATACCCTTCTACCAGCCCAAACACAACTGATGACAATAAGTCCTCCGCCACCAGTGACTCAAGTACAATTAACTAATTCTACTAACGTAATTCCGGTAACTAACACAACACCGCCACTACCACCACGACCACCAGCTCCTCTACCCCAGGCTAAAGAGTTGCAGAACCTCACTTCCAAATATTTTAGAGGTAATTGGACCACAATAAATTCTGTAACGGGGCATTATGTGTCCTCAGACGGTAGCTTTACAGCCTATTTAACAAATTCCTCAACCGCAAAATTGTCTAATAACACGGTGAAAAAATTGACAGGGATATACTACATTCAAACAATGATACAAAACATATCTAATGAACTGACCTCTTGGGCTCATAATATAATTAATTTCACTCACGTTTTCTCGCCATTGGTGTCCGCGTTAAACTACCTCCTTCCTAACAGTATGAATGTTATTGTCGAGTCTAATGGGAGTGCAGTGTTCATAACCTTATCCTTAAATTGGACGGAAAATAAAAGTCCGATACAATCCGTATACGGTCTTATAAATTCAAACTACTATACAATAAAATACATAGCACTACCCGCCGTCAACTTAGCCCTTAGTACGAACATATCGATAATTTCTACCACTGTAAATACTACTATTATAAACAACTCAACTGTAAACAACATAACGTCTACAAAAACTATCACAGCTTATTATCTTTACATTCCAATTTTTGAGTCAAATACCTTATCCGGAGTCATCTTCGGCATTATATCGCTGATAATAAACCACTTTTTAGATATAAGTCTTGAGATATTTAGTGTCGGTATTTTATTAGGCATAACACCTAATAGCTTTTCAATTACACTTGTAATCAACTTTATTCCTGCATCACAAGCCTTAATTAACCTAGTTAATTCTGCTATCGGACTTGTTGATAGTATACAAAGTTAATTTCTTTTTTCTTCTTTAGCTATTTTCTCATTCCTTAGAGCTTACTCCTCTTTATCCAGATTTATTTTTCATCCTTAATAGACAAATTGGAGTTATAAAAACTTTTTGTCATATAATTAGAAGGTACAAATCGTAAGAGAAGGTGTGATCTGCTGTAATCCTATTAGTAATTGAAAGGAAGATTAAACTAAAATATGTTATTTAAAAATTTTTAAATTGAGTAACAACTATTTATGTTTAAGGAAATCTAATAATCCCTAGACCCCTAAACTCATCATCCCGAAAATGATTTAAGGGAGTTAAAAAGTGATTAAAATAATTTAACTAAATATTCTCATAAAGTAGTAATGTTACTTTCTGGGTTAAAAAAAAAAAGCCATGCAAAATGAATTTAGGGTCTAAGACAATCGTTAACCCCTAATAAATTATGATTGAGGCTCAGCTAAGTATGAATTTATAAACCGGAAACTCATATCTTGCAATATATGGTTAAGGTTTGTCCCAATTGTGGGTTTGCCAACGATGATCACGCTGTTGCTTGTTTAAAGTGCGGGTATCCGTTTTCGGAAATAGTTCTAGCCGAACTCCCATTTGTAGTTGGTGAGGACAAGAAATCTGTGTTCACGATAAAAATAACAAACTCAAGTCTTGTGGTTTCCCAAAACGATACGAAAATACCCAGTTATAATAAGAAGTTGAACTCATTATTAGGCGTCTCCCTAGCGGAATTCACAGCGATTTCTGCTTTTGCAGTACTTTTTAATTTTCCCTTAGTCGTAATTCCCGGAATTGTAGTGGGTGTGACCTTGTTACTTATACCTAAAAGGGCCTGCTTATCAGAGTTTGTAAAGAAAATGCAACTGGAAGGACAAAGGCTCTTCATTATGAAGCACGAGCTTTTAGACTGTAATAAATGTGAGGCTCTAAAGATTCATGAGATAGAATCGCTTAAGATTTCGAGGGAGAATGAGTCTTGTGTACTATACATTAAGGAGAACGGAGGAAGTGGTAGAAAGTTTTACATACCGAACCTCAGTCCGGAATCGTTATACAATTTTCTATCGAGGACCTCATGGAAAGACAAACTGATCAAGTAAAAAGCTTATAAATTTCTTTTTAAGACTTAGTATTAATGAGAGACTTAAAGGATATTAAGAAAAGTGTACTATTTATATCCCTTTTATTTTTATTACCAATCTTAACAACTCTTTCTTACTCACAAATCTCTTCACCTTCACCGGCAGTAGGGATAGTTGATACCGGTCAAGTACCAATTAGCGGTAAAGGGATAGTCTCTTATTCTTACACTACCACTAATGTGGGTGGGGTATTTACTTTAAACTCAGCAAGTACTAGCGGGCCGTTCTCGTTACAACTAAACTCAGTAATAGAACTTGGTAACGGCCAATACTATTGGTCAAACAACGTTGCATTAATTCAATATGTAGGCGGAAACGAATACCGAGTTACGTTTGAGGATTACTTATGGAATTTCTCAGCACCTGATGCGAGTATAAACCCTTCCTTAATTAAAGGTAATGGTGGTATAGAAATATATAACGGCATACAATTTTATTATTACTCTTACAATACTTATACTGTAACCTTACCCATTACCATCGTTTTAGAGACCGCCGCAGTGAACTACCAAGGTTATCCTATAATCCTTCAGTATTTTGAATTGCTTAGTGGTAATAACCTAGTGGCAAATGCCACGTTTGATACGATAATCCTATACGTTCCCACATCGTCTACATACATAATTGTAGGGGGTACCAATCCTGCTGGGAGCGGGAATTATTTATCCTTTGTAATTGGCGGACCGGTCTCTGGGACTGAATTGGGTACTACAGTAAATGTTTATTCATGGAGCGGGAGCATCTTTCTCGGTTACTATCCCGGGTATGGGAACGTGTTAATTAATGTCCCCGGAGGGTATTCTACAACTTACGAGGCTTTATCTGGCGTGTCAACGAGCCAAGGGATAGCCGAAACGTATAATGGGGTAACCGTAATCCAAAGTAACGGGCAAACGAATTCGGAGTACTTATGGACCGTGGGCACTTCATTGAGAGCCTTTGGGAACAACGTGTATATAACTACCATACCGGGGGGCGCTGATTGGGAGCTGAGTGTCTCCGGCCCAGAGAGTTTTTCAGAAACGTTAACAAACTCTACTACAACCCTATCATTACAAGACGGCTCTTACCAAATATCTTTAACGCTTAACGTCGGAGGGAATACGCTGTATTCCACAACTTATTCAATTACTTTACCGT
>JAPYVG010000186.1 GCA_028277025.1 Sulfolobaceae archaeon
TTCAGCCTATTTATATTTATCACGTAGGGCTATTTAAGGAATGATAATTATCATATCATGCGTGAGATTGAAAGAATCGCGATAACAATCCCTTAGTTATGCAAAAAACTGAATTTTGTGAAAATACGAGTGTGGTCAACAATTTTGTTAATTTAATATAATTTTATTCAAAAATCTTTTCTCGTCTGTAAGAACTTGTTTTCGCGTAATACTATTTAAGGGTGAGCACGGGGTTTTATCTTGGTGAGCACATGGGAATCAAGTGGAGAGTTCTCGTGCTCACCCAAATTGTATTATTGTTATTTGAGTATATTAATGTTAAGCCAAGGTTTTACACTAGAGAGCAAGTAGCCCAAGCGTTGGCAGAATACTTGTGTGGTTTGTCCTCTTGGAGGGTCGTTTTACCCCATTCCACTCTGCTTTACTATCATAGGAGGTTGAGTTACGTGAGGTATGCTGTGCCATTGAGTGGTGTTTACGCTATTGATGAGACTAAGGTGAGGCTTGTGAGGGGGAGGTATTATTACGTGTGGATCGTTAGGGATGTAAAAACCAAGGGAATACCCTTCTTCATAGTTACTAGCGTTAGGAGTGGGGTACATGTCTTGGTAGTTCTTGCGAACATGAGTAGGGCTGAGGAAATAGCAATGAGGGTGTATAGGATTGATAAGGTAATTTACTTGCACGATGGGGCAACTGCATACAACGCCTTCTCATGGTTAAACGTGGAACACGAGAAGATGACGTTCAACGAGAGGGATTACGCAGAACAAGGGTTCAGAAGCTTAAAACATAGGCTCGCATCAATGGACTTCCACTTCCCTTGGAATACCAACAAGTTCACAATAACTAGGTGGTTATCAACATTCTTCATAATATACAACATCCTTTACACCCCAACGTACTTGTTAGATAAGGGGGTGATAATAAATGTAAATATTTCAAATGAATGAAATTGTTGTCCACACTCGAAAATACAACAGTTAGAAAATTCAATGAGTCTCATCTAAGGTTTTCTTACTAGCTCAAAGTCTCAGGAAGTATAGGTAAAAATCGTTATTTGTAATATGCTGAACCATACTAGGAATATTAACAGTACTTAATATAAGATGTGTAGAGTTCATTGGAGTTTTAAAATAATTCCTTAAATTTGCTTAGCATACTTTAGACTTATCTTATCAGCATGCTCACGTGCTAATTTCTTAATCTCACTAACTTGTTTAGTAACGCATTTTGTTGAAGCTGTTAGAGAACTAATGAAGTCATACATGGAGGATAAGGTAAGGTATTTAATTTTCATAGTAGTAACAGCATCACTTCTGATAAGATTAGGATTAAAAATGGAGTGCCTAACGGAAATGCAACAGAGGGTGTTATTAGCCCTATATGGAAATGATAAAGCAACACTAAGGAAGTTGATAGAACTTACAAAAAGTTCAACAGCTCCGGTAAATAATCCTATTAAAATCTTAAAGGAGTGGAGATTAGTAGAAGAGATCGAGGAAACTAGAGGCTTTCCTAAAAGGTGGTATATTAAATTAACAGAAAAGGGTAAAAGGGTAGTTGAAAAGCTTAAAGAATTAAATAGTTTAATAGAAGACAGTAGTTAAGGTCTATTTTTCATGGAAAGTAAGTTAATGCAGATCTTAGAAGGACTACTGAACGAGTTTGAAGAGTGGAGAAGTAGAAAAGGTGATATAGAGCCTACTATAATAAAAATCCACTACAGTATAATCAGAAGTGATCCTAATACCGAGCAGGGAATAATTAACTTAGACGTTATAGGTATCGCGATTTATTCCGCAATAGAAGACTTAAATAATTATAACGATATTAGTAGGAGTTTAGCAGTATTAACATATCATTTAATAACTTCTCACCCTTTCGTTGACGGCAATAAGAGAACTGCTTTCGTATTGTTATTAAATATCTTATACGAATTGTTTAACAAGGAAATCCCACAAGATTTAGAAGAAGAATTAATTAACACCTTAGTCGAAGTTGCCGATAACCCACCAGAAGAAGATGAGTATGCGATAAATAAAATAAGGAAAATTATACGAAAAATTATTGAAGATTAAACCGTTTATCTTCATTTTCTCGATTATTATATTTTCTCACATAAAGGACTTTTCCATGAATTTTCAATACTCCAGTTCTATCAAATTCTGCTAATGCATCTAAATATTCCTTGTGAGCTTTGATGATATAGTCTATTCTACTTTGCATTCTCTCTAGGATCTTTTTCTGCTCGTCAGTTAACTTATGTGCTATCACCATTTTGAATCCCCTATTAACTATACTGTTGAACTACTTATAATGTATTCGTGCCATATATACCACGTACATATGCTATATTATAGGTCTTGTGATATGAAATATCATATAGAGCAAACATAATTTCCACATAAATCCCAAAAATCCGATTAAAGGTTAGATGTTTTTACGTATTATCTGAGGGCATAATCGTTTCAGCGTATATACGATGAAAGTCCAGGGCTAACCTAGTACATTATACAATGCTAACGCTAGACCCAGTCAGCCTAAAAATCACTAAGGCTTCCTGCGATTGTGAAAGGGTTTATTTTCAGAGGAAAGTGCTGTCATATCGAAACACTGAAGCAGTTAGCTAGTACTGAACTAAGGAATGAGATAGAGAAAGTAAGGCGGGAAATGATTCAAATAGAAGAAGATATCGCTTCGCGGGGATGAGCCACGCAAGTCCAAGGTGATAAGTTATTGGAGCTTTTGGAGGCTTTATACCACATCAACGAGGCTATGAAGATTATGGAGGGCTATAATTCGGAAAATTTAGATAAGCTGGAGGAGGCTAGGAATTCTCTAGTCCAGTACTTACATTATTTAGAGGTGAAGGACTATAAGTGAGGTACCACAAACTCAAAGGAATTTAGAAGAGTTAGTATAACTGCTGAGGGTATACTTCCAGCTAGATGAAGTGCTTAGCTTCGCTACTTTTGAACTCCAAGATGACGGGATAGTTGCTGAAATTTCTCAAGTTAAGGACAGAGTTAGAAAAGTGAGTGAGAGGTTAATAAGCTGAATTTTTCTCAGTAAACTGGGGAGTTTTCCTATTTAACCTTCTTTTCCAACTCCTCGACCCTCCTCTTCAATTCTTGCAGTTCCTTAACTATTTCTTCCAAGCTCGTTCTATTTCCTTCCTTTTCCTTCATATAACACTCAAAAGCGTCCTTCAGCACTTCATAAACGCTTACTTTCCTTTTCTCAGCCTCATCAACTATCTTCTTCCACAACTCTTCATCCGGGAAATATACCGATTTATAGCCGGGTCTGGGCATTTTACCTCAATATACTTTATTGTACTTCAATATAAAAACCTTATTGTACCACAATGTGTTGAGCGTATTGTATTATACTATAATGAAGTCTTTGTCAGATTAAATTGGACTTCGGTTGCTAATAGTGAGAGTCCTAGACTTTGTATATGACGAACATTAATTTACATCTTGTTTTGGTCACTCATTAAACATACTGTTTGCAAGGTAAACACTCTACCGCTTATAACTGCTCTATCACAATATCCAATCTAGACAAAAACACAGTTATTTCTCTG
>JAPYVG010000036.1 GCA_028277025.1 Sulfolobaceae archaeon
TCGTCTTTCTGTTTGTTTGATGATACTCTAGCGTATAATACTACTTTCCTCTTCCTAACAATTCCCATGAGTCTTTCTACGTCCTCTTCTCTGAACCTCCATTTTCCACTCTGTAATATTACTGGTTTTATGTAACCCTTCTTAACATAGCTCTGTAGTGTGCGGTATGATATTCCTAGTTTTTGGCACACTTCCTTAGGTTTCAGCATTATAGTTAAACTTCCATACAAAGTATATAAACTTCACGGTTTATCGAAAACTGTTGGCGACGGCGTAGATGAAATACCATAACGTCTCCCAGCTAATGAGCTTACCAGTAATCGAGTAGACTATTGATAGAAAGAGCCCGTCATATATCACTCTATAAAAATAAATGGAAATTGTTGAATTAAACAAATTCCTCATCCAGGCGGGTGAGTTCAAACACTGTGATGGGTCCCAATTCATTCCTAGTTCTAATAAAGCATAAAAGAATGCGAACATTGTGAGGATTACTATTTTGCTCTTTTCCTTATGCTCATCATTAAATCCCCTTACATTAAATTAACGATCTCGTCCACGGTATCAATTAAGTACGCCTTCGGTACAAATCCGCCTTGATCGATAGATGGCACGTATTCTATCGCGTCCCTAGTCTTTACCTCAACACCTTTTAGTTTGAAAAGGATTGAAGGGTTTTGGAGGTCTTCCTTCCATACATGAATATGAAAACCACGTTTAGTAGTCATTACTAGACGAGCTTTTATACCGTTCAACCCCTCAATAATTTCCCTACTTTTTGAATCTATGTCGATCATAAAGATTTTAAAATCAATACTCTTAGCTAATGCTGAATGAAAAACCTTTTCAATATCTGGTTTTTTCTCACACTGTTCAAAAAACTTTAGTGCGGTTAACTTTGAGGCTTTAGAAACGTTAATGGGATTTAATACATGCATGATTTTTATCCACTCTCTCCTTAATTTGATACCTTTAACTTCGAACTCTACACCGTCCCTAATTGCTTTGAGTATCTCTACAGCTTTTAAAGGTTCCTTGCTCTTAATCCTAAAGAGTATTTTATCAATTTTAATTCCCATCTTTTCCTTAACCTCTCTATCCCTAGCGATAAGGTAAATTAAATAGGACTCGTCTTCAGTTAGCTTAGGCAGATAAGAGGAAAAATACTCGTCAAGTGAAAGCTCTTTCACACAATAGACTCTCATAGGCGGATTAAACACTTTTCGCGGAAACACAGAAATGATTTTTTCTCTAACAAAAACTATATAAACGTAAAAAGATAAGATCATATTATGCAAAAGAGGTTTGAAGGCGTAAATGTGAACTTACAAGCCTTAGCTGTACAACTTTTCCAATGGTTCAGTTTTAAGGGTTACCAATCACAGTATTTTGGTGCCGGAAATTATTACATAGTTCAAGCGAAGAAGGAGGGCTTTTTAAGGCATCTGTTCGCTGCAGATAGAGCATTTACTGTTAAACTTTTTGGCGGCCCAGGTTTTTTAGAAGTCAACACCGGAGTGGCTAACTGGGTTAAAGCAGAGGACGTAACTGAAGCTTTTTTAGCTGACCTAGTGCTTGGCCCTATTGGGCTGTTAATCGAAGCTGGTGAAGGACTGTGGAACTTAGAAATTGAACATGAAGTTATGAAACAGATCGAGGATTTGATAGACAGTGGTGCTGTTACCCAGAGGTATTATCAACCTTACTACCAACAGCCACAGATGTACCAACCTATGGGTTATTATCAACAAGCGGGTTATTATCAGCAGAGGGTTTGTAGAGTTTGTGGTTTTCCAAATCCACCTAACGCAAGATTCTGTTCAAATTGTGGAAACCCATTATAATAATTAAGTTTATTTTATTTTTCTTTTTTGAGAAAAATAAAATCTAATTAAAAAAGTTTTCACCTTTCTCATGCAGAAACTACATTTACTGGATATTGAATTACAGTACCTCCAACATCTATAAATAAGACTATTCTATACATTTTTCCTTGAATTAGTTGTAAAGGTGGGAAGTAAACTGTAATATTATTCACACCGGGGCTAAGAAATTGCGGATTAACGTTTATACTATTAAGCCTGTAATCATCTAATACAGCGTACAACACCTTCCCTTGTTGATAAAAGTTGACTTGTAACACGGCAACACCATTACTATAAATAGTACCTTGTGACTGTGAAGGTTGTGATGGCTGTTGAGGATAAGGCTGATATTGTGGTTGGGCATAAGCTGGTTGCGTATACATTTGGCTAATGGGTTGAAGTTGACCACTTTGTAACTTATTCTTAACAGAACCAGCTCCTATTATGCTAAGTATTACACCAATTAAGGAGATAACTAACGTGGCAATCAATATTCCCCCCACCTTAAGCAGACCTTCATTATACCTAGAACCCAAGGAATAAATCCCGATCCCTACCAAGATTAAGGCTATTGCTGTGAGAAGTCCTCCTATCGCTTCACCTATAATTATTGAAATTGAAGCAAAATTTATCAACCCGGTAACCGAACTTAAAGTACCGCCAGAGCTTAAGGTTAAGTAGACTATAACGAGTAGTGCTGTAGCGGCAACGAACGCTACAATTTGTATTAATGCCCCTATTTTACCCACTAAACCGCCTATAGATCCTAAGGTCATGTTAGGTAATTCCTTAAAACCAGTACGAAAACTACCGAAACTTAAAAGAAATAAAAAATCGGCAATTATGAACGCAATAAATATCAAGGCAAAAAACAATGCAGCTGAGGCACTAGCAATACTAGCTACTCCCGAAAAAGATGTTATTGATAGTGGGGTTGAGGCTATGGATGGGCCTATCAGCGAAACTGCTATAATTGTCATTACGAATTCACTTATGATTAAAACTATTGGGGCAATCAATAACCAGATAGCACCTTTTCTCACGTTTTTGATTCCATCAATTTCTAGTGCGGACATCAATTGTTCTCTCTACTTTTGTAAGGATATAAAGTTATTGTTTAGATAGAGCAAACCCGTAGTAAATAATCACGTTTTTAGAATTGTCATTTACAAAAATTACATTTTCTTCGTCTAGCTAAATCTGATATCTTTATAAGTTAAGAGATAAAAGATATATCTTTTATACGATAGGACTACCTTAATTTATCATGTAATATTTTAAACATAATACCCGTCATCTACTCTACTTTAGATTTCCCAATGCCTATATCCGCAATATTTATTATCTGGAGTAAAAGAGATTGATTTGATGAAAAATGCTAAATCCAGAAGTTAAAGCAATACAGGATTTGCGATCAGGATCATTATTTGCAATAATAGCTACAATATTAGTTAGTATCGCAATTATACTCCTTTTTACTTCAATAGTCGCTATTGCAACTAGGTTGACAAGCCCATCTTCCTTATCATCATCATTAATAGGATCATTAATAGGAGTTATAATCGTAGAGATAATTGCGTTAGTATTTACTATAATTTCTGTGTTAAAATTACGTTCTGGATTTCGTGGATTAGAAACCGTAGGTAAGGATGTAGGTGGGGTTACAGGTACTACATTATGGATTATAGGACTAGTCCTATCAATAATACCACTTATTGATATCATTGGCGTAATTTTATTAATAATAGGAGTTATTTTAATAGGATTAGCAATTAGGAGAGTAGGACAAATTTATAATGTAGGAAACATAAGTAATGGTGGAATTCTCATAGCCATAGGATCAATAATCCCATTCGCAGCATTTATAGGATTTATACTCACGTACTTAGGATTAGGGAAGTTATTGAATATGATGGGAATGGGCGGTCAACCTATGGGTGGCACCTATATGGGGACTCCAACAACTCCTTACCCAATGCAAGGCACTATGCCAACTCAACAACTTCCAATATATCAAACTGGGCAAGGGTATATTTACAATAATAACGGTACGGCAGTAGTACTGTTATATTCTACACAACCAGCCCAACTACTTTCAGCTAGGATTGAGGGGACATTATACACTACATCAAAATTTAATCCGAATTACCTACAGCCGAACACCACTACTCAAGTTACAATTAACTTCGGCCCCTTAATGCTAACAGTGGGACAAACATATAGGATTATTATAACTACACTTGTAGGAGGTCAAACACTCGAAATACCGGTATATGTGACAGTAACATAATCGTACTGGTTTTTGCATGAGAATACCCTTTTTTTACCTTACAATAATGTTAAAAATTCCCTTACTCCACACTTTTCCCTTCAATAAACAAAATATGAATGAGCATACATTTTTTATATTATGTAGTGTTTTTAACGCAAGATTTATATTTTGATTAAATTATTAATATTTAATGTATCCACCCCAATTCGGCTATTATCGACCTACATCCCTCGCTGATGCCTTAGATTTCTTAGCCGGTGGAAACGTTAAACCCCTTGCTGGAGGGCAGAGTTTAATACCAATGCTTAAGTTCAGATTGCTACAACCAAAGTTTCTTTTAGATCTAAACCCATTAAAAGAACTCTCCCACATTTCAATATCTGAGGATAAGGTAATAATAGGGGCAACAACAAGACACGAGGAACTAGTAAAGAGCGGGATAGTGAGGAGGGACTTACCGCTACTTCACCAATCCGCCATGAAAGTCGGGGACATGCAAGTTAGAAATATGGGTACTATAGGGGGTTCATTGGCTAACGCAGACCCTTCAGCTGATTACCCTGCTGTGGTTCTAGCATATGAGGCAAACCTAAGACTAGTATCTTCAAAAGGAGAGAGAGTAGTGAACGCGAAGGACTTCTTTAAAGGACCTTTTACTACGGAGTTAAGGGAGGATGAACTCCTTTATGAAATAGAGTTCCCTAAACTTGAAGGTTACAAGTACAAATATTCTAAGGTCGTTAGAAGAGCTGGAGACTTTGCGTTAGTTGGTATGGCAGTACTAGCTAAGGTTGATGGGGAGATAAAGGACATAAGGGTTAGCTATACTGGAGTTTCAGATAAACCCTTTAGACCCTTCGAGTTAGAGAAGACGATAATAGGTAGTAAACCATCACTCGAACTGATTAATAAGTTCGCAGAGCAAGTCATAACATTGGTAAAACCCCCCTCAGACTCGAGGGGATCGTCTGAATATAGAAGGAAAGTTATGAAAATTTTAACAATAAACACGCTTAAGGAGGTGTTAGGTGTTGTTAGTTAGACCAGGTGAAAAAGTAAAAATTAGGGTTAAGGTAAACAACGTGTGGTACGAAAGGGAAGTAGAGCCTAGAATGTTATTAGTCCACTTCTTAAGGGACGAACTAGGGCTTACTGGAACTAAAATAGGGTGTGATACTTCAACTTGCGGAGCTTGTACAGTGATCATGAACGGGAAATCCGTTAAGTCTTGCACAGTGCTAGCTGTTCAGGCTGACGGTGCGGAAATATTGACAATTGAAGGTTTGTCACAAGACGGGAAATTGCACCCAATACAAGAGGCATTTAAGGAGAATTATGCCTTACAGTGCGGGTACTGTACACCGGGTATGATAATGCAAACATATTATTTGCTCAAGGATAACCCCTCCCCCTCAGAAGAGGAGATAAGAGATGGGTTACACGGTAATATATGTAGGTGTACCGGTTATCAGAATATTATAAAAGCCGTAAAAGACGCCTCTCAGAGGTTGAGAAAATGACTTATGTAGGTAAACCAGTTAAAAGGCTATACGACGATAAGTTTGTAACCGGTAAATCTACTTACGTAGATGATATACAAATCTCAGCACTATATGCTGGCTTTGTAAGAAGCCCTTATGCACATGCTATCATAAAGTCGATTAGCTTAGAAGATGCCTTGAAAGTACCCGGAATTGTGGCAATATATACGTATAAGGATTTAGAACCGCTTATAAAGCAAGGCATAGGAATATGGCTTACTTATGAAGACCCCAAGTTATGGAAATTTATACCTAGGAAACCTCTAGCAGATAAAAAAGTCAGATACGCTGGAGAACCGGTGGCAATGGTTATAGGGACTGATAAGTACGCTGTAAAGGACGCAATAGACAAGGTCACCGTAGATTACGAGAAATTACCAGCTGTAATTAAAATGGAGGAAGCTTTGGAGGATAAAGTCATAGTACATGAAGAATTAAAGACTAACGTAGCTTTCGACCAGATTTACTCTGCGGGAAATGTAGATGAGGCCTTCAAGAACGCTGATAAAATCATAAGTGTCGAGATTACTAACAAGAGGTTAATCCCCAACCCCATGGAACCTAGGGGTATAATTTCCAGATATGAGGGCGGTAGTTTAACAATATGGTACTCAACTCAAGTACCTCATACTGCGAGGTTTGAATTCTCAAAGATTTTCGGTATGCCGACATCAAAAATCAGGGTGACAATGCCAGATGTAGGTGGAGCCTTCGGAAGTAAAGTTAACATCTTACCAGAGGACGTTTCAGTAGTTGCGGCTTCAATAAAGTTAGGGAGAGCTGTGAGATGGACTGCTACAAGAAGTGAAGAAATGATTTCCTCTGAGGCTAGGCATAACACCTTCAAGGGTGAAGTGGCAGTAAAGAACGACGGTACGGTATTAGGAATAAGGGGAGAATTATTAGTAGACCTTGGTGCATATTTAACGTATACTGCACCGCTACAACCAGCAATAATCCCCCTAATGATACCTGGGCCTTACAAGATTAGGAACCTACATATAAGGAGTAGGGCGGTTTATACAAATACTCCACCAATAACTATGTATAGGGGAGCAAGTAGGCCCGAAGCTACTTTCATAATAGAGAGAATAATGAGCAATGTGGCTGACGAGTTAGGGTTAGATGACGTAACTGTTAGGGAGAGGAATTTAATAAGGGCGAATGAGATGCCGTACACTAACCCATTCGGGCTAAAATATGATTCCGGGGACTACTTGGCATTACTTCACGAGGGGTTAGAGAAGTTAAGGTATAAACAGTTAAAAGAGTGGGCAAGGGCTGAGAGGGAAAAGGGGAGAAAAATAGGTGTAGGGATGGCATTCTATCTAGAAATCAGCGGTTTCGGTCCTTGGGAGTTTGGAGAAGTAAGGGTTAGTGAGACTGGAGACATTTTAGTAATTACTGGTGGGACTCCTCACGGACAAGGAAGTGAAACTGCAATAGCACAAGTAGTAGCTGATGAGCTTCAAATAGACATAAATAGGGTAAAAGTTGTTTGGGGAGACACGGAAACTGTAGCATCTAGTATGGGAACATATGGCTCTAGGACGGCAGCTGCAGCTGCGAGTGCAGCTAAAGTTGCTGCCAGTGAGGTACTGAAGAAGATGAAGAGCATAGCTGCAAAAATGCTTAAAGCGGATGTTGAGGAGATCGAGTATAAGGAAGGGGTATTCAGAGTAAAGGGAAGCGAAAAGAGCGTAAGTTGGGATGAAATTGCGAATTATGCTTATAGCAGTAATGAACCCGGAATTTACGCTCAAGTTACCCTACCCGGAGATGTGACGTTCCCCTACGGAGTTCACGTGGCAATAGTTGAGGTAGACGATTATGGGATAGCTAGAGTTTTAGATTATAAGGCTTATGATGATATAGGGGTTGTAATTAACCCACCTCTAGCTGAAGGACAAATACACGGCGGAGCCACTCAAGCTGTTGGACAAGCGTTATATGAGGAGGCGATGATTAACGATGATGGCCAATTAGTTGTGACTTATGCTGATTACTTCATACCTACTCCCGTGGAAGCACCTAAATTTGAATCGTATTTCGCTGAAAAACCACACGTCTCAGCATATCCTACTGGAGCTAAGGGGGTAGGTGAGGCAGCATTAATAGTAGGTCCTGCCGTAATAATAAGAGCTTTAGAAGACGCGGTAGGCAAGAGGTTTAACCACACACCAGTTAAGCCTGAAGAGATATTAGGTTAATCAGATAATTTTTCTTTTCCCTCTTCTCTCTATTGTATTGACTTGTCACGTTTTACTTAGAAAGAACATAACGTTAAGTTTACAATCCTCTTCTCCTTAAAGGTCACTGGATAATTAAAGGAAATAAGGCTTAACTTCATGAAACAGTGTAAAAAACAAATCATTGGAGTTTTATGCTCTTCATTGGAGACATTGGGCTAGTACACCAAGGAATTGGACTGAGGAAACTGAAAATTCAGAATCATATATCTTTCCTCTTAAATGCTAAATATCCTATTACTAGAGGGACAACTATCCACAATATAGTAGATAACAACTCTAACCCCACGTTGACGCTTATGGTAGATCCCTCCAAATAAGACTGTATTGCCTGGGATATTGAAGCTGGGACTATGTAATCCTCTATTAAAGTATAATTACCGCTCATAAACCCGATCACTGGTATCGCTATTTGAATAATAATATATGTAGCTATCCCCAACCCTAATGTTGTCCCACCGGATTTTATTAATGAAGCGTACATATAAGTTATTGATAAGTAAGTAAGGAGTAACGTCATAGGGATTATTGAAGCTAATAATATAAACTGCGGAGATAAATACAACCCCGCTATTAATATGAAAGCCACATTAGGGGATATATTGATCAAAAACGATGCAATTATTGCCGTTATAGCATTTGCGGAAAACCTGGTCATATACAGTTCACCCTTAGTAATTGGTCTGGCTAGGATAAACTCCAATGCGCCAGTGTCTCTAGGCTTAGCGAACATCGCATAAGCTAAATAAATTACCACAAATGGGAAGAAATCTAAGAACAACCCCATGGCACTAAAATAACCGGTTACAATTTCTGTATACAGTATTGGTGATTGTGAATAAGGAGTATTACCCGAGTATAAGTTAGATAATATACTTACATAATTAGCTTCAGAGGGTACCTCTATTGTAGTATATACAGGGGTAAACGGCTTTAACGAGAAATTATACTCCTTCAAAACAACACCACTGGAGTTAACAGCTAGTACATTTGAATTAGCTTGAAGGAAGCTTAAGCTAACATTTAGACTCTCGTAAGTAAACATAACTAGGTGGTTATGATTCATAATGGCAATGAATATTGGATCATAAGGAGAATAAGGATTTGATAAACCACCTAAATCGTTAAACATTGATATGTTGGTAAACAAAACTACGTTATTAATACCCTTAGCTACGTGAATAATACCATTAATACCAACATTACCGACATATGGCCCACTAACCAAGGCTACAGACCCGCCAATAAGGCTAACATTCCTTACCATACCGTCATATTTCACAATTGCATATGAGCTATTTGAATACGGAATTGAGAGGTTAAATAAACCTTCACTTGAAGTAGTAGTATTCATTACTTCCCCACTATAATGAACACAAATAGTGGCACCACTAACTGGTTGTCCCATGTTATTAAACACTATACCGTAAACGTGTATTGTACCTAGAGGCCTAATTATAGAAAACCCCGCAACGTTAAGATTTTCGTATGCTGAAGGATTAATACCCAAAATATGGAATACAGAATATGATAGCCCAATACCACCCAATATGAACAGGACGAGAAGTAATAGGACTGATAGCCTAAGAAATGACCTCTTGAAGTCGTATAATACGGGCCTCATCACAACTCACCTCTTATGACTTTAAAGAAAACCTCCTCTAGATTTCCCCCTAACTTACTAATTTCAAGTACACCATAAGGTGTGAGTTTGGAAACTAAAACTGACATATCACCGTTAAAGTCGTGGATTAGTAAAGTGTTCCCAAAAAGTTCTGGTTTACCGAATGCTTGGGCTATTTGAACTACGTTTTCATTAACCTGATTAAGTACTACTTTAACGTCATTTGACTTTATTAAATTCCTTATCTCATTCATACTCATAACCTTCAGAATCTTACCCTGGTGAATGAAAACTACCTTATCTGCTATTGCCTCAACTTCAGTCAATATGTGTGAGGAGAAAAGTATTGCTTTCCCCTCCTTCTTCATCTTTAATGCTAAGTCCCTAAAAAACTGAATCCCTTGAGGGTCTAGCCCGTTAAATACCTCATCAAATAAGAAGTTCTTGGGGTTTGAAATCAAAGAGACCGCTAAGGCAAACCTCTTCTTCATACCTTGAGAATAGGTCTTTAACTTATCCCTTTCCCTCCCACTTAGCCCAACTTCCTCAAACAACTGCTTACCCAACTTCAGTGCCTCGTCTTTAGAAATCCCGTAATAACCGGCGAGGTAAACAAAATAATCTAAAGCCCTAGCGTCCATTTCAAAAATCGGTAACTCCGGAACCCAGCCCACGTTTTTGGAAGCCTCTTTTTTCTCCTTTATTATACTCTTCCCATCAATTAAAGCATCACCAGAATTAGGCTTAAGTACTCCTACAATCGTCCTAATAGTAGTAGTTTTCCCAGCACCATTCAATCCTACAAACCCTGCTATTTCACCATCTTTTACCTCAAAACTGACATTATCTAGTGCTTTCCTACTACCGAAATATTTAGTTATTCCTTCTACTACTATCATCGTATTTCAGACGTAATTTTAAATTTAAAAAACTTTTCCAACTAAACTGTAAATAGGAAGATTTATAAACTTAACTTAAGTTAAGTTAAGTTGAGTAAAATGGAGATACCCCCAGACAAGATAAAAGATAAGGCAAAAGAGTTCTTAAATAAAGGGTTTAAGATGGAAATATTAAATGAAGTAGGAATAGAGAGTTATAAAATACAAGTTTCCAAAATAAATGAAAATAAAATAATCAGCATAATGGACGGAAATAGTGGATATTCGGCTACGATAGACAGCCAAGGAAAACTAGTAAGACTAATACTATATACTTTAGAAACTCCTTCGGAGGACGAAAGGATAGGGAAGTCACTAATAATAAACATAGACAAGAATAACGCTATCTACACAGAAGGTAAAGTCGTTCTTGATAAAGGAAAGATAGGGATTGAGGCTATTAAGTCTATTGAAATAATAAAACATGAGGAGGTAAGTCTTGAAAAGTGATAAGGTTCTTGAGAATTTAATCTTACCAAAGTCTTTCACTGAATTAAAAGAGATCACAGGTTTAAGTGACGCTGGGTTATACAAGGCCCTAAAGAAATTCACAGAGGAAGGATTAGTCCAAAAGATGGAAGACGGGAGGTACGTAATTACTGAAGAGGGTTTACGAAGGTTAAGGAACATTAAGGGAAAGTATTTTAGCGGTATGTGGGTCGAGTATTACGGTTTAGATGAGGATAAAGTTAACGAGGTGCTGAAAGTGTTAAGCAACGTTAATCGTGAGTTTTACATTAAAGTTCAAAGAAAACCTCTAAACTTAACAGAGGACTTACTGATGATAGTTTTAGCCTCAATAATAGAGGATGAAATATCAAGGAAGGAGGGAAACCCAAAGTGAATCATAACATTGAATAACTCATACCTATACCTTTTTTCTAAATTTTTAAAACCACAGTCCTACTTATAGTTATGATACTTGCAACTTTAGGATCAAACAAACTGGTTACTACTTTAGACGCAATAATGACTGAATTGTTCACTGGCATAAAGCCAGATAAAATATTAATACTGAGGGAGGACAGTAATATAACTCAGCTTAACCTCACGCCAGTACTTGAAACTCTAGGCCTGAAGAGCGAGGTGGAGATAAAGGTTTTAGGTGAGGGAATAAAGAGTTGGAGGGAGGGGTTAAAAGGGGTTAATATAGATGTTGCGGACATCACCCCCGGTAGGAAATATATGGCAATAGCGGTTCTAAATTATTCGAACGCTAGAGAAATAAGGTACGCCTATCTAAGGGAGGAAGACAAAGGATATCACATATTCGGTTACGTACCATTATCGGAAATAACAGTTTACGACATTAGGACTGGTGAATCAGTAAACTATGAGGCGTTAAAGACAGTAAAGGGGGAAAAGGAGGTGACCCTTCAAGTCGACTCCTTACAAGCCCTATTGAATCTTTATAGGCTTTTAGGAAAGGTGGAATTTGATTATAACGTTTCCCAAGACGTAGAAGAGATGTGCAAGTTTAGAGCGGGGATTAAGAGGTTCGCTGAGGAGGAAGAGATTAAGTCACTAGTCGACGATTACCTCTTCTTAGCAGATACTAACGTTTACATGAAGTTAGGGGATAGGATTAGAGGGTTAACGTGGAGTAAGGAAAAAGGTGCTAGATTATTACCTTCTAAAGCAGTTTATAATGAACTTTTAGGGCATACGATTTCCACCCAGAAAGGTGTTGAGGATTTAAAATTTCACATAGCCATGGGTAGTTTCAGAAGAATACATAAACAACCGCCGGTCTCTGAGGTAAGAAAAAGCGGAGACGTTGGAATTATAGAGGAAGCTAAAGCGCTAAAAAGAGAGTTAATCGAAGCATTGGCAATAATTACAGCGGACGAGAAACTCTCTATCGCAGCTCAATCTCAAGGAGTTAAGAGCATATTCTTGCATAAGATACGTAATGGGAAGGGCTATGAGGGTGAGTTCTTATACTGTTTATCAACATATAACAAAGTCAGCATATTGGTTGACGGAAAAGAATATTCTTTACTCCCTAAGCACGAGTTTGTCGTAGATAAAATGGTAAAGGTTATTAACATCAATAAGGACTACAATTACGCGTATCTCCTCAACAAACTAGAGGGTATTTTACATCAAAAGAGTTTTTAACTAGGTAATACCGCGATAATTGGAAAAGGAAGTGTAAGGAATAGGTAAGCACGGTGAATGATTTCCAGCATGTAAAGCACTAAAAAAATCAAAGGCTTTATGAGACCGCTTGTAAACAGAGCTTGTTGGCCTCGCCTATGTATAAAAACTGATGCAAAAGCTAATAATTAGTTTTAGCCTACTAAGATAGAACTGGTAAACGAAAATGCTTGGTTATATGTTAAATTCATAACTTCCAATATACTTAAAATGTTAAGGTATTAGTTTTTCACTTTTAATAGTATAGCCTATTACAATAGTTAATAGTATAGCTATTAGCAGTATTGTTATACCTGCATATAACATAAGATTTTGAATTCCTATGGCAGAATTAATTATACTCCCTAAGTATATATACGAAAGAAGTATAGTAATGCCTATATATGTTCCTAATGGAGCCCTGGAAGACCCAGCTGTCTTCTGCAGATATGAAAGATATAAAGAAGGCGGTATAATCACCCAAGAAATTCCTATAGAGTTAATTAAAATTAATATCATATAATATAAATTTCTAACAAGTAACCCCAAAATTACTGAAACTATCACTGTAATGGGAATTGAAATTAAAAGAAATGCAAGAACATATTCATAATATATTTTTCTAGGTTTTATTCCTTCTGCAATGAAGAATTCTAGGAGACCGCTTTGTCTATCGTCTATGAATAAAGATACTGTAAGAGAAGAGAACATTATTCCGAAGATAGAAGGACTCATTAATAGCGATATCAATATAAATGGAAGTATAATTTTTATTGTAACTATTTCAAAAATATCGATAATAAGAAGAATAATTGAGGCTATCAAATAATATATTGTTGTACTATAACTTCTTTTTATCATTCTTTTTAGGAATAGGAACGAAATCATTTCTTCACCTCAAAAGATCTTCTAGGGGATTTCTCATTTCTCTAATTTCAAATATTTTGATATTCCTTCTCATTAGCTCTTGGATTATAGAATTAACTTCTGCAGGATCTTTAAGATTTATTACAAAATAGTCTCCTTGATATTCACCCTTAAGAATTTTAGACAAATCTTCTGATGCTCTAATCCCTATTGTATATTCTCTTAATTTTATTTCGTTTATAGGTTTGAATAATGAAATCCTTCCTTTGTCTATAACTATAACATAATTTCCTATTTCTCTAGCTTCGTACAGATTGTGGGAAGTATATATTATAATCTTGCTCTTGGATAAAGATACTATCAATTTTCTTATTTCTGAAGCTAAGATAGGGTCTAGATTTTCTGTAGGTTCATCTAAAAGATATATATCATAATCTTTAAGAAATAGCTTAGCTAATGACAATTTCTTCTTCTGACCTTGGGATAAACTCGATATTCTCTTATCCAATATATCTTCCAAATGGAATCTACCTATAACGTTATTCGGATCTCCTCCAATTATTTTAGAGAAAAATTCTAACGCTTCCTTTACTGACATTTCTTGAGGCAAAGCAAAAGAATGAGAAAGATACCCTATGTTGCCTTCCTTCTTTATCTTACCTTTAAAGGGTGGAAGAATACCAGCTATCACCCTCAAAGTAGTCGTCTTACCTGCTCCGTTCCTACCAAGAAGTATATAGATTCCATTCTCCTTTATTTCAAAAGATACGTCGTGTAAAACCTCAGTTTTCCCATATCCTGCACTAACCTCATACAGACCTAACATATTACCACCTTCTTCTTCTAGGAAAGAAAACTAAGGAAAAAACTGAGACAAGAAATCCTATAAAAAATAGTGCAAACTTTCCTAGAATAGAACTTAATATGATTAAAAATATTCCAATACCTAATAAGGAAAAACCTATTACTAAATTAGATTTAATTTTTACAATATATACTAACAATATTATAAAAACTAAGAGAACTAATGGAAAAATAACATAAAAATCTGATGTAATTGACATTTATAACACCTATCCTAACATAGAATCTCACACACTGAAGCTGCTTCCGCTGCACATTTTTCTCCACAAGTAAATGAGTCGGTTAAAACTCTATATGGATCTCCAGCGCATTGCAAGCTTATGCATGCATCAAATACTTCAAGGTCTAATTCTGGCAAACTCAACTCACCTCCTCTATTTTTAAGAATTATAGTCCTTCATTTTTATTTTTTCTGCGAATAAGGGGTAGTTATAAGCAGAGCGCCGGTGGATTATAACGTTAGGGCTGATTTAAGGGAAGGAATAATCTTCATGATTGCACGCACTTTTATTGAAAGAAGTTAGTAATTGATAATTTAGCAAAACCGCTAAAATAAATGTGGATATAAAAGAATTAGCTTGTAAATTCACGATAGAAAACATTTTCCTTGGAGTGAGGGCGTTATAATTCAAGGAGGACTTTAGCTAACTCTTCATGGCCCTTCTTACATCTCAGCACATGCTTCTTTAGTTGCTCGTAACTGCCTCCCTTAATGGGAGAATTACATACTGGACACTTATTTATATTGGCCTTACTTAGGTGGATCTTTAGAGCATGAGATGACTCGAATACCTCCCCATGGTGTATTGGACATGAACGCATAGCTTTGGGCTAAGAAGTAAAGGGCCCGCATCATCGATCTATCTATTGTTAAAGACTTTAATAAAGATTACTCTCCGTAATACTTCGTAGACTCTATCGGTAACACTAATTAGCCTAACACTTTTCGTTAGCGGTTTAATTTTAATTGAACAATACTCAGATATTAAACAAATGACTAAACGAAAGGGCCTTGAGCTCATTGTCATTAGGATTAATGAAGAGTTTGAGGGAAAAGGGTATGTAGCTTTAGATCTAATAACCATGTCGAAATTAGGTTTAGTACAAGGTGAAGCGATTGAGATCAAGGGCAGTAGGACAACAGTTGCTAATGTAAGAAGTTTAACCCAAGCAGAGTCGGAGTTCTTAATAAAACACGGCGTAGATGTTACGAGAATTATAGTCATGAATGAAATACAGATGAAGAATGCCGGCGTAAAGGACGGAGAAACAGTAATTGTCAAGCCTATACAACCGCTTAAGGCTGAAGTCGTTTACCTATTACCGGTAGACTTCCAGGGTAATCCAATAAATATAAGCGTTGATGAAAATGCTTTCTCACTCTATGTTAGAAAAGTATTAAAAGGAATTGCGATTAGTACTAACGACTTACTGAGGTTCGATTTCCCTACACAAAACGGCAAAATGGCGTTTTATTTCATCGTTAATAGGAAGAGTCCCGCTGGGGTAGTTTATATTGACTTAGACACCGAAATAAAGCTTTCGAGTAAAAGGTCGACCAGGAAAATACCGGAACTTGAAAACTGGGATCCCAAAGTATGGATAGGGAAAAGGATGGGTAGCTACACCATAACTGACTATATTGGTGAGGGAGGAAATGGTTATGTAATGAAAGCCGAGTATAAGGGACAAGAGTTCGTGATAAAAATTTTAAAGATGAACCAAGGGAGAAGTGTTAACGGGGTAACTTTGGACCTTCACTCATACTTTACTGATTTAGCAAAAGAGGCGTCTAACCTCATCTTACTGTCAAACCATCCCTCAATAGTCAAAATGTTTGGAATTTACATTGATCAAAACGTATTAGAAGAGATACTTAACGGTAATTCGAGAAAATACTTCTCAGACCCACCGAGAATAGTAATGGAGTTCATGAAGGGAGGAAGCATTTATGATCTGCTGAAGGACGATAAGTTTTATTATTCCTCGTACTGGACTAGGTGGGTTTATAGGGTAATTAAAGACGTCTCTTTAGCGTTAAAACATATTCACTCTAATGGTTATGTGCATTCCGATATAAAACCGCAAAACATTTTCCTAACTTCTAAGCCCCAAAGAGTTGAGGACTTACAAGGGATAGGGGTAAAACTAGGCGATCTGGGTAGTGCAGTGAGAGTGGGAGGGCGAATAAACCAGTTAACAATAGAATACGCACCTCCAGAGGCTTTTGTAACAACTGCAAAACCCATTTTTGACATCTTCTCCTTAGGAATTACTATGTATGTTTTGCTAAATAGGAGCATTGACAGACCAGATTATGACGAGATGAATAGGGCTTTCGATTGCTACGTTAATGGTGATATGAAATGCGTAAATGAAATGGTGGAAAAGGCTAAAGTAAAGCTAGCTAACTGGAATTTAAGAGTTCCTAAAGAGGTTGAGCCCTTAATAGGGCTTATGCTTTCTCCAAACTATAACCAAAGACCTACAGCGGAAGAAGTTTATAAATATCTTTCCTCTTTCACATAAATAGTGTCTTCTTGCCCTTAAACGGTAGACCCAAAATCTAATTAGTAAAAATAATTTTTCAGCAGTTATGGGAATCTTAGGGAGGTAATACCTTAGACCCCAAATTCATTTTACAAAAATAATTGCATCGTATAATTTTTTCTAACCCAGAAAATTTTGTAATTAGAGAAAAAGTTAAGGGAGATGTAGTCTGGTATTACTTTAGGGGAGAAACTCTTGACAACACCAGACTACATCTCCCCTAAAATACGTGTGCAAATCGAGGAAAAATTATTTTCCATCATAAACTTCAAGGGAAGAAGGGCAGAAGAAGTCAAGAAAACAGTTGTAACAGCAGCACTAACAAAAGATTCAGTAGAAAACAAGGCAAAAGAGTTTGGCATATCACCACAAACAGTTAGAAACTACGTGGAAGAACAACCACAAGTAATAGACCAAATGCTAAACGTGATCAAAACAATTTCCGTTAAGGAACTAGGTGGAAGAAAACGTGTAAAAATATCAATAGACTGGACATCAATAGAATACAAGGGAAAACC
>JAPYVG010000037.1 GCA_028277025.1 Sulfolobaceae archaeon
CTTCTTGCTTTAGTTTCATTACATCCTTAATAGTAACAAGCGTTGAGGGGTGTTGGAAGAAAATTGCTGAGACATTTGAGGAAATTACGAAAGCCGGGATCTTAGGTACTCCGTAAGAGGTGTAATACGTTAATGTCCCGTTACTTAGGACTTCGAAGTTTAGACCTAAATATTTCTCCACTTGTCCAACAGTCCCAGTAGCTACTATAACCGAGTCCGCGGCTGTTAAAATAATGTTAAACCCAGATTGCTTTAGGTAAGATAAGACTTGCTCGTACTGCTGAGTGGGGTAAAACAGTTCTTCAACTTGTTCCCTTGTCAAGAAATGGTGATATAGAGGTGATGAGGGGTTAGATACTGCTAAAGCGTAATAATAGAGTAGCCCTACGTTCTTTAGGGGAATGAAGAGTGTGAATGTCACTTTATCGTTTGGTGATAATGTTCCTACTACATGAAATCCCTTTAGTTCTAACGGCGGGATAAAGGTTTGTGTTGTGGACGAGAAAGATAGTGTTGAAATTGAAAGTAATAATGCCGTGGTTACTAGAATCGAAAATAACTTACTATTCATAAATTATCACATTACTATTGATTTATAAATTTTGTGGTGAGGTTTAACTCTATTTAAAGAATGATATTTTCTTTTCCTTGACCAATTTAGAACTAGGGGTAAATCTGGTTAATTTCTTTAAAATTCTAGCTCTTATGTTAATATTTTAAGATGAGTGGTTATTAAATTAATTTAAATAAGTAAAATGATAAGAACAACTTTATTAAATTATTGAGTCTATTGGAATAACATCAATTATTCCGTTAACCCCCACCAAAATTAGGGAGTTAAGAGTAACCAGTAAGTTTCCTGGGCCCGGCATAACAGGAGTCTTAATCAGCTTAACTAATTTACCACTTAATGTGAAGACGAACAAATACCCAGTTTCATTCTGTATAACTACATACTTCCCCTTAATGATGTCTACGTTACTAGTGGTAAATCCAGTTTTGTATTCCCATATGACCTTACCAGAACTTAAGTTTACAGCGTAAAGGATTCCTACTGGAGAGTCATGGAATACGATTCCGTTAAAGATCACTGGGGGTGGGGATTCTAGGTAAGGAGGTATGGGGCCTACGCCCTCATTTAATGCCCAAATTATTTTACCGTTATCAGCGTTAAAAGCAACTATACATTCTACCATACTCTTATTGTTTATATGAATTGTGTAAGAAGTAACCACTATACCGTCGGAATAAGCTGGTGAAGAGTCATCTAACCCACCTAAGTTTTGCTCGTATGAGGAGAAGTTATAGTACCATAACACTTTACCACTTTTCGCGTCTATAGCCCAAAATATATACGGGTTTGCTGAGCCGAAGTATATTACATTGTTAACTAAGACTGGAGAAGACATACTATCATAAGAGCCTATATAGTCCTCCCACACAAGTTTACCGGTGGTAGCATTTAACGCAAACACTTCTCCATTTCCATTTGCTTCAATTATCATCCCGTCGTAGTAAACTGGGGTAGGCATATCTTCCCCTAAAGTCGTGAAATTCCATAACTCTTTCCCGCTATATAATGAAAGGGCTATTACTGCGTTTTCTCCAGTCCCTCTTACTGTTGAGTTTATGAACATAGCGTTTCCTAAACCTATTATAACTTCACCGTTAACAATTATTGGTTCAGTCATAATCTGGTTGGGGAATTTGTCTGCCCAGACTACTTGTCCATTACTAATGTTTATCGCATATACACAGCCAACTAACTGGTTTAAAGCCCTAGTTTGCAAGTTCATGGGGCCGGAAGTTACTACTATCATAATATCTGAGTATATTGACGGTGGTATTACTACTGCTCCAGTGACATTTATTAGGAAATAACCCGTTATTACGGGGATGAAATAGACGTGGTCTGGATTTCCATCAAACATGATTGTATTTTTCATGTATTTCATATCCTTTTCTGGGATTGATTGTATTACCTGATATTTAGGTAATGTTAAATTAAGTGAATAAATCGACTGGGCTGAATTAGTAGTTGTTAAACTTAATTTTCCCTCGTTTATTGGTTTATAATAGAAATGAGTCAAAAATACATATTCAGATATTAATAACAAAATAATCGTAATTATCAAAATAATCGATTTGTAGTAAGTCACAACCTAACTACATTAAATCAATATTTAAATTTACTTTCAAATGGGACTAAAAACTATTCATTAGTACTTCGATCTCAAGCTGAATAAATAACGATTTTGTAAAAAGGATTTATTTACTAACGAACTTTAATATTATTTCATGGAAAGGTCTTTTTTATTCTTGCTCATCTCAAGGATTGCAAGGAGTATAGCGCTGGTATACGTAACCCTTTCAGTACCCCTATACTTATCGTATTTAGGTCTTTCAGTAGTAAACATCGGGTTGATAGTGTTTGGGGTAATACTCTTTTATTCTCTTCTCTCTATAGGATTAGGGCTCTTTGGCGATAGGTATGGGTACAAAAAGAGCTTAATAATAGGTGACTTATTCCCATTAATAGGTGTTTCGTTACTCTCGTTAACTTCCTCACCACAAGTAATAATTCCTATTCTGATTATAACTGGAGTGGGCGGTGGAGCATCTGGCGGATTAAGAGGGATGTGGTCGCCCGGTATATCAGCTTTAGTAGCGTCAAACTGGAGGGAAGAGAGGGAAAGGGTTAAAAAAATGGGACTACTAAGCTCTGGGGCTAGCTCAGCGAGTATTTTAGGAAGCCTTCTACTCTCTTTACAACCTCTTCTTCATTTACCTACAATTGAATCATATAGGTTGCTTTATGCAGTATCTGCTGTTTTTCTGTTTATTTCACTTGTCTCAATAGTTATGGTTGAAGAAGTTAAGAGGCCTAAAAAAACAAGTAAGGTTATGAAAAAGAGTAGTCTACTTTACATTTTGAGAGTAATAGCGTCTAACAGTATAACTGGTGCCGGGATAGGTTTAGCAATACCCTTACTCCCACTCTGGTTTAAACTTTATTATCACGTTAATGAAGAAGAAATAGGTTTGGCTTTCACTTTTTCTTACATAATGACCTCACTCGGCTCATTCCTAGCGAGTAGGATTAAGGGAGATACGTTATTCTTAGCATCTTTTACTAGAGTCTTTAACGGCTTGTTTTTAATAGTTATGGCCTTTTCCCCATGGTTTATCTTATCTGCAGTTCTTTACGCGTTAAGAGGTTTCAACGCGGGCATAGGTGCACCTAATAGGACTGCAGTGAACGTTAGAGGTATTTCAGAAGAAGATTATGGTGCAGCAACGAGTTTACAAGGGGTTTCAACAAGGCTTTCTCAATTAACGAGTGGTGCTAGTGGCTATTTAATGGATGTATGGTTGCCTTTACCGGAGATATTAGGTGGTGGGTTGCAATTAATAGGCGGGTTAGTTTACTATAAATTGTTAGGAAAAGCTACTAAAGAAGTGAATAGATAATTTAACGTTGTAATTCCGTGGGATCGCGGATAAAGACAACCATTTTACCTTACGGTTTATAAGATGTGGTAATTCCACGTAATCCGCAATACACCTTAACTTGGTTTTCACGCTAATGAATAATTATGCTCTCAGTTACTTCTTTAGATCTAACAAATTCGATAGTTAAATGTTTTAGAAAGAGAATAAGTGAGCAAGAATTAGCTGATTCAATGGCGTTCATAATTGCTTACAAAGAGAAGAGCGACTTATACAATTTCACTCCCGGTAAAATGGGTATGAGGTACGAATGGTTTAAGGACTCTCCAGTTTACTGGGAATGTTCGAAATACGTAGAAAAGTTCGAGGAGTTCCCTCCCTCAGTTATTCTATCCACATCTAAAAAGCTGTGGTATAAAGCTTTAGGAGTTGAGGAGGAGTTTAACGCCGACGAACTGAGCCTGCTTAGGGATATTGGGATCGTTCTATTATAACTTTTTAAGAACACTGCTTTTTCCCTCTCTGTCTATAGTTAAGAAACAAAACGAAGGTTGGATTTACCTAAGGTTATAAGATTTTCTTCGTTAAGGGATATACTGCAACTGTTCACAACCGGTATCGTAAACTCTAATTACTTATCCGCTCTTGTTTAACTGCAACTGTTCACAACCGTATTTATCACCTCGTCCATCTTTTTAACGATTTCAGCCTTTCTAACATCATATTCTTTTACAATTTCGCTTACTAACTTACCGCCCACAAAGACCCCTTCATCGTTCTCCCAAATAGCTACCCTTAAAGGCAATTCGTATCCTAATTTCTGATCATCTTGCATCAGTAAAGTTCCCACTTTCGGGTTTCCAAATAGGATTAGTTTAGTATTGTTAAGCCATAATCCAACTTCTTTAGCGTTCTTAGAATGATCTACTTCACAGAAAATCGTTAGGCCTAATGTCTTAATTCTCTCTTTAATTCTTCTCTCACATTCCTCGAAAGAAAGGTTGCTTTTAACCGCAAGCATATGTATGGTGAAAAGTTTTTACTTAAAAATTTTTACCCAGATTAGGAAAAGTTCGAAAAACGTAGCACAACTTTTCGTTTCTAGACCCGTAAATAGCGAATAACGTTCTTGTATTAACAACAACTTTGTCTGGGTATGTTTTTCTTCCTCATTAAAATCACATTTAACTCCTTTTTGAAAGGGCTCTCTCAAGGTAATCCGAGGACAGAAGAAATTACCGCTTAAAGGATAAGGAAGCTATTTTCATGTTGCCGTGACTCTGTTGAAGCCCAAGTGCTGAGAATTGGATACAAATTCATGAAAATTCAATGAAGCCCAAACCCCATTTTATCACTCAAGGCTATCACAAGAATTGAACTTTCTCCTCAAAGCATAATGTTTATTAAAATCCAGAAAGTTTTAAAAATCATGGAAATAGTGTGGTTGGAAACTTATAACAGCGTATGCGAAAAACTTTCCGAAGAATTCCCTAGTTTAAAGTTCAAATGTACGTTTGGTAGTAAGAGGAGAGCTTTTAAGAGGTGGGGTGTGTATGACGACGACAGGGATTTCGCTTTTAGGTTTACAAAATCTTGCGAGCAAGCTTCAGAGTGTATTGCGATAGTTAGGGATGAAAACATAGTTAAGTTTATTAATGACTACACAAACCCAGAAATTCTACAGAAGATAAAGGTTATTAAAACACCTAAATTTCTAATGAGTAATAACATGATGTTAGACTTTGCCCGTTTAGTGCTCAGAGGGATTATTCAGAATAAAAAGTATGAACTTTACCCCTAGAGGTTCTAAGTTTATCACTCGCAAATGTCATAGGCTTCCTTAATTAGCTGATTTGCTAAATCCTTGTTTAGTTTCGTCGAATACCTATAGTTTTCGTGCAATACGTGGACTTCAATGTCGTCACTCTTCTCCCCTTCAAGGTCGAAAGTCAAATATTGTACAGTAGCAAATGCTCTCCCTTGTTCCCTACCCGCCTCTGGTACCCCTTGAATCAATTTACTCCCCACTTTGAGGAAAATTGAGTTGTATATCCCTTTTAAGTTGTCGTAAACCCATTCTAAATCTTTAAAATCATAAGAGTAAATGTACAGGGAAGCCTTAATCTTTCCATTACACGGGAGTAAAGTAGAGTATATTTTTATTTCTCTTTCTATGTCCTCCTTCTTCTCTAGCCTGTCTAAGTAAACCATCTCTTGAATTTGGTGAAGTACTGTGTCTTTATTTTCAAAAAGTAAAGAGAGTCTGTCACCTAACTCGACTCTTCGCTTATTTTTAACCCCAATAATGTACTTTATTCTTTCCATCCTCACTTTTTCATATTCTCTCCAAGGGAGTACCTCATCAAGACTTATTTTGACCACTTTTTATCACCTCTTTTAAGACCTGAATTGGGTGTAAAGGCTTCCTACCAGAAGCCTTCTCGATTTGCAACCCCGCCAAGGGGCATTCGGTTACAAAAAGTTCTGCCTTACTCTCCTTAAAGGACTCCATCATCTTACTCCCCACTCTCCTAGCAACATCATAATTCCTCAAACCCCAACCGCCATCAATCCCAGAACATCCTTTGTTTGAGATTTCTACCTTAAACCCGCTCGTCCTCAGTAAGTTAACTCCCGGGTAGCCGACCTTAAGGTACCTTAAGTGACAAGGCGGGTGATAATAAACGTTTTTGGATTGCGTTGAGGGCAATGTAATTTTACCCTCTTTCTTAAGCCTGAACAAGAATTCCATAGCATCTAAAACCTTTGGGGTTTCCCTATCTAACACCTTATGGTATTCATTTATCATGAGCGTACAAGTAGGAATTGGTGAAATGACCTCGTATCCTTCAGCCTTTAACCTCTCTATTACCTTAACATTGTGCTCAGCGTTCTTCTTTAACCTATCAGCGTCTCCCACGTCTAACATCGGTGCACCACAGCAGACAAAGTCGTTCACTAACTTTACTTCGATTCCTAACGACTCATAAACTTCTAACAAGTCAAGCCCTATTTCCGGGAAGAAATTCTCGACTAAACAAGTGGTGAAGAGTGCAACTTTAGCTACGGGTTTTTCCAACTTTTTGGGTTTTGCGAGCTGTGAAAAACCTTTTTCGGCCACTGGTAATAAAGGTGCGTCCTTGTGTATTCCTAACAATTCCCTACCTTCCATAACCTTCTTAGCTAAAGGCCTAGCAAACCTCATCATATCTAACATTTCAAATAGCCTTTCCCTAACGTCCATACATCTAGTTGTCTTGTAATAGAGCCATGCCCATTCCATTAAACTCGCAAAGTCCATATTAAACTCGTGTGGAGGAGTATATGGACAGTTTATGAAGCACATTTTACAGTGGAAACACTTAGAGGCTACTTCAAATAAGTCGTTTAGTTCTAATTTCTTGACACCTTTCTCATCAGTATATTTAAAGAGAGTGGGAAACGCGTCACAGTAGTTGAAGCAAAGTCTACAACCGTGGCATACTGAGGCTTGTCTTATGAATTCCGAGAGGAGTTTAGACGAGTTAAAAAAATCCGAATTACTTGGGTTTAAGGTGTACAACTTGTTATCCCTTTAACTGGTTTAGGGCAGCTGTGAATTTTTCAGCGTGGCTTTTTTCAGCTCTAGCCAATGTCTCAAACCATTCGGCGATCTCATTAAACCCTTCTTCCCTAGCCACCTTTGCATAGCCTGGATACATTTGAGTCCACTCGTAAGTCTCTCCAGCTATCGCAGATTCCAACATTTGCTCAAGTGTACCTATCGGTTTACCAGTTGCTGGGTCACCTAAGTTCCCTTGCCTTATGAAATCTAAATGTCCGAAGGCGTGAGCTGTTTCACCTTCAGCAATGCTTCTTAATAACGCTGCGATCTCTGGGAAGCCCTCCTCATCCGCCCTTTTAGCGAAATATAAATACCTTCTGTTAGCCATAGCTTCTCCACAAAACGCATTTTTCAAATTTTCAGCAGTTTTAGTTCCTTGAAGTTCTTTCATGCTTATCATTATATTAGTAAATAACCTACTATATAAAGATTTTGATTATTCCGATATTTTAGATATTTTTAAATAGGAGTTATTACAATTAAACTGGGTTTAGAATACGTAGCAGTTCCCTTTCATATATAACTCCCACAAGTCTTCCGTCTTTTATTACTCCGATCACCGGTTCCTCACTCTCCCTAAAACGCCTTAACACGTCTATTACCCTCGTATTGGCCTCGACCGTCCTTAATTCGTTTAAAGGTAATTCACAAGCCTCTATCCTTTCATAATCTGATGGATCAATTTCGAGGAGTTGAGAGATTGAAATATAACCCAAAGGTCTTCCGTACTCATTAACTACGACTATAGCCCTTAACCCTCTTTCAACCATCTTATTGATAATACTTCTTAAGTTCTCGTCACAACTAGCATAAACGTTAGAAATTGCTTCCTTAGGCAATTTCTCCCACAGCTTTGGTTTAGTAAATTGAGAGACTGGGGATCCGAACCTTAATCTAAAGAGTAGTGGGAAAATGAGGGCTGAGAGCGTTACTGCCAATGAAGCTTCGGAGTATTGAACGCCGTTTATTATCTTCACCGTAAGTGCCGTGATTAACAATGAGGCATCTACTCCTCCTTTAGTAGAAGTGCCTAAAGCATTTAATAATGGGTCTACGCTTACAAGTCTTGAAGTTACCAGTCCTCCTAAGAATTTGCCTATAACTACCAAAGAGAATATCTCTAGGCTGATAAGTATTAATGCTGGTGTAATCTTTACGAAATAAAGCCCTATGCTGAAGAAGAAAAGTGGCTCGAAAAAGCCGTAAGTGAATGCGTGTAACTTCTCCAACAATTCGGCCCTATCCTTAAAGTAGTCCCTTAATAGAAAGCCCACAAAGAGGGCCGCTATTGCTGAGTTAAAGTTATAGTACTCCGCGAGGAAGCCAATAATGAGGATCAACGAAATTATACTGGCAAATTCTATTTCCCTAACCTTTATATATCCCTCGATTTTCTCAAGAAGTAAAGATATTTTACTACCTAGAAGTATTATAAAGATTAAGATAAGTACAACTTCTATAAAGGAGATGAGGAAGGGTTGCCTTAAGAACGTGGCAAATGCGACCACAGCTATAATTTCAGCTATCACTGCTTGTTCGAAAATTGTAACCCCCACCCTCTCTTTAGAAATTCCTACGTCAATTAGTAGTCTTGTTAGTGGCCCCGCACTCGTCATTGCCAGAGGTATTAATAATGGGAGTGTGTAAATGTTAAGTACAAGAGATATGAGGAGGAGTGGGACAGAAATTTGAACTAGAGCAGAGGCTAGTATTTGTGAATTTATTTCAAGCTTAGATCCTATTTCCTCAGCCCCGGCTAAAAAGAGTAAAAAGACTATACCGAGGGAGGTTATAAAGGAAATTATATCGTTTAACTTGATAAGCCCTAATACTCCTTGTCCCATTATTATTCCTACAATGATTGGCCCTACAAACCTCACCATATTAAGCCTTCCCAGTGCCTCCTCCGCAAGTTTTGAAAGTATTAATGCAATTCCTAAGTAAAGTAAACTTATTTCTCCAACGTCCATAAGGTGAGTAAGCACTAAAGATTTATTAAACTAACTGACTCACGTATAGACTGTAACGCTTCTACGTAACTATTCGTTATTTTTAATTACTCCTAAATATCGTTTTGACAAGTTGTATTTACATAGTATTACTGAAGTAGTTTTTGTTGATGATCTCCCTAACTGATGACGGGCACTGCTCACGAGGTTTGGGGAGTGATATAAGTGTGGATGGGAGGGTAGTGATGTTTCCCTCGACCAGCCCCAATGGGTGACTGTGTATGATCCCTTAGCCCGTGGTGGAATTAGAAGTAAGGAAAAGTTATGCCACGGGTAAACACTTTTGATAAGGATACAGCTACTAGGATAATTTTAGATGTTCTTTCTGGACAAGTTCATTTATTTCGCTCATTTACATCACTAGCATATTCTAGGTACTATATCCCCTGTGGGCATTTCTAATATTTTCGCTCCCCCTACTGCAGTCTTTGCAACAACTATTCCTTTCTCGCTTTTAGGTTCAACTACATATCCAATACTTGCAGGCTCAAATCCTAAGCTTTTTAGGGCTTCCAGAACGTCGTCCTCAACATTACTATCTACCGCCAACACGGCAACGCCTTCACTAGCTAGGTTCAACGGATCCAGTCCGGTAACTTCAGTTATGGCTTTAACGTCCTCTAATACTGGGACTTTTGCTTCTTCAATTACTATTACGTTACCTGTTAACTGTGCCCACTCGTTTAATGTAGCGGCTAGTCCACCCCTTGTAGGGTCTCTTGCGGCGTGAATATAGCCTTTAAATTTACTGAATACCTCAAGCAATTCGAACAATGGCCTTACGTCGCTTTTGAGGTTTGTAGATATGTTGTATTGTATTGCGGCAATCACTGCACCGTGAACTCCTACAGGCCCGGTAACGATTATTTTATCCCCAGGTTTTACAGCGTCTACTATAGGATTTCCATTTTCGACAACTCCTAAGCCTACTGTATTTATTATTATGGAATTCTTCATAGTCGTTTCTTCAATTACCTTAAAGTCTCCACCCACCAGAGGAATATTATATTTTTTTAATAATTCTATCATTGATCCAGTAATCTTTTCAAGGTCATCAATTGGAAATCCTTCAGAAACTACAATTGAATCCAACATGGCTATTGGTCTGGCCCCCATCATTATTACGTCATTTAAGGTACCAGAGACGGCAAGGTACCCTATATCTCCACCCGGAAAGAAATAAGGATTTACAGTATGGGAATCTGTGGCAACTACTAAGTTGTTTTGTAGAACCGCCCCATCGTCTGGATAGTCTATTCCCACTCCTCCTTTTACCCTCTTTAGCTCCAGTGGAAGTCTAGAAAAGAAGAGCTTCTGCAATAGTTGTTGGGTTTCTTTACCTCCATTACCATGAGAAATCTGTATCTTATCATATGACATAATTCATCAACTCTCCAAAATTTTCATAGCTTCTCTGAAAAACTCTTCAGCTGCCTTTTTCGCTTCCTCTTCAGATTTGCCCATAATTTCTTCAGTTTTCTGAATTACTTCCGCTATGAATTTTAAATTCTCTATAACTCCTTCCTTGGATAATTTTTCTATTATGACTCCAGCATGCACCATTACGTAATCTCCGGGTTTAACGTTATCCACTCCTATTGCAACCTTCTTTATAGTTCCCCCACCTAAATCGACTTCAGCTATCACGTCAGAATCAATAGCTACTACCTTTGCGGGAACAGCCCAACACATCTTATTTCACCTCAGAAACAATCTTGGTAATCCTTTCCGTAGAGCCGAATCTGGCCCAAACTGCACATGCTCCTTCCATTGACACCATGCACGGCCCCTAAGGCCTTGCAGGGGTACAAGCCTTCATAAACATAGGGCAGTCTGTAGGGTAGGCAATCCCTAAGGTTACTTCATTACATTTGCATCCAGGAGGCAAATCGTAATCCCACGGCTTTTCTTTTATCCCTAACTGTTCCCTTGCGTTATACATGGAATATCCCTCTCTTAAATCTAAACCGCTCTTCGGTATGGTACCTATACCTCTCCATATGGCATCGACTGGTTTGAAGACCTTATTTATTTCAATTTGCGCAAACACGTTTCCTTTATACTTTACTACTCTTCTGTATTCTAGGTCAGTATAGGTTATTTCCCCGGTATTCAAATCTTGAAGTATTTTCAGAACTCCAACTAGGACGTCTATTGGTTCGAAACCAGTAACTACTGCTGGTATTTTATATTCCCTAGGGAAAAAGTCCCAGCTAATGGCACCAATTATACTGGAAACGTGACCGGGGCCGATAACCCCGGAAACGGGTACTAGACCTTTGCTCTTGTGTACTCTAACGGCGAATTCGGCTGCCGGGGCTGTAAGTTTTAACGAGGAATAAAAGAGCAAGTTTTTAGGAACTTTTTCTTTCTCAAATAATACCGCATAGCTGGGAGCAGTAGTTTCGAATCCTATACCGAAAAATACTGATGGCTTTCTAGACTTTTTAGCGTCTTCTATTGCGTCAACAAAACTGTAAACTATTCTTACATCAGCACCTAAAGCTCTGGCAGCTGCTAAACTCCCTACCTCATCCTTCCTATAGTGTTTCACTGTAGGTAACTTGAAAACATCCCCGAAAGTATAGACTGTGTAACCTTCCATGGCTAATTTTATTACGTTCTCAATATCGCTGGACGGAGTAACACAAACAGGACATCCTGGCCCTGGTATTAATTCTATTGTTTCGGGCATAAGAGCTCTTAGCCCATAATGAGTTGTTACCCATTCATGTGACCCACAGAAATTCATTATTTTAATTTTTTTCTACCAATTTTTTTGGAAACTATTGGAGCTAATTTATGAATTTGATCTGTAATAGATTTCGCCAATTCACTATTTTCTCTAAACAAAGCATCAATCTGTTTAGGTAACTCCATTATTATCACTAAATTAATGATTTTCCGTCTTTAAAAATCTTAATTATAAATGCATTTAACTCTCCATTTTAGTCCTTAATGACTGCACTGTTTTTTGAGATCTCCTTATAATTGCCCTATGATAAATAGAAATCCCGGTCATTAATTCTTGTGAAGCTGGCTAGAGTATAATTCCTATCTTCAACCCTACCTTTAGATATATTGAGGCCTTTGATATTCAATCTATGGCAAATCAAGTTGTTTTTCTAAATTTACGTTTAATTCCGCATAATCGACTACGATATTTTTCACTCTTCCCTCCCGCTGACTAATGAAAATTTTCGAACTCGTGAAATACAACAGTAAAAGTTCTGGGTTAATGGTCGGCGAATTAGTAAAACTGTCGTCTTTCAGTTATGACGTATCCAGTAGCATCTTATCTTGTAGACCGAATGTCTTAGTCCGGCTAGCTCTCCCGCATAACGTATAAATCCAGTTCATTATTCAACCTAACTGTAAATCCTTGAAGGTCTATTTCACTCATATATTATCACCTCATCCCCTTTTACTTCAACATGATAAGTTCTCAAATCTCTCTTTGCAGGCCCGTCCACTACTTTCCCAGTTTTTATATCGAAAACACTACCGTGCCACGGACACACTACCTTACCGTCATCGGAAAGGAATCCATCTTCTAAGGACAAACCCGCATGAGAGCAAAAAGCTTCAATTGCAAAAAAAGATCCCTTATAATTTACGACTAGTACGGGTTTTCTCTCCCAGGGTTTTTGGGCGGGAAAGTAATATTCTACCATGGACATTGGCGGAATTTCGTCTCTCTTTATAGCTATTTTTTGTCGAGTAATCATTTTAATCATCAACTATTACACACTGGAGTTATTATATGTTCTAGCTTCTTATTCTTCCCTTTGATTTCGAAGTGAGCAGCACACACTAGACATGGGTCGAAACTTCTTATTGCTCTAAGGAAATCATATCCTACCCACTGATCTGGTGGAACTTCTTCCATTATTTTTGTGTTTATCAAGGTAAGGCTGAAACTAGATTAAAACCGGAAGACCAAAAAGAACTCTGGGGTTTCGCGCAATGCATAATTTGCGGTCTCTGCTATTCTGCTTGTCCGGTAGTTGAAACAAATAAGGACTTCTTGGGCCCTGCAGTACTAGCTATGGTCTATAGGTTTTCAGCAGATCCTAGGAAAGAAAAGGTTGGAAATAGTAGACGATCCTATAATAGGCATAAGGAATTGTAGAGTTGCGGGTTCTTGCTCTAGACATGTTGATCCTTCTTTGGCAATACAGAGATTAAAGGAGGTGAGCATGAAATGATCTGGTTTTCAAAGTTAAATATTGAAAGACTTTTGGCATTGCTTCACAAGATAACAGGATGGACTATTCTAGGTTACTTAATAGTCCACGTAATTTTCGTAAATAGACTAGCTCACGGTGAATCGACGGAACCAGAGATCTTCAAATACTTTCTAGCATTAATAGGCAGCATAGTAGCATTTCACGTAATGAACGGTATACGTATAATATTATATAGAAACTGGGCATTTAATTCCCAAGCACCATATGGAAGAACCTTGGATTTATTATAAGCCTCACAGAATTTATATATGGTCTATGATAATAGTTACAATATTGTCGTTCTTCATAGGGCTTTACTTGGTGATAAGATGAGGGAATCTAAATTAAGGTTTTGGGGAGTATATATTACTGGGATAGTGACGCTTATCCTACTCTCGATACACTTCTTTATGTTATTCACAAATAATCTTAATTTCGATAATAGAATCTCAACACAAGTTGTTGACGAATATTTAAGTAATAGCGCATATTACTCTTTACTAGGCTTACTCTTAGTCGTGGCTTTTATTCACGGCTTGCTAGGAGAAGTTTATATGACTTCGGAATTAAAAAAGGAGTTAAAGACGTTATAATTGGTGGAATAATACTATTGGTGTTGTTATTTTTTACTTTACTACCTAATGCCATTTTTATTCTGGTGAACAGTTTAGGGTAAATTCCCATTCCGAATCCCATGATTCCTCCTAACCAATGTTCTAAGAGTACGTGTACTAAAGGTCCTCCCGGGAAAAGTAAGTCAGGGGCAGTAGCAAGTGACATAAAATTCACCGAACTCAACTTAGTAAGCTCCGCAAACATAGGATTTATCATCACAAAGCTAAGAAAGACCATTAGAGCCCTTATTATGATGGACTGGAAAGTATTCCTTATCAAGAACAGCATAAATTTATCAGAAATTGAAAGTAAGAAAATCGTTCCATTAAATATGTAAGGCAATTATCATGAAAACGAACGGTATTGGTATTAAAGGTTTCGCTTTCGCTAAGTACATCATTTCCTTTATTTCATTACTACTTGCCAAAGCGAGCATTGTACCGAATAAAAAAGAAGGATCCCTCCTACTCTAAAATTGCTTCTAGGATATATTTCTTATTATACATAATTTCTTATATTTATTATAGTAAAATATATGCCTTTCTTTTCACGTGGATAAGAATTATTAACTATCGTGAAAAGTATTAACTGATGATATCTAAAAATTTATTTAAGGGAAATTTAGTAAGTATGGTTGCATCAATATTTATCTTATCTCTTCTTATTTTATTAGATATTTATGGCATAAATTATGCTTTTTCAAGGATCGCCCAAATAATAATGTGGATAATATGGATTCTTTCGTTTCCTTCTTATCTTTCCTATAATTCATCACTATTGGAAAAAAGAAAGATTCTTGAGTATTTAGCCCCTATAGCAATTATTATCACTTTAATAGGATTAATTTTCTTAGCCTTTGGAAAATTCATAGGCATAGAGCTTATACTATTTGGATATATATTTGAACCTATTGCGGGGATCTCCATTTTTCTTACTCTAAAGAAAGTGAGCGTACTTTTTTCTTCATTATTCTTTTACGGTGCAATAGTATTTACAGCCGGTTTGCCTCTATTTTTATTTAATCTAGGGATAATATCTATTATAGGAGATATAATAAAGATGATCGGATTATCGTATTTTATATACAAATTTAAATAAATTTATCTTTTTTAGGATAGGAAGGTTATTGCGAAAAGGAATGTAGGATCTACCTTCCAATAAGAAGGTGTGCCGTAAATGCCTACTATGCTCTCAAATGGTCTCATAAAGTGAGGGACCGAAGAATATGTAGGGGGAATTTCCTTCCTTCCGAACCTCTTTGGTCTCTCAAAAACAACTAATGCATATTTAGAAATAGTCTTAATGAATTCTTCTTTTTTCTTTTTCCTTATATAACCCTCTAAATAAGCGTAGTATTTGCTAAACCTTACTGAAGTGAGTGTTTTAAGGATCTCTTTTAAGGTAAGTAACTTATTATAGTCCTCCATTATCCTCTTCTCTATGACCTTCCTTTCTGCGTTAAGCTCTTTATGTAGCTCACTAATCTCACGAAGTACTTTATCTAGCTCTATCAATTTCTCTTCGGATCTAGTTTCTTCAATTTCGTCGTAAAGTCTGGCTCTATCGTCCAGGTATTTATTGTAAATTAGGATTTTTTGATAGACTGAGTCTATGAACTTTCCTTCGTCTTTTTTTTTTAATTCCTCATGATTTTTCTCTATTCCTTTAAATTCTACGATTCCATCTTTTTTATAACCTATGTTAAAGAAATTTATAATCTTAGATACCTTGTCAAGCATTCCATTTACAAATGAAACTTGCTCCATATACGAGGCCCTTTCAAAATATTTTCCTTCTTCGGGTTAGAAATCTCCAAGCTTTACAATACAGGCTGAAATTCGCTCTGTAAGATCATTGGGAAAGAACTTGCTGACCTTTGTATTAGTTCTGGAATTATCACATATTGTTGTATAACTTTAAAGAATAAAAACAGATATATTGCTACGTTTTATATCGCATAAATTAATTATTATAATTATAAAATACTAGTAATAGTCTATACCTACCTTAAATATGCATTTAAATATGCAAATTAACAAAGTTAATGACATTTTATATAAGACCACATAGGTGAAGCTTTTTAAAATAGATGGTGTAGAAATTCGTATGAATGAAGTTAAGGTATCTAATGAGGAACTTCAGAGGATATATAATGACCTCCCGAAGTTTTACGATAGAGCTAACGCAATGATCTCCTTCTTTCAAGACGTAAAATGGAGAGCGGAACTAATAAAGATTGTTAAAAGTTATTGCACAAACCCTAAAAGAATACTTGACGTTGCTAGCGGAAAAGGAGAACTTTCGTATGTAATTTCCAAGTTAATAAAGACTGACATAGTAATGGTAGATTATGCCGAAAACATGTTGAAATCAAGTTTAATTGAAGGAGATAAAGTCCTTGCATCTTTCTATAATTTGCCTTTTAGAGACAACGTATTTGATGCAGTAGTAAGCAGTTTCGCTCTTCATGCAGCTGACGATATAGGAGCAGTAGTAAAAGAGATGACCAGAGTATCAAGAAGAGTAGTTGGAGTAATTGCCATGGGTAAATCTGATAATTGGTTGCTCAGAAATTACGTTGCGTTTTATCTTAGGTTTATCCAACCTTATTTGGCTGCACTTGTAGGAGCTAAGCCTTTGGATTACAAATATATTTACTATATTTATAAGAAGATACCTACTAATTCACAATTAAAGAGCATTATAAGCAAGATCTTAGACCTAAAGGTCTTTAAAGTTAAGGCTTTGGGTTCTGTTTACATTTTTGTAGGCTTAAAAAAAGGAACTAAGGAAAAAGAAGTCGAAAAAAGTATAAAAAACGAAGAAAAAATTGCTTAGCTTTCAGCTTGAACTTCTATTTCCCATTTTTGCCCATATGCAGCACTAGCTCCGTTTGCATCATAAACTTTTACTATGTAGGTTCCAGGTGGTATGTTAAAAGGCATATTAAGTATAACAGTAGCATTTTGACCCAGCGGAACGCATAATGCAAATCCAGTACTATGGGCGGGATGTAAGGAAAATTCATTATGAATATCGCTTTTTGGAATATGTCCAAGTTGGTTCGCATTCCATTGATAAACTACAGTACCGTTAGGATATAATACTTGAACTAAAACTATAAATCCTCCATAAGTGTCTGGTCCATCAACTCTAGATATTTGTAGGAATAATGTACCGTTAGTAAATAGCTTTGTTCCTTCTAGGCTATAGCCTGCAGTTTTAGACCAATTAGTTAAATGGCCTAAGCCTTGGAAGTCTATTTGATAAAGCCATAAAGTCATCCCTGTAGCAATTAAAAATCCTAATAAAGCTAAAGCTACTTCTTTCTCCATTTCAATCACCACAACGGAATATTAAATTTCCAGATTTTAATTCCTTTATTATATTTTTTATATAAAAGTTGATCTATTGAGAGCCATCTACTACCAGTAAAGACAAACATAAATGCTGCTGCACCTTCAACCGCAGCTATTTGCCACTCATCAACGCATGTACTTCCTAACCATCCTCCT
>JAPYVG010000188.1 GCA_028277025.1 Sulfolobaceae archaeon
TAACTCCTTATACTGCTTTTGCTGAGGAGTTAGAAAAGGTGAAGAATGTAGAGGAGTTAATGGAATTCCTTAAGTCGATATCGCCTAAGGAGTTAAAGGAAGCCTTTAGGGAAGCCTTATGGGAAAAGACGAAGTCCTAATAGATACAAGTGCGTTTATATCGAATAAGAGAAGAAAGGGGAAAGTTAGTGTAGTAACGCTAATAGAAATTATGGAATGGGCTTTAAGGAAGTATAATGAACATAGTAAAAAAGGTGATAAATTGAGGGCTTTAGGTTACCTAAATCTTATAACTTCACTTCCGCTAACTGTAAATGAAGTAATTGAGATAAAGGGTGACGAAATAAGAGATCTAGTGTATTATGTAACTGAGAAAAGTTTAGATCCTACTGATGCTTATCTTGCAGTTTTAAGCAAGAGGTTTAAGATGCCTATAATTACAACGGATAAGGATTTCGAAAGGGTTAAGGATGAAATAGAAGTTATAGACCCATGAAATCACAATTATGCTCAGCTAAAGAATTCCTTAAATGTCAATGAAACCCTCAGCCTTTCTCCATTTAATTTTTCCTCCTTCACATGTTTTGTGAGTTGTTTCAATTTTTATCAGAACCAACGTTAAACTTATTTTTAAATCAACGTTTGATTTTGAATTTAAGAAAATTCAATAGTTTAACATCTAAGAATAGCATTTATTGGAAAATCCTTGTAGTCTGAAGGAAGCTTGAAAACTTTTTAAAAACATCCCTAGAACTATCTCGTTTAAATTAAGAAATAGCTTTTTATTATTGTGGTAGATAGTAAATTGTTGACAGCTGATTATGATGAGCACTTTACTAAATAATATAAGTTTTAGGAACTCAGCTAGAGGTTATGTGAAAGTCAGTGATGGTAGTATAATTATTTTGCGTGCAGCAATTGTAGACGTTATACCTTTGCAAGTATCTTCGCCTTTTGGTGTGGAATTTAATGTTAATTTTATCGTTGGAATATCTTTGCGTCCTTCTGAAGGGGCCCTAAATGAGGTCAAGGATAAACCTATCCTAGAGCGAGGTAAACAAGTTAATGAAGGCTGGATAGAATTGGAAATAGACGATAAAGTCTCAGCTTATGAAGAAGTAATTTATAAAGATGCGAAAATTGGTGAATATTTAATTAGACTTGAGATAGAACCAATAATGGCGTCTAAAAATACTCAATTTAAGATGCGACAAGGGCCTCTATATACGTTAAAATGGGCCCCAAAGATAAGCTGGCACAAAATAGGTGAGAAAACATGACAGAGAATTTCATTATATACTCTAACTTGGAGCAAACACAAATCAGTATTTCCTCTGAGTATATTCCAGATAATATAACCACTACTACTGAGACCTATAGTAATTCTATCCGTAGTATTTTTAATATGATTGATAAGAAAGAAGCTCTTGAAATATTGAAAACTTATATTGATAAGGATTGCATGAACAGAATCAGTAATTTTATAGATCTAAGGGGTTTAGCATCAATAGTCTTATGGCTGATTAATAAATTTCAAGAAGTTAATATTTCTAGCATTAGTATTACAGAAGACATAGAATCCTCGCAACCCTTATTCGTAGAAATTCGCATAAACAATTGCGATTGGAAAAAATGGAAGTACCTAGCAAAGCAAACTAAAGATACTCTAAATAGAGAAGGTCTAGGTGACATTGCAGGTAAAGTGGTATTAGTATGCAACCAAGCAATGCAAATAAGTTAAAGCCCCATAAACTGTTAAATTATTTTGAGAGTCTTTTGAACAATAGTTTAGATGAGGTATTTATAAGGAGAATAATTAGCGCAGTGTATTTCTCTCTATATAACTATTGGTCTATGAAAAATATTTGTAAAGGGAATAAGGGTAAGGGTTACAATAATGATAGTTTTCCTCACACTCAATTTATTCAAGACTGTAACGCTTCTACGTAATTACTCGTTATTTTTAATCACTTCTAATTATCGTTTTAATTAAGTAATGTTTATATAGTATTACCGAAGTAGTTTTTATTAATGATCTCCCTAACTGATGACGGGCACTGCTCACGAGGTTTGGGGAGTGATAAAAGTGTGGATGGGAGGGTATTGGTGTTTCCCTCGACTAGCCCCAATGAGTTAAGGGTGACTGTGTATGATCCCTTAAGAGGGGTGCCCGTGGTGGAATTAGAAGTAAGGAAAAGTTACACCACGGGTAAACACTTAGCCAGTAGCGGACTCGATCCGCAAATATACCTCTTATATGTTTATCGTGTAGCAGTAGACCATTATACTTTAAACCCGACCAAAGTAACACTAACTAGCCATCCCTATAAAGGTCGCACTCAGAATGTTAAAATAGATGAAAACATACTAAGAAAAATTTTAGAATCAGCAAAAGATGTACTTAGCTTTCTTGATAATTATTAGTTACAAAAGTTTCTACAATCTTTAATCTTTTCATGACGAAAGCTAATGAGAAGTGAATAAATTATATATATAAAAACTATAGTATAGTTATTTTGATCACTTCTAAACGTTGTTTTTATTTAATTATATTATTATATGAGATTATTCAAAAATTTTCCTTCAGCCCCCCACATGAATAGGGATCTTTCATCGCATAGCTCTAGTCCCTTGAAAGGAAGAGGCGTCACTGATTGTTTGACATACTATATTAACGAGATAAAAGCTTTAAGTCGCTGCAGGCACTTCCCAGTAAGTCTGTGACTAAACGTTTAACCCAGACTAATAGCTAATTCTTATGGAAGAGTTAGGAGAAAGGGATTAACGCCGGTATGTGAGCCTCTCTTTTTTCACGTAAGCGATAAAAGCTTTTTGGTAATTCTATTTGATCTCTATGAAATAGGCGATAATATTTCTTATGACATTCTCTCCAACTATTCTAAATAATTCTTCTGTAAACCTTTTAGATAGATAAAGCAATGTAGGTTCTCCAGAAAGTAAAAATATCGATAAATAAAAACGTATTTTGTCTCTATCGCACATTGAAAGATGATCTACTTTCTGTTGTTCATATTCTAATACTCTGTGTATTACATCATTAATTTTCTCGTCTATCTTTAGTTTTTCCAACAATATTGTTTCAATACAACCTTTAAAATCATTATTTTTATCGCCTATGACTACTAAAACATAACATAAGTTATCCTTACACATTTTTATATACGGTGGAGAATAATCTAGTGCTTTTATATCCCTCTTAAGTCTATCATAAATACCTTTATATCCTTCCTCGTCTCCATCTATTACAAAACATACATTTCCCTTTTTCAAGATAGACATAGAGGAAGACAAGTACTTTTTAAATTCCTTAATCACCTCTTCCTTTCCAAATTTTACTTCTATGTTATCTTCATTAAAACCTAGCTTACTAAGAATGATCTTTTCACTAGCACCTTCTACAAATATTCTATCACAACTTATAGCCATAGGTTTCACACGTATCCTAACCAACTAAGGGGTTTCTCAAATTCAGAAATTTCTGAAAGCTTGTACGTTTTATATCCTGCTTTTGATAGATA
>JAPYVG010000189.1 GCA_028277025.1 Sulfolobaceae archaeon
CTCACCAAGATAAAAATCCCGTGCTCACCCTTAAATAGTATTACGCGAAAACAAGTTCTTACAGAACGAGAAAAGATTGTTGAATAAAATTATATTAAATTAACAAAATTGTTGACCACACTCAAATTAATGATGAGAAAGCTGAACAAGTAAGAAGAAATAGAGCTTAAATTGCTTTAACACTTTACAAGATTCTCCTCATTAATAATTAATAAGGGTTATATAGTAGAGTCAATAAACGTTTAGCTAGATGTTATAAATTATTTTAAAGTTAATAAGTATTAAGCTGATAATAAGAAATTCCTTAATCAGCAGTGCTCTAAACTCTATTATCCCTCTACTAAATCTTCAATTACTTTGGTAACCTTACGGAAGGACTGATATTCGATATAAGCACTCTCTAAATCCTCGGAGTCAAGCCAAGGCGATTCTGGGTAAATAACTTTCACCTTAATTCCCCTACTTTTGGCATCTGCTAAAAACCTAAGGAGTTTTACAGTATCATATAATGAATAAGCAATAACAATAACTTCTCTCATCTCATAAGAAAGCTTGTATGGGCTTTCAGTAGTCCCATTACCCCTAGCTTGAGTCGCTAAGAGAAATTTGGAAGAACTCATACTTAAATATGGGAGCTATCCATACCCTTGGCGGGATTTTCCGCCTCCTGATTTTGTAACCTGGAAATGTGTTTCTATGCCTTCAATCAACTTTCCTCTATTCTAAAGCCCGGATCTTAATACTGCATCAAAAGGTGGTTGGATTTAAACCTTCTTGATTAAACGGATAACGAGTCATGTCGATAGATGCAATCAATTTAAGATACACGTGCGAATATATCATGATGGAGGAATTAATAAAAAAAGCTGAAGAAAAGGGCATAAACGTCGAGGACTTAATAATTTTTGCTCTATCTAAAGAAGACCCGCAAGAGGGGATAAAACTTAGGCTCACTCTAGCCGAGAGGTACATGGCTGAGGCTGAGGAGTATTTAAAGAAAGGTGATGCCATACAGGCCTCTGAAAAGGCTTATAAAGTCGCTGAGGAAATAGTTAAGGCTCTGGCTGAGAAGTTGAACTTGTCAGAATATCAGCAAGCCGTGAAAGAAGACAGATGGTATACGCACACCCTGGTAAGTGCTTCAATTAAACTCTCCCTGAAGTTAGGTGATTGGGTTAAAAACGGCTGGAATTCAGCTTACACACTTCACGTCTGGGGATTTCATGAAGCTAAGTTAGATTTAGACAGTGTGAAAAACTTGTTACAAGACGTTAGGAAAATGCTTGAAGAAAGTAAGAAGATATTGCCCTAAACCTTTACCGTTTCGTCACGTATTTTAATAGTATAGGATCCCTTCCTTAGAAATATACGTGTTATGCAAAGAAAACTAAAATATCTTTAATTAGTAAATTAATCAAAAATAATTAATAATTAAAAGTCAAAAACTGTAGTATAAAGAAAAGTTATGACGTCTTTATTTTACCCGTTAAGAACTCATATGGGCTAAGTGCTTTATAGTCCATTTTTTCCTTTCTCTCATGAGTTTACCTCTTCCGTTTTAAACACACCCAGACCGTCATAAAGCGTTCAGCGCACGATATCAGGTATTATAAACGATGAGTTAGGAACTGCAGAACTAGTTAGTAAATCAATTTGGATTTGGTTACACACGGATTAGATTATGATACTATAAAATTTTATTAACAAAATTGATGAGGAGGATTATAAGAAATTGCAGAAGAATATAAATAGAGTGCAAAAGGAGTATACATGGAAAAGTCACGTAAGAAAACTAATATAGGTATTAAACTACAGTAAGCTTTGTGCAATTCGTATTTCGATTTTATTACCTTTAATGATAGATTTTTAGCTATTCGATAATTATTAACTAGAGATAATGCAGTTATTGAGCTACGAATAAGTAAGTGATTTTATAAGAGCGATGGACGAAATTATCGCTTATGGAACTGCGGTTGTAGTGGAGAAAAGTAGTTGAAAATCTTTTTCATTTTTTCCTCCTTAATAACGCATAGAATGTATTTGAGTTCGAAATTCTCCTCTAGTTAGAAAAAATTGTTAGAAATTACTCCTCAATCAAGGGCTGAAGTATAACAAGCTTTACTCACAGTCGAGCTGGATTATTGAGAATTTAGAAGAGAAGTCAGGTGCAACTTGGCTAGACTTTCTGTAAGCGAATTCTCCGCAAGGTTTATTTACCTATAGTATGTATACATCATATATGAAAACGATAATGATAAGGGACGACGTGTACAAGAAATTGGTAGAAATAAAAGGGGACAAAAGCTTTAGTGAAATAATTGAGGAACTTATAGAAGAATCTCTAACTTTGAGGAGGAGGAAATTGGAGAAGTATTTCGGAATTCTTAATGAAGAGGAAGCAGAAGAGATTATGAAAGAAATCAGAGAAGTGAGGAAGATAACTGATGAAAGTATTAATAGAAAGCTCAGCAATTATTGAATATTTGAAAGGTAATGCAAAGGTAAAGGAAATTATTTCCAATTCTGAAGATTTTTATGTTAGTACATTAACAATTTTTGAAGTATTACTCGGCAGAGTTGAGGAAAATAAAATCCTCGACTTTTTGTCAGCATTTAATGTAATAGGTCTTAATAAAAAAGATTCCATTATTGCTTCAAGGATATACAAGAGATTAAGAGATAAGGGAAAGTTGATAGGATATTTCGATATATTAATATCCGCCCAAGCTATCAATAGAGATTTAACTCTAGTGACTAAGGATACTGACTTTTTAAAAGTAGCTGACGAATTTAATGAACTGAAAGTCGCTCTAATTACTTAGTTTTTATTATACCGTCTTTTAGGTCTCAGTTAGCAAAATACTTTAAAGAAGGAAATATTTTGTAAATTTTCTATTTAGACTTCTTTTTCTATCTTGTTTTACTGAATATTTTCTAGGTAAATAATTTCAATCCAGAGGTACTTTTGTGTGAATATCATCGTTATATCATTGTACTATTAATTTCTTTACATATTCATGAATAATATCGCACATCTTTGTTGCGTTTTCAGCATCAAATTTTGAATATAATTCTTCTGGCGGTGTTCCAGTTTCTTCGTCCCCGTACATTGCTGGTTCTCTTTCACTTCTTAAAACTCTGGAATAATATGCAAACTCATCTATCTTCTCTTGGAACCATGCGGGGAATTTATTCCTCTCTTTCCTAAGGAGAGGCCCTACGTCGTGAAGTTTCGGAGGTTCTACGCCTATATATCTAAGTGCTGCTTTAAGGAGGAGTTCTACTGCTTCTTGGCATTGCCTAACAGTATAAGGATAGTTTCCTTCATTTAATGCTTCCTTGGCATGCTTAATTCTCTCCTCTGCTTGTCTAATATACGATTTAGCTAAATCGTAATTATTCAAGCACATCACCGAAGTCGATTATTTCTCCAAATTTGTAATCCCTCTTCCTCCAATACCAAGACTTTTTAGATAGCCAAACTCTCTCAAAGCCCAATTCCTTCAGTCGCTTCTTAGTTTTTTCCAGAACCTTT
>JAPYVG010000190.1 GCA_028277025.1 Sulfolobaceae archaeon
ATTTGACAAATTCTCGATTATTTCTTCTGGGTCTTCAATGGGGTTATATGTAACACTATCAAAGAAGAAAACCACATGCGGTATTCCTAATTCGCGGAACCTAACAGAAAACGCTAAAGCCACAGCTGCAGCCCATTCTATATACGTACCGGTCATCGAGCCACTTTTATCTATCAATAAAATTTGTAATGTGTCTGAAGGTGCTGTATATAAGGTCTTTTTGAACATGGAGTTTGCAAGTTTATAGAGGAACAGTTCATCAATTGACGAAGATAACATAATATCTAAGTAGTCGGCTTGGAATATGTTTGAATTTGAAGTGTCCTTTATTTCTCCTGTATGGTATATACTCCTTGACGGTGAATAGTTAGTATAGACGTTCTTCATAATCGAGTTATAAACATCATATATATTCGATATTAGCTTGGGGAGTTTTATCAATTTTGTATTCTTTTTAAGAAATTTTAAAAGTCCTTTGGATTTCCCAACATTACCGAATATCGAATTGTCTGAGAATAGTTTACTAATAGCTTCTGTTGTCTCATGACTCTCTTGTATTATTGAACTCATTAATTTTTCATCTGTTAAGATTCTGTTCAATAATACCCCATCATCGTATGGTGTGCTATTCTGCTTCTTATTTTTCTGGAGTTCCTCTAGTATCTTCCTTAGAAAGATTGAAGAGAAAATCAAAGAGTTCTCCAAGTTAAGCATTGTCATAAATCTTATTGTGTCATTTTTTATAATTTTTTTCAAAACATTTCTTGCAGATTCTAATATATTGTCTGGGTTACGTTCTATGAGTATCGGGTAAATTGTATAACATGCTGAAAAGACATCTCCTGCAATTATCTTTAAGTAGTCTATAATTCCTTGAAATTCATATAAATCCATGGTATCTAACAACAACGAAGAATATATCCTAAATATTTTATCTTTCTTCTTTATATTTACTAGATTATTTATTAAATTGCTCTGCATTCAAACACCCAATTTTTGTCTTATTATATCGAGCCTTTTTTCAATTTCAAGTTTGATCCTTTCTAGTTCGTACAACATATCGTTATTGATACCGATCTTTGTTAATGGATCATTTGTCAGAATGTTAAATAGGTTATTTATTTGTTCTAGATAACTCTTAAGTGCCTGAGTTATTTCTGGCTGAATCACATTCTGTTTCACTTTTTCATCAAACTCTTTTATTACGTTCATAACTTCTGTAATGAGGTTCGTAACTTTAACGATTAAATCCTCATAGGGTGTCAGTTTATTTGAAATGAGGACTTTGTTTATAACTTCTATGTCATCCTGACTTGTAGGTGATACGAACTTAATTGCTAACGATAAACCTATCTTATTATCTATTTCTAGTCCTAACATCTTATTAATAATTACTGTTGCTGGTAAAATTTTAAACTTCCTCCTATCACTTATGAAAATACCTTTAGATATGAGTTCCAATAATATGTCTAATATCTTATCTTTAAGTGTATCAAAAGCCTTTCTTGAATCCCTGATTACTTCCAGATGTATTTTCCTTATCTCGTCTAAACTGGTATTATACCTTTGGAACTGAGTACCAGTTATTCTTTCTTCGGAAAGGTCTATCGCCTTCATCATAATTTTTTCCCATAGCCTCGGAGAAAGCGGAACATCCATAAATATCCTGAACGTGAACCTGTCAGCAAATGCCATATCTTCCCTATCTTGCGACATAAAGTTTGATGCACCAAATATAGTGACTAGATCTATTGGTATCCCCTCAAATCTCCTTTTCTCTATGACATCTAAAAGCGAATTCCTTATTGCAGATGATGCGTACCAAACTTCATCAAAAAATGCAATATTTGCCTCTGGTAACTTACCGTCTGTTACTCTTTTTAATTTACCTTCCCTTAATGCAGTTATATCAAAAGGTCCAAAAACCTCTTCGGGCTGAGTAAATTTGGTAAGTAATATTCTGAAGAATTTCAGCCCGAGCTTGTTTGAAATCTCATCTATTATACTTGTTTTTGCAGTACCAGGCGGGCCTATTAGAAGTACTGGTTCTTCGATGAGGATACCGCTAATACAGGATAGAATCTCTAGTTCTCTCCCGGGATACCTAGGTATGAGATCATATAATAAACTTTTAAACTTATCCATTATAATGAAAATTTCCACAAATAAACTTTTAAACTTATCCATCCCCGCCCTGAAGGGCGAGGTTTTTCGCCCCCTTAACCCCCTTTTTTATAAAAATTTTCAGCTGCAGTTCTATAGAGGTGTGAAAATGGAGCAAAATATTTTAGACATTTTTAAGAGTAAAGTATATCCAAGACTAATAGAATGTAATAAAAACAATATTGAATGCTTTGTTGTTATATATAAAACGAGAACGGGTACTATTAATATAGCAGAAAAACAAGGAACACTAATTGAGGTTAGCGAAGTAGAAGAGTTTGTTAGAACTATAAAAGATACTAGAGATATTAGCGAGATACTTCTCAGTGTTCACAACCATATACCCAGTACATCTGCTATTTTTATTCCTACGGCCTTAAGAATATACAGTATATCTCCTCGGTCATTTAAAGAGATTCTACCTAAAATGAATATATGGCTCAACGACTATCCATCTGCGACAGATTTTTTAACATTTGGAGAGTCATATATTGAAATGATGGAAAGTGGAATTAAATATAATTATGATGGTGTACTTGGATTTAAATTTCTGAAGTACAACTTTTTTGAGAAAAATTCTTTTAAATATGTTTTATTTGTAATAGATTCGAGAAATTTTATACGAGGTAAGAAATTTAATTATGATGTTTTAGCGGATACTACAGATATAATATTTGCAGAAAATTCGATTCTTCGAAATCTTTATGAAAATATAAAAGCGGGAGATGTTAAAGGAATACAAGATTATTTAAATAAACTAAATAGAGAAAGACGGAATCTGGAGAGATTAATACGTTATAAACATGAATTTGAATTAGGATACGGTAGCTTAACAGAAAATGACGTTATTTATGCTCTTTATTACCTTCTCAACGGGCATGAAATTAGTAGATATTTAGGTATTGGAATGAGCGAACGTGAAATTATTAGTAGATATTTAGAACTTTTGAAAAAAGAAAAAATTCGCTGACCCCCTCACGGACTGGTGTTGAAAGAAATTAAGAATAACCTTGGAATAGATTAAGTTCCGAGAGTAATTTTGAGGCTCTCTCGTTTAACTTTCCATGTACTCCTCTCCTTATTAGGTTAAACATATAAATGGAAGCCTCTAAAATCGTTTTCTCATCGTATTTATCTATTATAGACAAATAATTTTCGCAGTCAGCAACGTAACCGTTTACCAAACCGCGATAAGTAAGACGTCCATCTACCTCATAAAAGTCGTCTATAGGGATTCCTACAGAGAGGGAAATTAAGAAAGCCTTTTCGTCAATAAGATGTTTTTCACGTTTCTTAACACAATTATAAATTGCCGAAACCATTTCTTTTT
>JAPYVG010000191.1 GCA_028277025.1 Sulfolobaceae archaeon
TGGGAAAAATAAAAATCCAGTTAGAAAAAGGTAAGGTAGTCATGGATAAAGACTTTAATATTTCACTTTGTTTTTTAAATGTCAAACTGATCAAATCTAGAATAAACGATTTTAGGAGTAAGGCAAGTGAGTTAATAAGGCTTGAAAGGATAAAGAGGAAAAATTTAACTTCCCCATAAAAACTTTTTAATTTTAAGGAATAAATTTGAGCATTATATAAGGGACAAAGCTATTCATTTGCCCTAAAAAATCCTTTTATTAACTCACGTATAATTGTTTATTATGGATTTCACCGAATTGAAAGATATCGAGCAAAAGGTAGAGGAAAGGGAGGATTTTTCCGGAGAGAAAGTAAGACCATTAGCCGTATTCTTCCCCAAGGATGAGGATGAAGTCGTTAGGATCGTTAGATTTGCTAAGAAAAATAGATTACCCATAATACCATGGGGTCAAGGAACTAGTTTAACCGGAGCTGTTTCGTGCGATAAAAACTGTATATTAGTAGACCTATCTAAAATGAATAAAATTTTAGAGATAAACGATATTGATTGGTACGTAAGAGTCCAACCAGGGATTAAATTAATAGACCTCTTCGAGGAACTAGAGAAAAAAGGCTTTATGTTACCTCCAGATCCAGCAAGCTTCTTTTTATGCTCAGTTGGTGGTGCCGTAGCTGAATCCTCTGGAGGGATGAAGGGTGTAAGGCATGGTTCATTCAGGGAATGGGTATTATCTTTACGTGTTGTTTTACCAAATGGGGAGGTAATTAAGGTCGGAGAACCATTGAGGAAGAATAGGGCCGGATATGATTTGGTTCATTTATTCGTTGGAAGTGAGGGAACTTTAGGTATCGTAACGGAAATCTGGTTGAGGATAATACCAATTCCAAAGAGAAAGATGGTTATGATAGCTGCAATGTTAAAGGATTTTGAATCCGCTGGAGAAGTTATAGTAGGCTTGAGGAAGAATAAGATATTGCCAGAGCTGTCAGAGTACGTTGATGCTGATGTAGTCAAAGCGTTAAATAAACACTTGAGTGCAAACCTCAAGGAAACAGAGGGAGGGATGTTATTAATTTCAATAGAGGAAGATAGTGTAGATGATGTGTTGAAAGTATTAGAGGGAAAGGCAGTTGATATTAAGATTACTGAAGGCGAAGAGGCAGAGAAATTGTATTCAGTGAGATCACAAGCTGCAATAGCAGTGAAAGCTGAATCAAAAAAAGTATTTTACGCTGAAGATATAGTAGTACCAGTTTCTAAACTGCCAGAAGCTATAAGGAGACTCAGAGAAATAGGTGAGAAGTATAATACTAAATTCTACGTTATCTCGCACATAGGTGATGGTAATCTTCATCCAAACATAATAATTGAGGATAAGGTAGCAAGAGAAAAGGCATTTGAGGAAATAGCTAGAATGGCGATTGAGCTTGGGGGTTCTGTTAGTGGTGAACATGGTATTGGTGTGCAGAAGGCTAAGTTAATGGCTGAACAAATAGTTAAACATAATGGTGTCAGTGTATTGGATTTAATGTATCAGATAAAGAAGTTAATTGATCCAGATGATATAATGAACCCTGACAAGTATGTCGAATTGGCATATAAGTATTTAACTTCTGGGGATAGAAGTACTATTTAATCCTTACCCAAAAACTGAAAGGAGAGATTTCTTCGATAGGGAAAACGAAATAGAGAAATTTAAAGAGTTAAGGACACCATTAATGTTAGTATTAGGGCTTAGAAGGACAGATAAGTCTTCTCTAATAAAGATAGCCTTGAATCAGTTGAAATTACCTTACAAATAATTGTTTATACTCATAACCATTGACTTTGTAGACATATATTATAGTCATAAGGAGATGTGTTAATAGTACTATAGGATCTTCCAATTTTGTAGACAAGTCATAGAATTCTTTTAGCTTATTGAGACCTCTGTCCTCTCTTCTGATAGGTTTATTAGGTAACTTTATTCCATACCAACCTAAAGTTTCGATTTCTTTCTTAATATAGTCCAAATCTACCCCTTCTTCCTCCATTCTATCATGTAAATCCATTACACTCTTAATAAAGCTTTTTGGCTTATTGACTGAATTAAGGATGAATGGCAAATAGTTAATAACCTCACTTAGCGATAACTTTGAAGTCCTTAATGCCCAGTGGGAGTATCTTAATGCTCTAGTTAAATACGCTGTGTTTTTAAACTTTAGGGGATCGCTGATCGTTAATGCGGTTTTTGTCTTTAAGGTTAATTTACCGCAAGTTTTCTCCACAATAGGTAATATAAAGTGTTCTCTGCTTTCATATAGCTGTAGTATCCTAACCTCGTAGGGATCTATAGCAATTTCACCGAACCTTATTCCTAGTCTGGGTCGATTCTTGGTAAAGAAAACGAAAGGATCATAGAGACCTATCTCACCTTCAAAGGGTTTAATAGTTACATAAACCTTTAGTCCCATATATTCAGCCTCAAATTCTTTATCTTGAATTGAATTGAACTTCTTCATTAGACTAAGTAAATCGTATGTCTTAAAGGTCCAAAGTACTGGGAATTTTAAATTCTCATCTTCTTTAATCTCTCCGACGTTTTCTTCAAACTTTTTTAACAGCTCTTTTTTATCGATTTTGATCTTACTGATCTCGTCGAGTAAACCCTTTAGTTTGCCGTTATTAAAATAGTCATCAAATACCTTGTGTACTAGGTAGGAAAAATAGAAAATATCGTCTTTACCTTTTAACTCCTCTAGTTCCTTTACTTCATCTCGGTATTTCTCATATAGAGATTTTAAGGGTTCGATAGTATGTGTCTTAGAAAGCGTTTCTGCTGCTATCATTAGATTATCGAAAAATTTTTGAACGTTCTTAACGTTTATTTCTCCGTCAACAATCATGTTAAAAATAGCTACTGCCATATTATACATTCAATTTTGTAATATTTTATACTTTATTACAGCGTAAAGTGTACTGAGACTTCTACAGACTGTTTGTAGCCTTCCACAAGAGATGTTGTTCTACTTGAGCAAAACTGAAAAATTATTATAATTATAATATTTTATTTTTTCATTGTGAACTATATTCAATTATGAAGAATGATATAATATATATTAATATGATAAATATCTAAGCCATCTTATACGTAAATTATATATTATTATAATAAATAAATACTTATATAAGTTAAATTAATAAACACTATATTTATTTTTATTTTTCCGCATTATAAATGACTTTTAAATCTCCGAAAATTTGGAGAGAATATAGATATACGCTATGTACTATATTGAGAGAAAGTCATTGTATCATGGGACATCTTTATTTACTATAAATTTTGAATAAAATCATATCAAAGTAGGATTTGCAGCTTATTAATGAAACTCTCATTAATGGGAGTGTGAAGGTAGTGTCGTCGTTAAGTTATTTATATTTGTATAACGAGTATTACTTAGGTAGTGTCGTCGTTAAGTT
>JAPYVG010000192.1 GCA_028277025.1 Sulfolobaceae archaeon
AGATACCTTATAGGAGACTCGATAAATCTATAGTCCAAGCATCTTGGATATTATCGTTAGTAATACTTACTTTGATTAGCTTAAACACTCCCCTATTACTTGTGTCGTTGATAGAACCTTCAACGAGGTTTTTAAGACCCGGAGAAAAGTTAAAATCACCTAAAGAAATAGCACTTCTCGGTAGGAAGGGTTCTAAAAGGGATGTGATCTTTGTGGTCTTATTAATATTATTGTCCTTGTTGTCACTTCTTCACTATTAGTCAGTAAACACGAACAAAGATCTGATAGAACGGATTTAACCCTAGAGGTATTGCGATAACAATCCATATTATAAATCCATAAAGTAAATATAATGCCATATCTTTAAGATAGGAGTGCTTGTCGTTCCTTAATAAAAAGTACATTATTAACGAACCTATTGGCCCTACAAAATAAAGTAACCCTAACCACCTTTCTGATCCTTTTCTAGCAATTAATAAATAAAAGGCCCCAATAATATAACCTACACCAGCTAAAGCCCCACCTAATAACCATAAAAAACGATTACCTTTAACCCCTACTCTCATAAACTATAATTATTTTTAGTAAATTTAAACTTTTACCACCACTTATGTCCGTGACACATCATCATTGGATAATAGTGGATAAGTTAGTAACATCTGATTCTCCCAGCCTCAGAATACTCCCTCAAATACAGAGAACCTACTCCATGACCATTACCGTGCGATAATAGTTGGTTTCGTAGTTGCGTCATTTGAGCACTCAGATTCTCAGCAATTTTTTAGTTTTTAAAGTAACGGCTCTTATTTTAGTTGATAAAGAAACATTATACATACTGAAAACAAAACTCGATCCTATCTATTTATACAATTTGTACTTAATTGGCTAAATTATCACCAGTACTCCGTTATCAAATAAAAGGACTGGATATAGACAAAGCTTTTATTTACATTTTCAATAATATTAATTGTGAAAGCCCCGTTAAGTTTGAGGATACATACAAAGAGAGGAGATAAGTTATTCCTCTACATACAAATTATCTTTTGGCTCGGGTACGTTTTGGTTGATGCCGGGATTTTCTTGAACAAAATACTTTTATTTGGTGTGTTAGCTGCAGCTTTAATGTCAATCTCAATTATCCTAGCCGTAAAGTCATACTCTTATCTAAACCTCAGAATAACACCGGAACGAGTCGAAGTAGGTAGGTTAAAGATACCTTTAGACAGAGTAAGGGAGATAAAAATATTGAGGAGTAATGACTCTACAGCGGATTTGAGTATAGTTTATGAAGGAGGAGAGAGTACTATTGAGGATGTGAAGAACTGGAAAGAAGTCTTAGAGACTTTTGAAAGATTTAAAGAGAGTGTGATCTGAAGTTCATGAGGTGATTAAAATATTAACTACAACACATTGACTTAGCTCAGAAGTACTCCCGATTAAAAACGAAAGCTGAATTATTTAGCAAGCAAGGGAACGTCGAATAATTATTATGTTTGTCAACCTAGTTAATTTATCCTTCTATCGCCCTAAATGAGATTATCGAGGTTTCTAGTAGTAAGCCTAAGTGTTTACGCTGATATAAAACGACCGTAATGGTATTACAGTGGTTAATCTAAATGAGATAAAGTCTCTGACCTTCTCCACTTTTCCTATGACGAGAAATTAGGAGTCAATCGGTAAAGAAATCCTCACAGCCAGGTTGGAAGACAGTTCCTCTTAGTTTACAATCAATTATTCTAACCTTGTAGGAAATAAAGTGAATCATGAGTGACTATATCACTACCAGAGCCATCACTAAACATGTTGCTAAGGTCTCAAACACAGTCAAGAGAAAGGTGGAAAAGTATATTTAGTAGAAAAGTATATTTTAACTTGTGGTGACTACAATAAAAGTCAAGGACAAAACCAAGCTCGACCTTGAGAATTTAAGGGCTGAGATTTTGCTGAAGTCGAATACTAAGCTGACTTTGGAGGAACTACAAGACTACCTCATATCATTTGCAATTGATAATAAGGAGTCGTTTTTCGAGTATGTGATGAAAAATTTCAAAAAGAAAAATTATGAGAAAATGAAGGAGGCTATAAGAGATTGGGGTATTGATACTAGTAATATTGACGTCGACAGTGTAATATATGATAATCCTTGACACGAGTTTCCTAATAGCTTTTTACAATAAGAGGGATTCCAGACACGAAGAGGCCCTTAAAATCTTCGACGAGATAGCCAACGATAAGCTAGTTATTTCAGATTATATCTTCGACGAGGTAGTCACGTTTTTAAGGGCTAAAGTGCCATGGATAGCTCAAGAAGTAGGTGAGAATATTTTAGAGAACTTGAACGTGATAAGAGTTAATGATGAGGACTTTAAAACAGCGTGGGAACTGTTTAACAAGTTTGATGAATTAAGTTTTACCGATTGTACTACCTTATCCCTCTCGAAAAGGTTAAAAATTAGGAGAGTAGTGACTTTTGATCAATCGCTAATAAGAGCATTTGAAAAAGTTAAGAGAAATAGCTGAGTTCGAGAAAAGGCACTTTAACTTAAGACGGCTCTGTGTTATCGTATTCATTTAGTCGTCTTTACAAAGTTTAAAAGGATCACTGAAGATGAAGGTGAGAGGTTATATCAGTTTTTACTTAAAGTCCTTGAAACTATGAATTTAGAAGACGTAAATTATTATGAAGTTGAAAAGATTGCCATTAAGAATGGAATATCATTTTACGATGCATCTTATGTTTGGCTTGCAAGGAATCTAAGTTTGCCGTTAATCACTGAAGGTGAGAAATTGAGGGAAAAAAGCTAGTGGGTTTATAAGCTTGATGTCCTTGGAAGAAATTAAATGAGTTAGTATTTACTAGTAAATTTTGCGAAAATCTTTCTATTTACCTCTTAGGGTACTTTCTTTATTAACTAATAACTTCAAATGATGAATCTCTTTAAGGGAAAAACTTTCATTGACGTTTCATAATTCAACCTCTCGTCCTCCTACTTGCTTAGTGTGGTTCGTGGCCACGACAAGGAGAGCCTTATCGACTCACATAGCTCACCGCGTTCGCTGTATGGCCCTCTTATACATGTTAATGGAAAAAGCTTATACCCTTTAGTTAAGAGAAAGCTAATAATGTTAAACAATATCAACTAATATAAAATTCACGTTTTATTGGAAACTATTGGCAATAGCTTATTTTACTCTCACCTTACCTCACTCTGTATACTTTTTATCTCACTATCAGCAGTTATGGGACTTTAACGTAACTTAAAGATTTTCATCAGTCCAGGCGGTCCGCCTAAATAACGTTCAACGAACCTGAGGAACGCCTCCACGCTCCTCAGGTTAAGCTCACTCACCAGTTCCCTAACCACGTTGGTCATGATGGTGAAGATCGTGAGGTAACCCTGAAGCCTCTCCCTCCTCCAGAAAGAGGAGTCCTCCAGTCCCA
>JAPYVG010000193.1 GCA_028277025.1 Sulfolobaceae archaeon
CTATTGACGAGACTAAGGTGAGGCTAATTAATGGTCAGTACTATTACGTGTGGATCGTTAGGGATGTAAAAACTAAGGGAATACCCTTCTTCATGGTTACTAGCGTTAGGAGTGGAGTACATGTCTTAGTAGTTTTGGCAAGTATGAAGAGGGCTGAAGAAGTAGCAATGAGGGTGTTTAGGAGAAGGATTGATAAGGTAATTTATTTGCACGATGGGGCAACAACATACAACGCCTTCTCATGGTTAAACGTAGAACACGAGAAGATGACGTTCAACGAGAGGGATTACGCAGAACAAGGGTTCAGAAGCCTAAAACATAGGCTTGCATCAATGGACTTCCACTTTCCTTGGAATACTAACAAGTTTACAATAACTAGGTGGTTATCAACATTCTTCCTAATATACAACATCCTTTACACCCCAACGTACTTGTTAGATAAGGGGGTGATAATAAATGTAAATATTTCAAATGAATGAAATTGTTGTCCACACTCTAGTTGAGATTATAAGATCTTTTAACTTAAGGCTATCTTCTTTCCACGTACAAGATCCAGCAGTTATCTCCTTTGCTATGAACTTCCTCTTAAACATTAAACTCAACCCATAAAATAAATCATAAATCTCCTAACAGTCCTCTTCTATTCCTTTCTTACGCTCATAGCACTTTTTGACTAGCTCGTCTATATTAATTATATCGGGGGTTTTATCGCGAGTTAATGATGCTGGTTCGTGCAATATATAACTTTTTACAACCTCTAATCTCGACTCTTGAGTTAAATGCTCAGGATATTTTGTTATCATACAAATATTAGAGGTGTAAATGTAATAAATATTTTTTAGATGATGCTTAAGCTTCGAATATTCGACATTCAGAATTTTGTAGAGGATGTATTTGTCCTAATTTCATATGTAAATACTCTATGTAAGCAAAGTATGTCCTTTTCCTTAATTATAAAACATAAGATATGCTACATTTTAATAGTAGTGAATTCTTCTAAGACACGAGCAATTGCTCTGAATAACTCGTCATACGTCTTTTCAATACAAGATTCTTTCATATCTTTTTGTACGTTCTTAAATATTTCCTTATATTTTTTACAACACCCTTCTCCTGTAAACTTACTTGTATTACTCTTACAGATTTTTATAAGGATAAAATCTTCGATACAGCAGTAAAAGCCAAGAAAGATAAAATACATGAAAAATTTCTTATATCCTATACTACAAGTCAGCTTATATATGTCGAGATCTTCTGCGATTTTTTGCGTAGCAGAAAAGGAAATTCCATACTTGTTTGCTAATTTGTTAACGTCGTTCTCGCAATCAGAAGAGCAGTGTTCTTTATCAACAAATATAATATAACCTAAGGAAAACCTTGTAACGTCCTCTTTAATGAACTTTAATACTCCGTCAATCCCAGTGTTAATAGTCCTTCCCTTACCTTTTCTACCGCTTTCTGGAATGAACAATGAGATTTGGCAATATTTATCTTTGTTTTTCTCAATAGCATGTTTAATTATTTGCCTATCAAAATGCCCATCTCCAAAAATTATCTCAATTTTAGCTTTTTCAGTGAACTTCATTAGATATTTTTAATGCTGTATATCTTAAATCTTCATAATCCATCCTATCCAAGACTTCTTCCGAAGAAAGGACTTCGTATTTACCGTCATTGATTAATATAAACCTAACATTGTCAGAGCGCTTTTCTGCTAAGTATGCATAAACGTCACTGCTCTGCGTGGTTATTAATATCAAATCTACGTCCAATTTCAGTAAGAAATCGTAAAATTGTTTAAGCAATTCTGGATGTAAGGCAAATCCTTCTAAGTCGTCGATGAGGATAATCTTAGGCTGATAAACGACGTAAGACAATATGAAGTTTAGCAAGCTTTTATAACCGTAACCTAACTCATTAATTGAAACGTCAGTCTTATCGTTAAATAATACTCTGAGCTCATTACCCGCAGATAAATAAACATAGAAAATGTTAGGGTCAAACTCACTTAATAGCTCGGTAACTTTGCGTAAAATCGATGGCTCATAAGTAACTGTAGGGTTGGCATTGCTAGAATATATTAAAAGTATTCTAGCGTCACCAATCCGTGTTGAGGAAGCATCAGAAAACTCTATCCTATAATATTCATTATTCAAAAATAGTTCAGTTTCAGCAATTTGATTAGATATCCTACCTCTGAATGCCCTTATTTTACTTACGTTACTTGTATCTAGCATTGCTATTGCCTCCAATACGCTAGTTTTTCCTACGTTATTCTTGCCCATGATTACGCCGATTTTAAAATTAGGTAAAATCATCTTAAAATCGCTAAGCCTTCTATAATTCCTTATTCTAACACCTATGCCCAGATTACTTAATTTTCCCGGCAATGATAACACGTAGTCAACGTTAACATAAGGTGAGTCGTAAACCCTTACAAATCTACCTTTTCCGTATTTATAAATCCACGTTGAGTAAAGCATTTCTCCACCTCCTTCTTTTTCAGTTATACTTATTGGTATCAAAGACGGGTTAGCTCCAACCGGTCTCCAAGATTCCTTAGGGTTATATTCTAAAATATCCCCTACGACAGTGTTTTCACTATTTTTAGACATCGGCTTACGCTCAAAGTTTTTAGGCACAAACGGGAACGGGTTTCCTTTACTAAAGATTTCTTCTTTTACACCGTTTTTATCTACGTAATAAAAGGGAGTATCTCCTACCCAAATTACCGTACCTCCTCTTTCCATAAATTTGAAAATTTCCGTCTCGTTTATCGGCCTGTTCGGGTAATCGTACAATGTGTAAGGTATAACATCAGTACCGAAAATTAGGAAAGCTCTTTCCCCACGCGAACTGATCCACTCAATTACTGAGTTATAATTAAGGACAGGTAAACGCACTTTGTGTTTGCATATTTCGTCTGTCCAACTATATACTTTGCCGCAGTAGACCGCTATTTCCATAATAACAATCTCAGAGATCGATATAAAAAGCTTTTATTTAGGGAGCTTACGGTATAAAAACCTTTCCTTAAGAATTGAGCATAGTCCACACTACTTTTGCAATAAAACCTACTTTACTCACTAGCGTTAAACTGCTTATTCATAGTACAGTTAATTTCTCTTTTGACACATCTATTCCTATTACCCCTACCTCTTTATCACACCTATATTCGTGAATTTGATCACAATGTTCAGTCCGATGGTAGGGGCTGGTCACGCCTCTTGCCGAAGATTTCACTTCAATTTCTAAGTCGACCATGTTTCCCCAGACGAGGAGAGTATTATTCTCCTCGACTATGCTTTGTGGGCTACTTCAGAATTATACAAAAATTTATAAAAAATAATTACGAGTATTACCCATGGGAAAGAGTAAGTACAAGAGGGATTGGCACAAGTACGACGAGAACGTTATAATGAGATATA
>JAPYVG010000194.1 GCA_028277025.1 Sulfolobaceae archaeon
GTTTCTAGGAATACTAACAGTCTTTGAGATATGGCCAGTAAACATTCCTATCTTTAACGGAAAGCACGAGTCCTCTGCCTTTAACGAGTTTAGAAATTCCTTGTATTTTCCTAAGGCTTTATCTTTTTCCTTATTTATTATATAGGAACTAAAGGACTTTAATGATTCTATTATTTTTCCTTAGTTATTATTGCGTCTTTTTGTGCAACGTCGCTCCTAAATCCGTAATTTTGTGGTTTTATTATCTCCGCATTGTAAGTTAAAACGCCTTTATCAAACGTTATTGCGTAAACTTCTTCAGAATAACTGCCTGCTATTTCCTTAATTTCCACAGTGCTCAAAGAAAAGTGAGGAGACTTAACTGTTGGATCTGCAATTAGTAGTCTGTTTAAGCTGTCGTAAGTGTAACGCCCTCTTCCCACTTGCACTTGAACTTTAAGCAATTCTTCTACTGGGTAAGCGATATTCTTAACGCTCTTAAGAGCCACCCTTCGGTTTATTGAACTTATTGCCGTGAGGCTATCCTTTACCCTATTTAGGACTGTATTATCTATTAACGAATTAAGGATTGCAGTCCTAATTAGTCCTTTTAAAGACGATGCAGGGACTACGTAATCATTTATCATTAGGATTGATTGCGGTACAGTCTTACTCTCGAAGATAAGTTTTTGACCGTAAAGTTCCCTTGCTAATTCCTCTCTAAACGCGTCCTCTAATCTTGAAACTTTTTCATCGCCTTGAGAATATCAATTATTATTAATTTATTACCTACCAGCTTATAATCAGCATCAGCAACTAATCTTTCTCCACTCCAGACGAATATAGGAGATATTGGCTCTAGTGTAATCGTAAATTGCTCTATCATTAAAAGTCACTGTGCACTGAATTTCTTTACAGCTTCGGATATTTTATTACTGTCTATTTTCTTAACGTTCTCGTATTTGCCTACTTTCTCTTCCTTCATTGTCTTAGGGTTGTAAACTTTCACTGTAATTTCCTTGAATTTGACCCTCCCGTAACCTCTAGAGCCTGATGCACCTAGGTAAGTATTCTCCAATAATCTCATTCCTTTCTTTGTCAACTCCACGTAGTCTATTATTTTATTCATCGACTTATCGTATATTAAGAGAGAGAATTTACCCGTAAAAGTGACTCCAGGCTTAACTCTGCTTATAGTCCTAGGGAGATTATTAGACCTTACGAATACTTCTAGGGAGCGAGGATGATGAAATTAAGGAGGCTTCTAAATTATGAAGAGATCTTTGAGAAAATTTCTGCTGATTGTAGTACAAGGTTATGTTGAAAAACAAAAATTCCTATACGACGGTCCAAGGGTAAGTAATCCCCATCCAGTAACCCCTAGCGATTGATTTCCCTATCGAAGGTTGATCCTTTCTAATATCTCTAATAACCACATCAGCTTTTACCTCTTCTTTCACAACCCTAACTCCTAACTCCTTGTAGACTTGTTGCAATAGATACGCCCTATTCCTATCTAACCCTTTAAATACGTTTTCAGTAACATAAACCTCATTATTTTCAGCCCACTTAAACACATAATCTTGATACGCGTAAAGGTTAGAGTCAACTAATATCTTTAACCCTTTATAACTTACAAAATTCGGTTGTCTCTCCTTTGGTATTGCGTATATAGCGTCATCACCCCTATATTCAACTCCTAACCTCATCTTAATCCCTAAACGTTTAAGTTCTTTCTCGTAATATTCGACAAGCCTAATGAACTCCCTATACTTAAAGGGGTCTGAGATCTCATTTATTTGGCCTCCTAATTTGTCACTCTTTTCATATAGCTCGACTTCAAATCCTCTTAAAGCTAAGACCCTAGCTAATTCCATCCCCATAACTCCTCCTCCTACAACTTTTACACTCCCCTCACCCCTTATTAACCGTAAGATTTCCCAGCCGAGTTCTGGGTTTACATCGCATCTAACCTCTCTTGTGCTTAGAAGCCTGCAGAGCTGGTTACATCTTATACACGGTCTTATTGGCAGTCCTTTCTTGACCTTAATTACCCAGTCTGGGTCTGCTAAGAGTTGCCTACCTAAAACTACAGCATCAGCAACCTCAAGTACTTTCTCCGCATCGTCAAGAGTGCTAACTGAACCTACTAAAAACATTGGAAGTTTCGTAGCCTGTCTTACGATTCTTGCCTCGTCGACGTAGCTCGGTCTCTTATAGTAGAAAGAGGAGGAACCGCCCAGAGGCCCGTCTCTTCCAGCTGATAGATGTACGTAATCGAGATAGGGCTCAAGTCTGGAAACTATTTTAGCCACTAGTTCTGGCGTTAATCCGTTAGGGTCAAATTCTGTCACAGAGATTCTCATACCGATTGGTATCGTAACTCTCCTCCTCATCTCCCTAATTAATTCCTCAACGAATACGACTCCATCCCTATACTTGTCCTCTCTCTTATTAGTTGCTGGAGATAGGAACTGTGCTATTAAATAACCATGAGCACCATGCAGTTCTATTCCGTCAAAACCGCTTCTTTCTGCCCTTTCTCCCGCTTTTACAAAATCTTCTATAACCCTATTTATATCGTCTTGTGTCATTTCCTTAACTGGGTCTAATAATGGAATATTTGAGGGTGCAATAGGTTGATTTCCCCAAATAAGGCTCTTTCTTGTCTTCCTCCCAACGTGGACTAGTTGTACAAATATTTTGCTATCGTTGTTGTGCACTGCTTCTGTAAGTCTTGCAAATTTAGGTACTAATTCGTCATCGTATAATCCTAGCTGGTTAGGAGATCCCCTAGAATCTATCTTATTTACATATGTATACTCGGTAATTAGCAACCCCGCCGAACTTCTTCTAATGAAATACATTATGTGTTCTTCTGTTGGGTAACCTTCTGGGCTTGCAAAGTTAGTTATCATGGGTGACATTACTACTCTATTTTTGAGTTCCACGTCTCTAATTGTTAGGGGCTCGAAAAGTTTCATGAAAAATCGTTCATATTAAAGCCTAAAAAAGTTAGTTCACCACGATTATGACAATATTTAAAAAAATTAGTTAAAAGTTGTAAAATCCAAGCTTTTCAAAGTAATTGAGGAGATTAAGTACTTCTGTCTCGTGTTTCTCTTGAGCACCCTTCTTCCACTCTATTAACCTTTGTTTTATTAGGTTTACATCTGCTTCCCTATCAGTTTTATAGCCTAATTTTTCTAACAAATACCATAAGCCTATTAGCCTCCTCTGATTAGGCAAGGTTACGTATTCGTCCAAAATTATTTTTATTGTAGCGTTGTCTTTTTTAAATACTGCATCTCTCATGTTTTCAGTAAACTGGTCTAAATAATCAACAATTTTTCTTACCTCCTCATCGTTCATAGCTATGCCGAATTTCTCTGCAACCAGATGGCATAATTTGAAGAGCTTATCGATATGCTGTTTTAATTCTTCTAA
>JAPYVG010000195.1 GCA_028277025.1 Sulfolobaceae archaeon
GAGAACTGGATATAGACAAAGCATATATTTCACCTTTTCAAAATATTAATTATGAAAGCCCCGCTAATGTTGGGGATACATACTAAGAAAGGAGATAAGTTATCCCTCTACATACAAATTATCTTTTGGCTAGGGTACGTTTTGGTTGATGTCGGGATTTTCTTGAACAAAATACTTTTATTTGGTGTATTAGCTGCAACTTTGATGTCAATCTCAATTATCTTAGCCGTAAAGTCATACCCCTATCTACACATCAGAATAACACCAGAACGGGTTGAGGTAGGTAAGTTGAAGATACCTTTAGACAGAGTAAGAGAGATAAGAGTATTAAGGATTAATGAATCTACAGCGGATTTGAGTATAGTTTATGAAGGAGGAGAGAGGACTATTGAGGATGTGAAGAACTGGAAAGAAGTCTTAGAGACTTTTAAAAGATATAAAGAGAGTGTGATCTGAAGTTCAGGAGGTAATTAAAATATTAACTACAACACCTTGACTTAGCTCAGAGGTACTCCCGATTAATAACGAAAGCTGGATTATTTAGCAAGCAAGGGAACGTCGAATAACTATTATGTTTGTCAACCTAGTTTATTTATCCGTCTATTGCCCTAAATGAGATTATCGAGGTTTCTCGTAGTAAGCTTAAGTGTTTATGCTGATAAAAAACGACCGTGATGGTATAAAAAAGGGTTAAGGGAGCGGAAAGCCTCGCCAATGGGATGGATAGCCCCTTATAGAAAGTTTAAATACTTCTTTGCAAAATTTCTCTTAGTGACGCTAATGGCGCTCCTCTCCAGCTCGATTGAGGGCTTAATGGGACTGTGGGAGGAGCACCAATTATCTCTCCTTTCCTTCAAGGGACTAGAGCTCGGCAATGAAAGTCCCCCTTTTAAATGGGAGTGGTTCTCTGAGCCACTCGACTGCCCACCATATGAGAGATGTAGTCCCGAATCGATGGTGGGAACGATGAGCCCTCTGGAGGGGAACCCTTGCCCTTCCAGAGCGGGGAGGAAGTCAGGTAGTTAAGGGCTAAAATATACCTAACCGATATGCACAACAAGAGTTTCACGATTCATTACGTTGGCTACAAAAACTTCTCACGATTATCGTTTAGGCTATGTCCCTCGGAGTTTCCGTGAACATTGACTCTTAAGCTTTTCTAGGTCAAATGGTTTTTAACTATTGTTAACTAGTATTTCTTATGGAGGAGTTGATAAAGAAGGCAGAAGATATGGGAATTAACGTTGAAGACGTGTTGATAAGCTTGATAAGTAAGAACGATCCTAAAGAGGAAATAAAGCTTAGGCTTGACCTAGCTAAAAGGTATATGAGGGAATGTGAGGAGTACTTAAATAAGGGTGACGCAATTCAGGCTTCTGAGAAGGCTTATAAAGTCGCGGAAGAGTTGATTAAAGCTTTAGCCGAGAAGTTCAACCTTGAGGAATACCAAAAGACCTTGAGGGAGGGTAGGTGGTATACATATCTCCTTGTGTCGGCTTCTAGTAAGCTCTCCCAGAAATTGGGAGACTGGGTATTGTCGGGCTGGGATGCTGGTTACTCACTCCACGTATGGGGTTTTCATGAGGCTAAGCTTACAGTAAGTGATATTATACCTAGAGTGGAAAAGGTTAGAAAAATGCTTGAAGAAAGCGAAAAAATACTTACCAACAATTAGTCTTTGACCTCCTAAGTCGGGCATACCCAAAGGATGTATCTCCTTGAAGTACATTGTATTAAATCCTAATTTCTTCACGTATTGGTCAGATTAACGTGATTCGTACCGGCTTAAGGCTAATTTTTCGTAACGTCGTGAAAATGTACTTGGTAGGGTTGCTGAAATACTACGTCGAAATTCCACGTAGTTTCGTTGCTTAAACACCTAGTATTCACACACCATTATATGCCTAGATACAATTACTCTAGGTGAAACTGCACTAAAAGACCAAAATCCCTAAGATTATCCGTGAGTACCTAAGTACCCATCAACTAGTGCTCATGTTTACGAAGTTGAAGGTAATAATAGGACATGATTGGAAGATGAGCCTAAAGGTGCTGTAAATACCTTAAATTTAGTAAACTAGTCTAAAAGTTAAAAAAAAAAGAAAATGAAATAGGATAAAGATCAACGGTGGAGTACTTTAAAATCGATATACCTAACCTATTAGCCTCCTTATTTTTATTTTGGAGAGAGCAAAACACTCATATCATGATAAAAGTTAAGAGAGTTTACGATCCTTTAGAAAAGGATGATGGGATAAGGATTTTAGTAGACAGGTTGTGGCCTAGAGGTATCAGGAGAGACCTAATAGACGTTTGGCTCAAGGACGTAGCCCCTAGTGATGAACTGAGGAGATGGTATAATCACGAACCTGATAAATGGGAGGAGTTTAAAAGGAGGTACTTTGAGGAACTCAGTAGAAATCCTAAGGTTGAAATACTCTTACAGTTAATTAGAAAGGGGAATAATGTAACCTTACTTTATGCCTCAAAATCTCGCTACAATAATGCTGTGGCGTTAAAAGAGTATTTAGAGAAGGTATTAAAGGTTTGAAGTCCATTCTATAGGTCATGTATAGAACCCCCTTTGAAGTCACATTACTAGTAGAGGATCACCCTTGTGAAGTAATGAATGTAATATCATTAGCAGGACTTAAGGCGAGTGTGGAGAACGTTAAGTTAGGAGAACAGACTACGGATCATATAGTTAGTTTCGAAAAGGAGATAGGGAAGAATGAAGTCCTAAAATTAAAGTCAAATAGTGTTAAAGTGCTAAAACTCAGTGAAACTAAAGTATGGGTGAGAACTAGTGGATGTGCAGTATGCAGGATACTATATACTTCTGATGTAGTTGTAGAAAAAATAAAAGTACTAAAAGAAAGGACTTTACTCTACACTTTACTTGTACCTGCTAGCTCATCATTTAAAGAATTTTTAACCAAATTATCGAAAGAAGGAGTAAAAGTAACAGTCTTGAACGTCTCGGAGATTTCTAGCGCAGAACTAACTAAGAGGCAGATGGAAATTCTCCAATTAGCATACAAGCTAGGCTATTTTAATGACGAAAGGGGTATTACATTATCTCAGCTAGCGGATAAGTTGGGAATAAGTGCTCCGACTTTAGAGGAGATATTAAGGAGAGCTCTTAGAAAAGTTGTAAAGTATTATTTGGATAAACACTGATATAATTGAAAAATAATGACATTAACTAAAAAATCATCTATTATTATAAGTACTTAACAACCCTTTCCTAACATGACTATGTAAATTACTTAAGTCTCTACTGAGAGAAATAGTACTATGGGCTGAACAAGTGATAGAATTACTATGGGAAGGGGGGCAAAGAAGAAATCGTATCAAGGAAGTTGTGGGGAGTTTTATCGGCTAAGTATACGAGGAATTTTGAAGTCCTCTG
>JAPYVG010000196.1 GCA_028277025.1 Sulfolobaceae archaeon
ATTGTTGATAGAACGTCTTCACTATTATTGCACTATTCCTGGGGTGTTACGGCTTGCTTAAGCCATAGGAAGAATAATATAAAATATATAATAGTCACTGCGCCTTTCGGTTTTGTTGACTCTATTGGCACTTATGCCGATCTTAACCACCTCAGCCTCAGGTCTATGTTTATATTATTTAGTATTCCAGATTTTACATTGTCGCTGCTCAGCTTTATTGTCGCTAGAAAATTTTTATGTAGTTAAAGTGAAGAGCCATATTTAAATAAACCCTCAGTATTTTCTAGCTTGAGCTACAATATAATCTTATATCTCCCAGTAACTTCTAGAATTAATATCGGATTTACGTATTAACTTAACTTATCCTTCAGCTACTCTTCAAAGCCCCACATTAAAATCCTCTTTTCCAAACTCCTCTATCTCTAGCTACTTTTTATATTAAAAATAATTATTTAATTTGGAATGTACTGTTTCTCTTAGATTTTCTATTAATAACTACAAATAAATCAGTAATTGTATTAAGATAGAAACTGGATTATATATTATCGGAATCGTGAGGGGAAGGGGAATTGTTGTGAGTAACTTGCTTGAAGGAATTATTGCAACGTTTATTCTAGTGAGATACAAGTTAACTAACCTGAATACGAACACTTTCTTAATATTATCTATAAGAAATCCCAATCTTACGAGGAAAGGTGAGAACGCTAGGTAAATGAGCAGACTAGTAAGCATTACATACACTAGTTCCAACACGTTATAGTATACGATATAAATAAGAGACGGTATGGAAATGATAGTCGATAACAAGTATGAAGGAAGTGCGTTAAATACTATTGCGTATTCTGTGTCACTCTTAGAAAGCAACAACTCATAGTTACTATGTTTTGTGTCAGAAAAGTAATCCAAGAATATACTATACGTTATACTTGGCAACATTGACATGTAATTATTGACAGTAGTCCCTACTGCTACATAAAACTGGTATTTAATACCTATAATACCTCCCACGAAAAATAGGAAAAACAGTTCTATGAAAACGTTAGGCAATATTATCCACAGTATCGTTTTAGACCTAAGGTCTCCGATAATTTTCATTTGGATTATATAAAAATATCGTGACAGTCTCACCTAAAATTACCTCCCTCAGTTTTATCATATACGATAACGTCTATCACTACCAAAGCCGTAATTGTTATTACCGACACGATAAAGTATAACAAGTTAAACGACTCCAACCCCAGTATTTGCCTTATAAGGGCTATAATGTAGTAAAACGGGTTATAAGCTAAGAGTTGAGTAAGGATTTCACCTTTAGCCGGTAGTAGTGCGCTTGAAAAATATGAAATTAAAGCAACAATTATCTCTGTAGGAATTATGGAGTACCATTCCCAATAACGTTTAGGTGCTACTGTAGTCACTAAAATTATAGACATAAACACTATATTTACTGATACTAGTATCGGTAATAAATATATTGATAAAAATAATAAATCCAAGAAAAAGGCTAGTGTAAAATAGATCGGCATGTATAGTATAACGAAATAAATTGATAAGCCTAACATTATCACGAAAGGGGTTAAACGTCTATTAATAGGTAGTATTAACAAGTAATTTTTGTTCATTTTCAAATCCCACCCTATGGTATCTACCACATAATTCTTTAACGAGAGTAGAAGCATAACTGTTGAACCACCAACGAATATATACGATTTGTAAGCTGGTAAAAGTACGATTAGGAATACAACTGTAGTTAACGCGCTCACGGCTATCTGTATGAAAGACGAAAGTAATGATATTAGAGTACTCGAACCCAAAAAGTAAATTGAATAGGCAAAAATGAGGTATAGATAAGAAGTAACTCTCATTGTTTAACACCTCCAGTTAACACAAGAAAGACATCATCTAGCGTAACGTGAAGTCTCCTAATCGAGACAACTCCATTCAGTGTAGAAATTTCGTTAATTATGTCTTGTAGTTTATCGGAATACACTCTTACATAATTACCCGATACTATGATTCGTCCAAGCCGATTTATCTTACTTATTACACTTGGGTCAGATACTTCAAGTTCAAGAACATCATTACCTAGAGGTTTTTTCAGTTCGTTTATTGAACCTACAGCTAATAGTTCCCCGCTATTCAGTATTGCTACTCTGTCAGCTAAGTATTCGGCCTCATAAATATCATTAGTTGCAATAATTATTGTGCTTCCGTACTTCTTCAAGTTCTTAATGAGACTCCACACTTTGTGTTTACCGTCTATATCTACTGTGACTGTGGGTTCATCGAATATAGCAATTTTAGGTCTCTGGATAACTACCTTACAGATCTCGACTCTTTTCCTCTGTCCACTGGATAATTCCCAGATTATTGAATTAGCCTTGTCTATAATGTCAAGCTCATTTAAACACTCTAAGATTCTCTGCCTTAATTCGTTTTTTGGAATGCCGTAAATTCTTCCGTGGGCCCATAGAGCCTTATATACGGTAGTATTAAAGAGTGTAACTTCAGTGAAAGCAAAGCCTAATAACTCCCTAATCTTTCCTGAATCCTTTGTAACATCTAAACCCATAATGTAAACGCTGCCCTCCGTAGGTTTTAATATGGTGGAAATAATATATAATAAAGTAGTTTTACCTGCTCCATTTGGTCCTAATATTACAAAAATTTCATTTTCTTTTATTTTAAGACTTAATCCTTTAAGGGCCTTTACTTCATTCTTATACACTTTAGTTAAATTTTGTATGCTAATAATTTCCCCCATTATATCATCCTTGCGGTTTCTTTAAGTTAAGATAAAATTAGTATACCTTTATGAGATGTCTGATAGATTTATTATAATATAAAATTATCTATGATTTTGCACTCAGTCTTGTAAATTAATCTTAATATAATAGAGAAATTCAAGGACTATCATAAAGTTAAGATAATAGGTGCCGCCGCGGGGATTTGAACCCCGGAAAACCGGATGCTTAAAACGTTAAATTAATAGGTTTGATTTAATACCTTTATGTTAAAGGGTTAATTTTCATTCTAGTATCATAATTTGATTAACTATTAGATGAAAGAATTTACATAGTATGAGATGTTAAACCCTTAAATACCTTAATTATTTTGTCAGTTCTCCTCATCTCCGTATAAATTCTGTGAACTTCTTACCACAATAACTTATCTATAAACTGAATATTATTTCCTGTTTGATTTTAGAAAATTTTGCTAAAAAAGATTTTTGTCGCATTCAAGCTTTTACATTAAATAATCGTATATAGTATACTAACTTTTTCCAGCTAATATTGCTATTATCGTCTCATAACACTTACTTCCCTAAGTGAAAGCACATTTTAATCTTTTAAATACTAAAAGGACAAGCACGTCTCTAGTTCAAAAACTTGAAACAA
>JAPYVG010000197.1 GCA_028277025.1 Sulfolobaceae archaeon
CTTCCTAAACTCTTCTAAATCCTCCTTACTTTCAATTACTAAGTAACCTTCTCCCTTTTCATCCTTATCTTCAATTCTCATATGTGTATATTTACTACTAGGCATTAAAAAGGATATGCTGATTACTCTCATTGAATTTTGAAAAATTGAGCAAAGAATGAGGTTGGATCCTAACGTTAAACTTACGCCACGTAAAAACTGAATAAACTCCCTAGTTTACTTTACAAAAATTCTCTCTTCTAATTTCTTAATCTCATCCAATTTTGTATTATTAGCTAATAATGTACAATAAATACAACTGAGGAGTGATATAATGCAACATAAGTATACTATGCATTCGTTATAATAAACTGAAATATGATAATGTATTCGAATTGAATTAAGCATCTTTATAATTAGGTAAATTCGCCTAAATACGCTATATTAAACTTATGAAAAAGTTACGGAATCCTTCATCTCTTACTGCTTTAATGATAACACTTAAAGCAGTAGTAGGATCTATTTCCACGGTCCTAAATCCGTAAATTATGTCTGAGAGATCCTCAATTGTAAGTAGTTCTGCCGCTTTCTCAATAATATCATTTAGGAATCCTCTGAATCTTTCCATTAATGTACCTATTTAAAGTACTCCTATCTATTCCTAATTTCTTCGCAGTATAAGATAGACCCTCTTTTTCTACAGCCTTCTTTAAAATTTGGATTTTTTACTATCATTTATGTTTTCTACGTTAATTTTTGGCATAAAATGTATATCCCCTCTGTGTATTCTACGTAGTTGCAAATTTAACGCAGACTGTCGCATGAAGGTAAAATTTCTCTAAAAGAAGAACGTAAATTAAGGGCTCTGGCCGGGACTTGAACCGGAACCTACGGGTTCATAGTACTCAGATATATGACAAAAACGGATGCTAATCGTTATATAACAACGATTTCCCGAACCGAATTCAGATAACCTTTTTAGAGACTGTTTTAACGTAATTTTACAGTATCGTTAACTCTGCATAAACTTACTAATTTACAACAAAATTGGTAAGGGATTGTGATTTATTATGTTTTTGTATAAATATTTCTGTAAGCCGTTTAACGAAAAGCTCCCTATGGTAGATTTCTTACTGCGAGATAGATATAACTAAATCAAGATCGCATTCGTAATTAACTGGATTATTCTTGAAATAGTATACAAATTTTCCACCTTTGTCAATTGTTTTATTATTCCATAAAATAGTATCTTCAATACTGAGTTTTACTCTTAACCTAATAAAAGAAGTAACGGATATGGATTTTTCTTCTCTAGTCAGCAGTATAATAGAATTATTTAATATTTCAGTATTTCTCAGCACTCTCTCAATCTTGTAGCTTTCTTCAACGTAAAGATGGCCCTTATATATCTTTATATTGCCCAAATCATATGGTGCTATTAGACTGCTATCTTTATTGCATAATAAAGTAAATAATTTGTTATTTTCTTCTTTTTTAAAGATTTTAACATGATTGCAGACAAACCCTGTAAACTCTTTCTTATTCATAATTCTAACTGATTTAGCACCAACCTTTTCCGCCATATAAGACAAAAATGACCCAATATTTTCTTCGCATTTTTTTCTCATTTCCTTTAATTTTATTTTATCTTTCTCCGATTCCTTAACACAACATTTATCAGACACTTCATGATCTGTTATGTATATCAAGTTTACGTTAGGCGTTTTTTGAGGATAGTTATTGCTGTCGACACTGAAGAATGAATTAACTACTGTATACATACTTAATGGGACTCCAATATAAGTAAATAAGTAATATATTATCTTATCGATAGTAGATATATTTTTTGTAAATTTAGTATTTAGCATACGATTTATTAATAAGGAAATATATGAAGTTGCGACTTTTTCATATTTGATTTGTTCCTCTTCTTCACTAGTGATAATTTTGTTCCTTATAAACAACATATAGGAAACAATAAGAGTGAAAATTGATATCATTGTATACTTATAGGAAAACAGATTAGTATACACTTCGTTAAGTAAGACAAAGCCTGTAGATAGAAGCATGATGTATGCAAAATAAATTATAACGCTTAATACAATAAAAAGACCTAATTGCTTTATCTCTATATTATCCTTCTCCAAAAGCTTATTTATCAAATCATAAAGTTTATTTTTATCATTAAGATCCTTAAAAGCATTTATGATATCTCGTCTAAAATTATTATCACTATTTATTTCCTGATTTAATGTCTCTAATAGAGTATTAATCAACGTATATGAGAACTTTTTTATGAATATATCAGTTATAATAATAAACAGTATTAAAGATAATACTATTATAAACTCTACCAAGTTATTGTAGGTTATGTAATTAACATATCCTACAAAACGAGAAACTATTACTAATGCAATAAAATATGCAAATGATAGCTGAACTATAAGAGATAATAGCGCGTTTCGCTTGCTCTCTTTAAGCTCGGTTAGTCTAATTATTGACAGTAGCGTTGATAAGTCCGTATCCTTCACCTAAGAATTTCATACTTTCCTTTAAGGCAGTATTCCCTGAACTTCTTCCCTCCATATTTCTGCCACTTACGATAAATTAGCCCCCTCTTGTACAGTCTCGTTAAGTATACTAGTAACTCATCACGCGGTATTCTAGTTTTCTCTTCAAGGCTCTCTAAAGTTGCACAGCCGTGAGATAAAATTATCAATATTTTCTCAGTATTCTGGAGTTTTTGCACAATATTTTAACGTGTAAAATCTCCTTAATAAACCTTAAGTAGGATTAAGGAGCATGTAAATAGCCTAACAACGCTACAAAAACTCTATTACTTAATCTCTCCCCTCAGGATTAACAGATTTGTTAATACTGTTCCCGTTAACGTAAGAGTAAGCCTTTTCTAGCAAAAAATCAGGGATCCGGGCAGGATTAATGGTAGAGTAATAGTTATAGTTGTTATAACTTATATCTATTGTGGATATAGAGAATTTTTATACTACTTTATCTATACCATATAATGAAATAAAATAGCAAGAGGTCATACACCAAAAAATGCCCATCAAAGAATGGAAAAACAAAAGATTGCCTTGATTAAAGAATTAGTTTACAAGCGATATTTCAAGGCTAAGAATAAGAAGTAATAATGAGATTGTAGTTTAAGATTTTCCTTCAGTAAACTGGGGAGTTTATACTATTTTTCTAACGAGAGTAGAAAGCCGGGATCCCAGTATAAGTGCTTATACTGCTTACTTAACAATTTTTCAAAATTCAATGAGAAGAAACTCTATTAGCACATTATTTTAATAACCTCTGTGAGAAGTTTATACATATGAGAATTGTTGAAGATAAGGACGGAGAAAGGTTTCTGGAGTTCGAGAGTAAGGAGGATTTAGAAGAGTTTAGGAAA
>JAPYVG010000198.1 GCA_028277025.1 Sulfolobaceae archaeon
GATCTGTGCGAACTTCTTCGTTAAGCTCTTCACACGACTCAATTCCATCCTCAGGCTTCGCAATACCGAGGGCAACCCTTAACGCAGGCAGGGAGCTACGAAGCATATCATATCTAATCTAAAGGCACCAATCAACTCCTCAGGGTTGACGCTAAGTTTGCCCTCAAGCTCGCCGCTTAACCCACCCCTAGGAATTAGAAGGGATGAATTACTTTCTTACGGATGGAACTCGGTAGGAAGAAAACCGCTGAAAATTGTTCCAAAATATATGAAAAAATTCTTACAATTACAAATTACTTTATATCGAATATTTTATTTAGTTAAAGATTTAGATTAATTTGAAGTTTTTAAAATTTTCGAGCATAAAGTTCTCGATTTCGGGGCTATATCCCGGGAGGGTCACCTCGGCGGGGATAGGCAGGGCGCGTAATATCCTAATATTCTCCCTCTTTACACATCGATTCGCTTGGAAGATCGCCATAACGCTGCGTTAAACAATTAAACAATGATGCACACTCCCTTTCACGATAGTGCCGTCTTTAAGCTACAAATTCTGGGATTAACCTAAAGGCCTACCACTAACAGCATAATGACTACCACTAGAGGGACAAGAAACGTCTTGCCTAAATACAGGCTTCCTACGCATAAGTAATACTCGTTATACAAATTATACAAATATAAATAGCTTAACAACGACACTATCTCCACACTCAGGCAAATTCATTTAAAATGACGACACTAGGATCTAATTATTAATTAACCTTTATTAGAATTGACTCTAAATTTTAATTAGGACTAAGTTTCGTTACGCTTCCGTCTCGCTTATTACTAATTCTAGTAAGGATGCGATTTTGAAGGTACTGTCTAATGATAAAGTAAACCTAAAATTGCCTTTGCAAGAGAAAGCTACAATAAAAGTAAGTGAAAATATCCTTAAGATGCTTAAAGAGGAGGACAATTTCTCATCAATGGATGAGACTATTATTATTTAATAAAATTGTACAGAGAGGAGAAGTTAAGGAGAGTATTTAGCATAGAGTTCGGCCTTCATCGTAACTAATAGCCACTTTTAATGGCTATTAATCACTCGGCCTCATCACTCCTTCCCCACGCTTAGGAGGAGCTTCTGAGGAGTAAGTTGAAGAAATTATTGTTAATGTAGTATGCTATAGTTCTCTCACTTCATAATACCTATATAAAGTATTCCCAAAAGTCGTATATACTTATGTAGGCCGGGCTTGCCTTTTACTTTCGATTACCTCACTATCAGTTTTATTTGCTGTAATTCTAGGAGTGTAATATGATTACCCAAAAAGAAATGGTTTCGGCAATTTATAATTGTGTTAAGAAACGTGAAAAACATTTTATTGATGAAAAGGCCTTCTTAATTTCCCTCTCTGTAGGAATCCCTATAGACGACTTTTATGAGGTAGATGAACGTCTCACTTATCGCGGTTTGGTAAACGGTTACGTTGCTGACTGCGAAAAATACTTGTCTATAATAGATAAGTACGATGAGAAAACGATTTTAGAGGCTTCCATTTATATGTTTAACCTAATAAGGAGAGGAGTACATGGGAAGTTAAACGAGAAAGCCTCAAAATTACTCTCAGAACTTAATCTATTCCAAGGCTATTCTTAATTTCTTTCATAACCTCTTCTTTACTCAACTTACTGCAAATCCCAATGACAAGTCTACTTTTCACTAGGTTCTTAAGGGTTTGATAAATAGGGGAAGAGGTTAGTGTCGTTATTTCTCCTTTTTTATTGACTATGTAAATTTCGCTCTCTCCCATGGGGTGAATATTTACTACAGACCCTACGACCTCACCATTATATTGTTTAACGATGTTATAGAGTTTTGATTCAAGTAGTTTAGTTACATCTATTCTATTCATTCCTCTTTCTTCAGCATATCTGAGCGGTATCTCGATAAACAAATATTTTTTTCTGTTAAAAATGGCCTCTTTAAGGCATTCATTTATGTTTGAATTCTTAAGGGTTGACAATAGCCAATAATCTGTAAGGTTAAGGAAAGTATCAAGGTTAAACTCATTTTCTTGGAAAAATATTATTTTAGAAACTGAAGAGTTTTGTTGTGAATTAGTATTATTAGAGATTATTAATTGTGAAATCGCCATAGCCATGATAGCATTAAACCCCTCTACTACTCTATGATGATATAGCTGGTCATACATGTAATATCTTGCCAATAAAAAGTGCTCTAAATCTGAGATTCCCTTCTCTGAAAAGGCTAATCTAATTTTACCATTATCCTTGACTAGTGTCATAATACTTAACATTCTTTCTAAGCTGAAATTTCCGTAAGGTGTGCCAGAATAATAAGAGTCTCTCAAAAGGTAATCCATCCTATCTACATCAATGTTATTGTTAAGTAACTCCGAATACAAATTATCCTTACTGTTGTAAATTTTATCAAAATCATTAGCGTATTTAGGGAATAAATTCTTTACAACAAATAGCCCTACTTTTTCATGGTATTTCGAAAGTCTTTGTAACTCCTTTATATCTACTGATGCAATTTTTATACCCATTTCAAAAGTATGAGAAAAAGGGTAATGCCCTATATCGTGGAGTAAGGCTAAAACTTGGAGTTCTTCAGAGTCATTTTTTATTAAATCTTTAATGTCTTTATCCTCAACTTTCTCAGTAAGTATACTTATAGCTTTTTTCATAACGTTATAGGCACCTAATGAATGTTCAAATCTAGTATGCCTCATGTTAGGATAAACTTCAAATGCCATACCATTCTGTATGATGAATCTAAGCCTTTGGAAAGCAGGACTATCAATAATATTATTTATAATCATATCTGGAACTTCTATATACTCATGAATAACATCTCTTATTCTCTTGCTCACGATCATTAATTCTGTTTTAATACCAAAATAAAGGTTTAGGAAACTAAAAGTGTACTCCCATAATGTCATCAATAAGCTGAGTGTGGGGATAGTGTCGTCGTTAAGCTACAAATTCTGGGATTAACCTTCTCTCCCGTAAGACTAGGGCTATGGAGTACATCATGGTGCGAATGCTCCTATTTACTGCCTTCTTTGCTCTCTTGAACCTAATTAGCCTATCCCTTAATGAGGAATAAAAGGACTCGTTCGGGTTAACTGGCGAGACAACCGTGTGGTCTTTCAACCAAAAGTACAAGTTATAATCATCGCTCACTCATCTACCCTCGTCGGGTAAATACTTTTTGACCTCAAGGAAAGTTCTCTCATCCCTATCCCTCACAGAGTAAATGAGGTAAACTCCCAGCTTCGTGTACACGTAACAAGTGAAAACCCACTTGTAAAAAGCCCTAGTACAAGTAAGTCCACATCTCATCAACAACCTTAGCAACAACCTTACCCTTGACCAGCTCCT
>JAPYVG010000199.1 GCA_028277025.1 Sulfolobaceae archaeon
CTGCTGCACCTAGGTAAGTATTCTCCAATAATCCCATTCCTTTCTTTATCAACTCCACGTAGTCTACTATTTTATTCATCGACTTATCGTATATTAAGATAGAGAATTTACCCGTAAAAGCGACTCCGGGCTTGACTCTGCTTATAGTCCTAGGGTCTGCAGTTGAGGTTATCCTATCTATTCTGTTCTCGTTCTTATCCTCTAAGAAGTCGTCAAATGTAACTATGCCGTTTTCCTTGTATATACTACACACAACGTTCTCCTCTGGGAAGAAGTCCTCTACTAGGAATGACGTAGGTGTAAGGACAGTTAGTAAGCTTTGTAACAATTGGGCGTTTATTATTTCGTTTAACTGGAATGCACCGTAACCGAAAACCTTGTCTAAGTCAGTGGATATTAACTCTTTTACGAATTCGTCTACAGAAATACTTTCATTGAAGTTTTTATAAACTTTCATTGATAATGTATGAGACCAAATCTTTTTATCTGAGGAGTATAGTTTTAAACCTAAAGCTACTTCTAGCAATGACCTCATTCTACCCTTTATGGAAGAGCCCGGAATGTAGGGAACTCTAACCGTAATCTGTTTATTTTCACATTTGTATTCTCTTTCTATGCTGACCGGTTCAACATCAGAACCTCCAATTCTTCCTAGTGATCTTCCCGCAGAAATCAATAATCCCGTTGTATTTTCTAACTTTATGTAAAAGTTGATTATGCTTTTTAATTGAATTGAGTGAGACATTTTATGACTCCCTCTTTGCGATTACCGCAATTGAATCCATGAGTAATCTAGCGTTGCTTATTAGCCTTTTAATGTCGTTTTGATTTGCAGAAGTAAGCTCATTAATGACGCTGACTAATAGGTCTTTTAGTCTATCACCTATCAAGTCTCTGGCGTTTTGATACTCTATGATTACTCTTCCTCTCGCCAATTGTTGCCTTAGAAAATTCATAGCCTCCTGAGAAGATAGGCCTTCCGCGGTATCTAATACGCTTATAAATATTTCGTGAATTTTTCTAAACGAAGATTCACTCCTTATTTCTTTAGCTATATCATTGTAGAATCGCTCTAATACGTCCTTAACTATTTGCATTGAATCACCTTTTATACTAATGTTTATTGGCTGAAAATTCCGTTGTGGTGGACCAAATCTATGAGACATCACATAACTTTTATAGAGAATATATTATAAGTATTTCTAATTACGCCGCAATTTTAAGGAGAACATCAGCTTTAATGTACTAACGTCCTAACTTTTTCGTGGTATCATACTAACGTGTTTACCCGTGGCGCAACTTATCCTTACTTTTAGTTACTTTTAATTCCATCGCGGGCACCCCTCTTAATGGATCATACACAGCCACCCTTAAGTCCTTGGGGCTAGTCGAGGGAAACACCACGACCCTTCCATCCACACTTTTATCACTCCCACCCTCGTGGGCAGTGCCCTTCATCAGTTAGGAAGATCATTAATAAAAACTATTTCAGTAATACTATATAAACACAACTTGTCAAAACGATATTTAGGAGTAATTAAAAATAACGAGCGGTTACGTAAAAGAGTTACAGTCTTTAATGCTTTATCCATTTAACGTTCTAAAACAGTTACCCAGTCTATAAAAAATACAGCACTTGATTTTCTCTATAGCATCTGTTTATTTACAATCTCACTTGATTATAATACCAATATTGCACTCCTGTAAAATCATTTTTACATTTTCGGCAATAATTCCGTCATCCAGGTTTAATTCGCTATTCCTCTTTTTACAATCCATAGTAGTATTGCTTACTACTGAAATTATTACATCTCCGCCCTGGGCTTCGCATAAGCAACAATAAGCCTTATGCAATTCGCATTTTATGCATTTACAGTCCTTACTCCCATCATCACACTCGTCTATCTCGTTTATATTAAAAGGTCTAATAGCATTTCGTATAGATCCTACAATCAAATCCTTTTCTTTAAAATCTCTTTCTTTATCCCAAAGTTTTACGATATTTATTTTTTCATTTCTAGAGAAGTTTCGCCTTATTATATCTTTAAGCGTATAAATTATCTTATCTTCAGCCTCTTCACATGATACGTTAGAACACTCCGCAAGACAATAATATAACCCTATTATGTCGAGGAATATTTGCCTAGTCATTTAACATCCCAGTCACTCCGAAACCGGGTATGTAAACCTCTCCGTTCCATTCGTTAATTTCAACCTTGCCGTCTTTTCTTCTCCTAATAACTTTCACTTTTGCACCGTTCTTAATTCCTTGTAAAAAATCCCAGCTGTGTGTTACACATATTGTAAACAAATTCTTAGACTCTAAAGTCAACTTATTTATTAACTTTCCTAAAAAGAACGCAAAGGAAGGATGAGCAAACGCTTCTGGTTCGTCTAAAATCAATAATACTTTGTACTCCTTACTGAGCGCATAGAGGTATTGCATCAAAGTGACTATTGCTGCGTTATAGAATGAAGGCGAAAGATACTTAACTCCTTCTCCCCTAGACCCGGTAAAGTCCTTCCAGTTTAGTCCATTTTTAGTCGGAAATAGTTGCAAAGGCTCCAAGTAGTCAATCTCCTCCTCCAGATTTAAAGTCTTCAATTTCTCCTTAATTTCTGTCAATAGCTTTTCTACAACTTTCCGGGACCTACCTATCTCATCGTCAGCTATTAAACTTCTTATATCGTTTAAAAATGACAGTGTAGGTAACTGTTTCTCAAGTATTGAGTACATTTCAGTAGGGATTTTATCGGCATAACGCTCCATTAGATCCTTTACTTCTTCATAAATACGGTAAGTTATTGCATATACGTCAATATACACTGCGTAATCAAAATTTTCCCCTTCCTCTACTTGGCATTCCCCAAGCGGTTCGGTATAACTGCCAAGATTAAACTTTTCAGGAGCAGGAGCAGGAACAGATGAATAAATACACTTTAAGATAACGGATTTACCGGACAAATTAGGTCCTATAATAACAGTAAGCTTAGGCAAATCCAACTCACCGTTAAAGGAAATACTATTAAGCTCAATGTTTATCTTGACCCTCATGAGAAATGATAATAGTAGTAAAATTAAATATTTGTTACTGTTATCAAGGAACCGAAGAATGAGATTACTACACTTTTGCCCATAATTTAATATTCAGCAGTTATGGGACTTTAACGTAACTTAAAGATTTTCATCAGCCCCGGCGGTCCGCCTAAATGACGTTCAACGAACCTGAGGAACGCCCCACGCTCCTAAGGTTCAGCTCCCCCACCAGCTCCCTGACGACGTTGGTCATGATGGTGAAGATCGTGAGGTAGCCCTGAAGCCTCTCCCTCCTCCAGAACGAGGAGTCCTCCAGTCCCAAGGCCTT
>JAPYVG010000201.1 GCA_028277025.1 Sulfolobaceae archaeon
GCCGGTAGCTCAGCCTGGAAGAGTGCTCGGCTCGCAACCGAGAGGTCCCGGGTTCAAATCCCGGCCGGTCCACATCATACTGATATCTCAAGGAACCCATTTCACAATTACTGTGAACAAATTAGGCTGACTTCCTCCCCGCCCTGGAACGGTAGACCCAAAAAATCACCTCCTTAAAAATAAATCTAATGGTAATGATCAGTCCAGCATTAAGAAGCTCAAGGAATTTGACTCTTTAGTTTTTGCTTCTATTTTTCCTTATGTGGAAGCTTTAGATGAGAGAAGTGAGTTATTGACTTCACTTTACGGTACTCCTACGCGCAGTACATATTTCTCATTTGACTTAATTTATTGATGCTTTGAGAATATGTTAAAAGTTAAGGATTTAGTTAGGGCTATTGAAGGTCATGAGGAAGAAGTTATGTGGAAGAACGCTTATAGAGTAATAATGGATAATTTGGGCACATAATGTAAATATAATAAAGAAAAAATTTATCTTTCTTGTCTTAATTACTTATTGATGATAAGTTACTGTATAAAACAATCTAAGGTCGTATACCATTCCATATGCATTATAAGTTCCTGGACCAGTGACAAAATTCCATCCGTAATGAGCTGGTAACGGATTATTACCTGAGGTTATAGGTATCCATGCTTTCATTCCCGTAATTTCCCCTTTAGGTGTTAATATAACTCCTGAGTAAGATATGTGATAGAGTATAGTGTTCAGATCTCCTAGTTTAACTCCAGTCAGTGCTATCATGGCAGCAGTCATAGGTGCTGCTCCACTAGTTCCGTACCACATTAACAGTTGTCCTTGAAATATTAACGGTAATCCGAAACCGTACTCTGGTATATTGTATCCGCCAGCTGCTACGAAAGCTATATCGGGATAAGTCCTTTGATTAATCGGAGTGAAAGGTATGAAGGATGTTAGTTCGAAGTTCTGGACTGGGAATACTACACTACTTCCTCCAGTACTATAATCCCAGCCAGAAATGGATTGCACTTGACCGGTAGGTGTAACATTAACGAAAATTCCACCCACAGACGTGACATACGGATCGCTCTCAGGATACCATATAGTATTATAGACTCCTATAAAGTAATTAGGCGGGGGATTATCGCTTTCAAATCCCCAGTCTCCTGATGCAGCTACTACAGAAATCCCTTCATCAACTGCTTGAATCATAATATTATGTATCATCCATAACATAGCAGGATAATAAGCCGCTAAAAATGACTCTGGTACTGTTACAGAGATTGAGATCACGTTAGGGTCAATATAGTTAACCATGTAGTAATATTCATAGTAGTAGTTAAGTAAATTACCGATTAGGGCTGGTCCTCCCACGTATCCGTTACTGAACACAATGTATATGTCAGATGCCGGGGCAAACACACCAGCCCACTCTGCATCCAGTTCGTTTTCTCCGGATGGACCTGAGGCGGCTATGCCCACTAAGTATGCTACGTTCCCTAAGTATGTTACGTTTAACCCTCCAGTTCTCGGTACTATATCAAATTCTTTCCAGAAGGTATAAATGTCGTCCGCATTGACAAATGATTCAGGGGCTCCTACTATTGCTATCTTTGTACCTTGTCCAAGGTATCCTTTATAATATAGCTCAGTGAATTTAAAGTAATTGGCTATTGCTTGGGGCGTCACCAAAACGCTGGAGACGATGGAGACTAGAGATGAGTTATGTAAATTTGTACTATTAATTTCTAAGTTCCAAGCCTCTCTAATTACTGGATAAACCTTGGGGTCTATACTGTCAATGCCTACTATACCCACTATGTATTTACCCAAGTTATAAGGTAGAGACGGGGTGACATTATTAGAGATATAGTAGAAGTGTCCCGCATGTGGAATTCCCGGTAATCCGAACCAGTTGATACTATTATTAGGATAGTAATACCAGTTTAAGTAAGTGTTAAACGCTTTCTCTATTTCCCCTACAGTTCCTTGGAAGGTGAGAATTAGCCCGTAATCGCCGGTAAAATTAATTCCGTAGGACTCTAAATAATTTATTAGTTCTTCTTTATACGACTGAGGAGGATAAAATTCATTTCTAAACTGTGAAGGTGATAGGTAACCTGCTTCATGGTTAGAGATTTCGTTAGTAATAGAAGTTAATATCTGATAATTGGTGAAGTTTAACAAGATTGCGATAGGGATTATGGCATTCTGTGGTACTGGTTGAACATATATTGAACCTGGTAGTATTGAATATTGTGGAGAATTGTTGTAGATATAATAGACAGGACCACTATTGTCTGCAGTTGATAGCAGTGGTGTTAAAAGTAAAATTACAGCTAAAAAAGATAGGAAATATTTCCTCCTTAGAGTAGTAATATTTACTTTCATTTTGCAATCATATTGGAATTCTCTTTTTTAATACTTTACGTATTAATTAATAATCTTAGAATATAAAATATTTATGAAGGACTTAAGAAAATTAAAAATCGTTTATGTAAAATAGTATCGATAAAACTTCCATCACAAATAAAAATTCACAATTGTCATTTAAAACTTAATTAAGGAAAAGCTGAGCAATTGAGAAAATTGTTTAAGGTTTTAACACATTAATCACATAAATAAGGTTTGGCAAAAGGAATTAGGAATATTAAAGGCATTAAATTTAGCATTAAGTGGTTAAAATAAAAACAAGCTTTAGTTTTTTAGATTTTCTAATAAAAATATCAGCTAACGACAGCCTTTACGAGGTCTGGTGGACTATCTATCGGCGAATTCCTTTTTACTCCTAATTTGTAAGCCATAAATTGAAGTGGTATAACATTTGATATTGGGCTTAGAACTTGTGGTATCCACGCTCTTGATATCGCCTTCTGGAGATACGGTTATTACTGGGCTACCCTTGTCCAAAACTGATCTTATAACCTTATTATATATCATCGGCTTATGCTTCAGAGGGTTTAGCAATCACTATCGGATATCCTTTATTGGTTAACGCAATAGGACCATGAAGGAGTTCACCTAACTGTATACCTTCAGCGTGTGTCAAAGATGCTTCTTTGAACTTCAAAGCTCCTTCAAGAGCAGCCGGAAAGTTTATTCCACTACTCGTTATGTAAAGGCTCTCTTTTTCAACTTTCGAGATTACATCTTCCGCTGGCGAGGCTTTCCGCCCCCTTAACCCCTTTCTTTGTAAAATAAGTATATGTTAAATAAACATGGTATGCCAGGCATCTTTACGTTTACCTTTATCACAATTTCCTGAGGAAAAACTTAAATCCACTAACTAAATGTTACAAGTTAAAGTGGGCCGGTAGCTCAGCCTGGAAGAGTGCTCGGCTTGCAACCGAGAGGTCCCGG
>JAPYVG010000200.1 GCA_028277025.1 Sulfolobaceae archaeon
GAAAGTTATAAGGAAGGTTAAGGAATTTCAGTCTTTATGCAAATGCGTTTCCAGCGGGAAAGTTTACGGAGGTATTGATGTGATGAGCGAGAGCCCTCCAAACGTGGACGCCGTAATAACTTCGCCCCCTATCTCCAGGCCTAAAAATATATAATGTAAAAATTAGCATGAGAAATCGATAAGCTCTAGGTTATTATTTACAAAGTTATTCACTTTTTTATTGTTAAGTAATATTTCGAAATGATTTTCTCTTGCCTCTTCCAAGAGTGATTCTAATACCGTGCGATCCTTATTGCTTAGATTTACCTCCTTCTCAGTAGTAAGCCTGAGCATGGGCGTAAAATCATTCACTTTTATTTTTTCTTGTTTATCAGAAATATAATATAAATCCTTTAAATTCGTATATAATATCATCTTTAATAATCCATCTTTAATGTCATCCACAGAAGGCAAAACAGAATTCTTTGAGTGCTTGGCTTCGATTAGACATACTTTATTTTTCTCTGAATTAAAGAACACCTCGTCAACGGTAAAGTGATAAAGTCCGCCTAAGTAATTCTTTATATCTATAATACCTTTACTACCATAGGTTCTTTCTTTAGGTTGGCGAGTCATGCTTTCTCTATACTGCGCTTTTAAAGATAGGGTTCTAGAGAAATTCTTGAAATTATTTACATCAGACATGACATCTTCTATCCTTTCACGTGCTGAGGCTAAATCATGAAATATTACTTTTGTTTCAATTGAAATTCTCTTATATGATTCTAAAGCCTTCTCTCCTATCTGTTTCAAGTTTGATAGCTCATTCATGTTCCAATGTAACGCATCTGACCTATAATTGGAGAGTTCGTCGAACTTTTTCTCTAAATATTTATAATCGAATTCCTGATTAGTTACCTTATTCTTATACTTTGGATTTTTAATAGCTTTTACATAATAACCAATGATAACATAAACTCCTAATAAACTCATAAGAGCAACTGTATCCCATTGTATAAAATCCCTGTCTCCGTCAATTCCTTCGTCTTTCATAATAGGTATTATTGTAACTATTTTGCCCTCAGAAAAATGCAAAGTATTATAAACTCTTGCATAAGGATAAGATCTAGTTCTTTTGGGAGAAACCCACCAGCTTACAGCAAACTTATTATTGGATCTCTCGTATATAAAAGAAGAAGAATGTTTAATACCTTCAGATAAATCATTATAACGTGGCAACTTTGGTAACTTGAATTTCGGCTTGTATTTAATACCTTCTATTGCACCACAAAGGTAAACCAATTAAGATCACCTATTTTGTAATTTTTCCTCAATTTTTTCCCTTAACTTAGTCCTTAATCTTTTTGCGTCTTCTCTCTCGATTATCTCTATTTGTGGTTTTCCGAATAGTGTATTAACTCTGATCCTTTCTAAGATTATGTCCTTTAATTCTAAATCTATTTCATAGCCTATCGCGTTCCTTCTCAATTCATTAGCGACCTTTAAGGTAGTACCAGTTCCAGCAAAGGGGTCTAGAACTGTATCCCCTACGTAAGAATAAAGCGTAATAATTCTCCTAGCTAGCTCTTCTGGAAACGGTGCTGTATACTTCGAATACTTATTATTAGGCAATACGTTAGTTATTTCCCACACACTCAAATACCATTTCTCCCTTTGAAATTTGTTTACATCTATTTTGCTTTCTTCCATATTCCTAGCGACAAATTTCCCTGGCTTCTTAAACACTACTATATCTTCATAAACACTATCTGGATAATAATAAAGAGGATAAGGATGCTGAATAAGAACTCCACTCCTCCTACTAATTCTTATATAACCTTCTGGTTTTTTCCAAATAATCCTTTCTTGGTATTTAAAACCCAAGCTTTGCATTATTTTTATTAAATCTGCAACTATAGGATAAAGTTCACCGTCTATTCTAACATCGGCTGTAACGAAAACCGCGACCCTACCTTTCTCTAAGACCCTAAAAATCTCCTTACCAACTTCATTCAACAAGCTCAAGTAATCGGCATAAGAAGGAAAAAGATCTGGGAAGTCAAAAGGTGCGTTATAGTAAGGAGGAGAAGTAAGGACTAAACCCACACTATTATCCTCAACTTCTTTCATATTTCTTGAGTCACCAAATATGACTTTAATCATTAAGATTTTTGTTAGAAGTTTGCCTTTAAAGCTTTCGCTGTGGAAGATGTCGGACTGTCATTGGGTGTTAAAGGGGGCGGAAAGCCTCGCCTCTCTGAGGCGGGAATGGATAGCCCCCTTATATTTTAATACTTTTTTCTAAACTTCTTTCAGTGACGCTAACGACGCTCCTCCCCAGCTCGATTAAGGGCTTAGTGGGACTGTGGGAGGAGCAAGCAGTGACGCCTCTTTCCTTCAAGGGACTAGAGCTTAGCGATGAAAGTCCCCCTTTCAAATGGGAATGGTTCTCTGAGCCACTCGACTGCCCCTTAAATGAGAGATGTAAACCCATATCGATGAGGGGAAACCTCGCCCTTTAGGGCGGGGAGGAAGTCAGAGGAACGTCTGCCCGTACAGCTGATCGAATAGAAAGCGCTCCGCTAGTCAGTTTCCTGAGGCCCTGGGGCCGTCCCTTCGAAGCCTAGACCCTCAAGGCGTCGGAGACGTGAGGTCACGGTGAACGAGAGGGCTTTGATTGGTAAGAGAGGTTCCATCCGCGACTTGAGTCGGAAGTCCAGGACACTTTTCGATTGCGAATGGACTCTGCGGTGACCCTTCTAGAGAGGAAATCGTGACTTAATTAAGGGTCTAGTTTTTTGAGAAGTTTCAGCAATCGACTCGTTTACGTTGCGATAACCTGCCCATGCTCAAGGGGTGAGAGGGCTCGACCGGTCCCCTGAGCAACTAGCTAGCGTAAGGGCAGTACGGTTACTTAGCAGTTTCTCCTACCTTCTCCTCGGTTAGCTCAACGCGAATGGGGCACGGTCTTTTGTGTGAACTCAATTATTTCAATTTTTCATTTGTAATTACCAATTATTTCAGCACGTTCAATGAGTTACTTCTCCCTTGACCTCCCGCCCTGGGGGGTTACGATAAACCCCCTTAAACGAGTTAGGGAGAGAGAACGCGTTTAAGGGCAGTGAATATTTATAAACGCGTGAAGACACGTGTAAATCGAGGGCGCGAAGGGTCAGTAACAACTGAAAGAAACTAAAACATGTACCCTACTCCCCATATGCGCCGCCGCCACAGGTAACAACTGAAAGAAACTAAAACTACAATCGGCATTAGATCATAAATTCTCTGAGTGCTTGTAACAACTGAAAGAAACTAAAACACTTGCCGAATCCTTTCCAGTTCGGCCACGAGCCTGTAACAA
>JAPYVG010000202.1 GCA_028277025.1 Sulfolobaceae archaeon
AAGAATCTGTTATTGAAGCTAACGATATCTTAAGAAAATTAGTAATCAAAGGTATCAATGACTTAATCACTCAACAAAAGAGATAATTAAAACTTTTATCTATCCTTTAGTTTCCCTCGGTTTCTCCTTTAACTCTTCCTTTAAACTCCTCTAGAGTTCACGGTAATTTTACGTTAAACTCCCGTAGAGTTAAAACTTATAGCCTGTGAAATTAATTTATTCATAATGCCATATATAGTTAGAGTCAAAGACCCAGAGCAGATTGTCCAATTAGCCAAGAAGTATAGGAAATTCCAGATGGAGTTAACGATATACCTTAACGACCCGCAAGCCGTTGGAGGGCTGAAAAGTCGAAGGAGGGTAGATATTATCAAAATAGACTAAAAAAGGAAAAAATTTTACTGGTAAACTCCCCAGTTTACTTCCTTATTTTAGCTATCGTTAAGCCGACCGAAATGCCAATCCCAACTGCAAATATCAAATCTTGAATCAGCGTCGCCGGATAACTGAACTTTAGATCAAGCGTCTCTACGAATGCTGGAGCGTTAATTAGAGCTAATAACGCCGATGCAGTAATTATTATTTCCTCCTTAAACTTCTTTATGTCAAAAGTTTTTACTTTCTTCTTACTCTCTTTTTTCTCTTCTTTTTTCTTATTTTTCTCTTCTTTAGGCGCCAGGAAGTCGTTGAGATAGAACCTGAGGAAATGATATATGTACTGAAATTCATCCATGCTTTTCTCTTCGTAGAAAATAAAGAAGAAGACTGGAGCTATAAAGGCCATCGACAGCATAATATTTTTGAAAATAAAAGCGATTGCTAATAGTAATAGTGGAAATATTACTAGTAATTCTTTCATATTCACGTTCTTTATTCCGATAGGGAAACTTTTCTCATCTATTCCACTTGTCGTGTATAGCCAACCTACTGTTAATTCTCTTAGCTTCATTCTAAGATAGGGGGTTTTTAAAAAGAGATAAGATGAGGCGCAATGAAAAGGCTACAAGTGATAAAAGGTAAGGCAAAAGCAGTAGCAAGTTCAGTGAAGATGCCAGTAACGAAGTATAGGAAGGGCAATCATGAGGCAGCTATCGGAGGTTTCATAGCTGGACTAGCACTGCTGGGAGGAGCTATAGCTAGTACTTTCGACAGCAGCTTTAGCAGCTTACTGGGGAGCGATGCTAGCTACATAACGGACTTTCTGGCGTTAATTGGTTTTGTCTCGCTAGTAGGAGGCATAGTCGAGTATAGGAGACTAAGAAAGCAAGTCTTCAAGAAACAATTTAATTAAGATATTCTTTTTTTCATAATATTCTTCTTCTTTTCTTATCCAATCAGGTGGGTGTGAATCAAATATCCACGCTTTTATTCTATCAATTTTAGATTTAGGTCTTTCTACGCCGCTTTCGTATTTTACATTATATTTAGTATATGCATAAAGGTCTGCGTCCCTTTCCATCTTCCATAATAAGAATTTCCCCAGCAAAACGGCTGGGATTGCTATAAAATCGCTTAGCGGTAGCAAAACAGCTACTACTATCAGAAAAACGTAAATATAGTTAAACTGTTTGATATGTCCTTCTTCATGTGTTAAGATTTTCTCATCTATCTTGTTAGAGAGAAAAACTATAGTGTTTCTAAAGAATATACTGTTAAGCGTTACCGCGTTTTCTTCGTTAATATCTAAAACTCTCACGCTTATCTTTCCTTCTTTCCTAACTTCCTTACTTTTGTAATAAAGATAAGCGTGGAATGATTCGTAGAATACTATTACTATCGCTATATTGAATAAAGAGAGCTCCCAATCCATCATCTAAACTGCTTTTTAAAAACTACTTTTAGTGAAGGCAAAAATGAGGGTAAAAGTTCTGCTACCAATGTTCATTATAATATTATTTAGTATAACAGCAGCTGCGTCAACAACTGCAAACAATAGTATAATCAATTCAACTCAAATTCAACAAACAGCACAGAAAATCCCAGCTCCTCCTAGTAATCTATTTCAAGAAATTCTTTACTACATCGGACAGGGTTATGACTGGTTGGTGGGGATTATTCAGAATATTCTACAATCAACTCTTCTAAAGCAGGATCCTTCGCTAGCGAATACTTACGCTAATATTATTGCCTGGCTAGTCCCATTGACTGCAATTTACATTATTTTGACATTTATTGAGATTGCTAGGAAATTTTTAGGATATATTATTGCTGCAGGATGGATATTCTTAATAGCCGTCATGTTCCTAGCCCATTAAGTCATTTTCATTTTTTTCTCATTAAACTGGGGAGTTTATTCAAAAATTTTCACGTATCTTCTGCACTCTTACTGCGCTTTTGCTACTTACTTAACAATTTTTCAAAATTATAAGAGACAAAGTGAAAGTTTATAAAACTTTCTATACAAAGAGAATTTTAGGGCGATGATGAGAATACGGCGAAACTGAGGAGATGAGGAACGACTGCCAAAGCTGAGCCATAAACTGGGCTTCTTTAAACTTATATAAAATCCGGGATTAATGAACTATTATGAACAAAGAGCAGATTAATAAAGTATTAGAATATGCATGTAAGGAATACACTACCTATCTTTCTCTTAATAATAAGCCCGTCCATTGCCCTGCTCAAGAATACGTAAAGCCGAAAGACAACATGAAAGAAACTCTCGAAACACTTCTTGATAACTTAGGATTAAAGTGGTGGAAAAAGGAGTTACAGAATAAGCTGCTTTACCAGGATACTAGATATGATCTAATAGTACCTGAACTTATAGGGAAACAGCTTGTAAAAGAAGATAATCCTATATTAAAATGGTATAAGTATTCTGAAATCTATAATAATGTAACAATAACAACAACGATTCCAACACCTCTATGGATAGTGAATGAAGATTGGATGACCTTAGCCAGGAAATTTAAGTTAATATTTAGATCATGTGATAGACGACAGCCATACGAAATACCTCCTTTCGGATTTTTAGATTATTTTGATAGTTGTGAAAGCGTGAAACTTAAGTCTCTGTTAGGTGCTATAAGCTTTATTTTAGATAAATCAACGGATTTCAGCGACGCGGAGCTCTTCATATATCGTTATACTTACAATAGGAACTTTATAACGGGAGTTGGAGGTGATGGGACTCACAGAATTTATGCCTCTGTCTTGCTTGCACCATTAATTGAACGAATAAGAATGAGTATAAGTGTTACCGAAATAAGTGGCTTGAAGCTAACTGAATTTTTAAAACAGCTATCTACTGATGGGACTACTTAACCGTAATAGGATAAATTATAAGATATATGAATTGTTTCCTAGAGTCAATGAGAACGTAAATGTATTGAACA
>JAPYVG010000203.1 GCA_028277025.1 Sulfolobaceae archaeon
ACTACCGAATGGAAGGAGTTTTATGGCATAGAAGAACTATTAAAGGGTAAATATGTTGTAGATGGTAGGAGAGTTTTAAGAAAGGAGTTAATGGATAAAAGGTACTTTAGGGCTATAGGCTTAAGTACGTGATAGAAATGCAGGCCGTAATAACTGCTGCTGGATTAGGAACTAGAATGTTGCCTATAAGTAAGGAGATCCCCAAGGAAATGTTGCCCATTCCAAATAATGGTGAGTTGAAGCCTATAATTCAAGTAATTTTTGAACAACTTTACGATCAAGGAGTAAGAGAGTTTATTATAGTGGTGAGTAAAAGTAAGAGAGTAATAGAAGATTATTTTACCCCAGATTATTATTTCTTGGAATATTTAGAAAGTGAAGGGAAAACTAAACAAGCTAATAGCTTAAAGAATTTTTATAAAAAAATTGAAGAAAGTAATATAGTGTTTCTGACTCAATACGAACCTAAAGGTTTTGGAGATGCGGTCTTAAGAACAGAACCATATGTTAGAGATGAATTCTTAATTGTTGCTGCTGATACTATAGTTTACGATCTTAATATTAAACTTGTGGTAACTAATTCTTTTCTCGTTACTGAAGTAGAGGATCCTAGACCTTATGGTGTCGTGATTGCAGATAAGGATGGAAAGGTAATTGATGTAGAGGAAAAGCCTAAGGTTCCAAAATCTAATCTTATAATAGTTCCTTATTACTACTTTGATAGGAGAATATTTCAAGCTTTGAAAGAAGTTAAGTTTGAGAAAGAGCTACAGTTAACTGACGGTATTAAAAATTTGATAAGGAAGGGGGTTAATTTCAAAGCTATAAAAGTTAATAATGTTTACGATTTAGGTAATTTTGAGGGATATGTCAATTATTTAAAGGAGCAAACAAATTTAAAGCAATAATACCTCTAAAGGCATTACGGTACTAACACATTCATAGGAAAGGCTTTTTATGTATAATCTCATTATTTCCCTTGTCATGGATATTGTGATATCAGCCTATGACAAGAGAAGCTCTGGGATATCCTCATACACTTTAGAAGTAGCTAAATTATTATCGAAGTATATTAGGAAAATTCACCTACTTTCCTTTCAAAATTTAGAAGTACCTGGAATTGTAGTAATTCATGTTAACCTAACCAACTATTATAGAGCTCTCCCGGTAATTACTTTTATTAAAAATAGAGAAAAAATAAGAGAAATTCTTAAAAACTTCGATCTAGTCCATGAGACCCTAACACCCTGGGGAAATGTTGTAGATAATTACATAACTACCAAATGGGGATATGTATCATATTTTAAACTGTCCTTAATTCGTCTTACCGGTTTATCTTTCCCTGAAAATTTAGGCGCTTTTCCAGTAACTTTTCAGCACTATTTAATGGATAAATGGTCAATGAAAAGAGCAAAATTTGTAATTGATGTTAGTAGGGAGAGCCCTAATTTCGTACCCCCGCCCGTTGAATTAAGACCTTCTAAGACCTATGAATGTTCAAAAAAACTTAGAGTGTTATTTGTTTCCAGAGATCTCAACATGCCGAGAAAAAATCTAAAGACCTTACTAAAAGCGTTAAAAATAATTAACATTCCATTAGAACTTCATCTAGTAGGAGGGGGTAGAGTGCCAAAACAAAGCTCACATCCCATAATTAGTCACGGATTTCTTAGCCGTGAAGAAGTTATCTCACTCATGAAAGAAGTTGACGTTCTAGTCTTACCATCGATATACGAGGAGTTAGGCTATGTAGGGCTGGAAGCTTATTCTGTAGGCCTACCAGTAATAACGAGTGATATACCTTCATTTAGGGCTGTGTTTAAAGAAAGTCCTAAATTTCCTCCAAAAGATTTTAGAAAGCTCGCTAAATTAATGTTATCGTTAGATTGTGAAAGTTTAGAAAAAATAGGTAGACTTAGTAGAGAATACGTTGCTAAAAGTAATGAGATAGCAAGACAGAAATTCTTATCTATTTATAAGAAATTCCTATCATCTTAATTTTGTTCGATTTTTCTTGTTCTACTAAGGCTTATTCAGAGACTTAAGTTTCTCATTCATTGCTCATCTCGGCTAATTCAACGTGCTTATTTTGTTTGTTTATCTAATTTTAGGTATATAGTTGCCTCAGTCCATTATGTAAATGCTGAACCGCCTACATAAACGTGTTAAAATATAAATGTGTGAGATTAATAACTTGGTTATGAACTGGAAGATTAACGTCGTGACAGTGTTTATAATCACATTTTTATCTCTACTCCTTTCACTCGTAAATGTATTTATATCTGGAGGTATACTTGTAGTGTTTTACCTCATAGACATTCTCATACCACCATTTTATCCAGCTGACGTAATGGAAAAACCTATAGTCTTCCTTTCTCCGATCCTAGTTATAGCGGTTACAATTTATATCCTTGTTAGATTATTTTTTAATAATTTAGCATTTTTTATACTTCTCCTCGTACTATTTGTTATAGATCTGATATTGTCTTCTAATAAGGCAAGAAATTAGAAATCATATGGAACACTTGATACCGATAATATTATGACCGCTTAGAAACTTTCGACTTTCGATATACTGAAAACATCACTTTTGATAAGTATTTATAAACTGAAGAATATAGACTTGAGAGAATCACTGTAATAAATGTCGATGGATAGAGTTAATTAAAGGTGTAAATTACAGAACCGTGAAATTGAGAAACTAACTTTTAAAATGTTTATTTTACTAGACTTGTAGAGGTCTTCTATTTCCTCCTAAATCACTAGAAGTGTGGTTATCCGGATAACTTTAGTAAACAAAGCCATAAATATTATTAGACCTACAATGAATAAAATTTAGATTTATTCTCACTTTTACTTGCCTTTATATAAGGATATTCATGCAGAATTTTCACGGTTCTTAAAAAATAATTAGGTGATTTAATTCGCCGGGAGAAATCGATCTAGTTAATCTGTAACTACAAATTATCTAAATAAACTATTGGCATAATAACATAATATACATATACATGACATATGTATATGATTGCTGACTTACGACCTTTTACGGGGGTTCCAGCTAAAGCAGTCTTCTCGAGGAGGAGTGACTTTGCTGCATTTTATCAAGTTATAATAGAAAATATTACTCTCCTTTACTGTTAAGCATCAAAGAGGGAGATATAATCATAGACGCAGGTGCCGATATAGGCTTGTTTTCAGTCCTAGCAGCGTTTAAAGTAAAGGAGAAAGGTAGAGTAATTGCTGTAGAACCCGAACCTAATAACTTGCAGCAGTTATGGGACTTTAACGTAACTTAAAGATTTTCATCAGCCCCGACGATCCACCTAAATAACGTTC
>JAPYVG010000204.1 GCA_028277025.1 Sulfolobaceae archaeon
TTTCCATTTTAACCTTTATTCCATTTCCTTCAGACTCTTTGAACAGTGTCACCGGCGCTTGCTTGGTTTCCACATTAGAGACGACGATATATCCTTCCTTATCTCCTACAGCTATGTTTAACGGAACGATCTTTCCTTCTAGACCGTTTATCCTAATATTTTCCACTAATTCTTCATACGCTCCAGGGTGAGGCTCTATTGCAACTACCTTTTTAGCCCCCTTAATTGCGAAATAAATTGCCGTATCTCCTACGAAAGCCCCTATGTCTACTACTGACTTATTCTTAACATCCACGTAACCATATGCTTCATCCTCAAATGTTTCAATTATTTCAGCATGAATATGTTTAAATTTTATATTTCCTTTTTCCCAATGCTTACCTTTATATCTCCAATTATAATAGAGGGCTTTCAGAATGCTATCAAATTCTCCACTTGCTATAAGTATTTCGTTTACTGGTATCCAATAAGTATTTCCATTAACATAAAACCCAATAGAATTATTAGAGCAATTTATTATCTTTCCTTCATAGTATAAGGACAAAATTTTCACAAACTCGTCTCTACTCACTTTAATTACACTATTATCCTTACATTTAAGATGAATTTCTGGATTTTTAAGAGCATATTTAAGAATACTAATTGTCCAATTTTTCAGTAATTTCCTAGACTTAATAGCTATTTTAGCTCTTTTTATATAATTACTCATTACCTTACACCTTTAACTATTCTTTTAATTAAAATTTTCATCCGTTTCGAAGGAATACCGTTATAAATAATATGTGGAAATAAATTAAGAAATTCCAGCAAATCGTGTTTAATTAGATATAACTCCGAAAGGTCTTTAATCGCACTTAATACGTTTTGTTTGTAGCCTAATTTTTCCTTAATTTCTTCTGGTGAGTTATGCAAGGTTAACTTAGCTTCCAATAACCTCATTTTTACAACACTTCGAACCCGATTTTTTGGAGAGATGTTATCTATTATAATTTTTAGGTCATTTATAGATCTCCTTAAGAAAAAAAGCTTCCTTAATATATCCTTTTCGTTAAGAGCTATTGAATTGTTCATATTGTGGATTCGATATCTCGTTAATCTATCTGCCGTATGAAGCAGTTTACCGCATTCAGCCGCAAAGGCGGGGACAAAATCTTCTAAGGCTTGTTTTATTTGTTTAAGAAGAGTTAATTTACTCTCTAAGCAACTGCGTCTAACAGCCATTAAACTTACAGTTGCTAAAGTACCATAATACTTTATCAGAAAATTTCCCACTCTTTTATCAAATGGGTCTATAAGAACGTCTTCATGAGGAGTTATTTCTTCAAGATATCTAATGATCCAGCTTATATTAGGGTCTTTAGTGTTTAAATCAAATATTTTATCATAATAAATATACTCTCTTGTATCATGAAAATAGGACACTTCTTTTTGGGTACTAAATACATTATATATTTTACTTAGTTTATTTGGTTTAAACTCGTCGTCGTCCTCTAGAAACGCCAAAATTTCTCCCTTTGACTCTTCAATTCCTGCACTAACTCGCTCCCCATAGTTGGGAGTATCATATACAATATTTTTGTAGCCTAATTTCGCAATATAATCGTCTATGTCTTTATCCTCAAAGCTCTTAACTACAACCACTTCATACAATCCTTTATCTAACAACTGATTGTAAACGCTCCTTATTGCGTTTTTAAGAAACTCTCTTCTATTATAAGCCGATATAATTACGCTAATTAACATTCAGGAGTGCAATAAATAAGCGGTATATAAATTTTTTATTGCCCTATCCACAAGACTAACTTATGAAAATTTTGTTCGCATTAGTTAGCCGGGACTTGCCGGCGGAGTTAGATATATCTTCGAAGTAGCTAACGGGTTAAAGGATAAAGGTCGTGATGTGAAAAATAATAACTTTAGCTGGAGATCATAGTTGGTTCAAGAATTCAAGGGCTATCTGAGATGAGAAGCAAAAAGAGATTTTGAAAGCTTTCAGAATATTTAAACTTAATAAACCTAATTATAAATATTTACTAACTATATCTAACAAATTTTTCTCATAATTTTCAAGGGAAAATCTATCTGCCAACTCTTTCATCATCCTCATACTGTAAAAATTCCAGTTTTTAATTCCGTAATCGATCTTACTTAAGGCCTCATTTATCTCATCAAACATATACTCTTTAGGAACGAAATCGATTACCCCTCCTTTGTTTCTGGTGACTGGAATTAGACCAGCACTCATACCTTCAACTACTGAGATTCCAAACCCTTCAATATATGGAGTTGGGTTAAAATAAACTTTGGAAACTGATAATAATCTAAGTTTAGTTTCTTCGCTCACGTTGGGATAAAGTTCAACATTTTCACTTTTTTTCGTTTTAAGTTCTATGAAATATTCGGGATCTTGAAGATAACCTGCTATGACAAACTTGATTTTCTTTAACTCTTTCGCAACATTCAACACGTTATCCAACCCCCTGTCCCTCGAAAACCTTGATATAGTAAGTACAACGTCACTCCTATTCATGTTGCCTATCTTCCTAAATTTCTCTGTGTGGACTGGTGGGTATAAGATCTTAGCGTCTAAATTCCAAAAGTATTTAGCTTCAGCTTGAGTCCAACTACTATTCACTAATACTAAACTTCCTCTTCTACGAAGCTCCTCTATAAATCTTTTCCTAACAGAATACTGAGGTAACAAAATAATCCTCTTAAGTGATGAAGATCTTATTCTGTAATCGGTATTAAACTGATGAAAATAAACTATATCAGATACAATAGGCTGAATATCACCGTGCATATTAATAGAAAAACTCTCATTCTTTTTGTAGAACATAAAATATATCATTTGAAATGTAACGTTTGAGATTTTAGGCAATAACTCTATTTTTATGTTTCCTTCACAGTTCTTAAGCGAAGTTAAAACACGTTCAGATAAGCTCGTTGTAACTAGTGTAACATTATACCCATTTTTTGCGAGCAAGCATAGTGTGTCTACTGTCATTAATTGGATTCCGCCTAACGTACTCATATCAAATAAGATTATTGAAATAGTTTTCACTAATTAACCCTCACTTAGCTCTTTATATGAAGTTATCAAATCTCTAATAATCTTATCTGGGTTAAACTTTACCAAGGCGTTTGCTCTGGCCCTTTCTCCCATCTTCTTTATCTCTTCTCTGGGAATCAATGATATTTTGTAGAGAGCTTCAGCGAATTCCTTAACATCATAGGTATTAACGTGGAAACCATCAACCCCGTCAGTAACTTGCTCAACTAACCCTCCGTTACCCTTAGTTACAAG
>JAPYVG010000205.1 GCA_028277025.1 Sulfolobaceae archaeon
TAATCAAATATCCCCTACTGAAGTTTTTTAGTAGGAAATAAAGCCTTCTACTCTCAAGAAAATACGTTAGCCTTATTTCCCTACTTCTCAAATCCTTAGGTAATGAACCGTGTTCATGATGAATTACCGTAGCAGGGAAAAGAACTACCTTATAACCCCTCTTGATAGCCCTGAACGAAAAATCGGTATCGCCATAGCCGTAAAAATAATCCTTATCAAACCCGCCTAACTCTTTAAAGATTCTTCTATTTACTAGCATAGCTGCACCCTTAGCGTAAAAGATTTCCTTTATTTCAAAGCACTTCTCATTAGCTTTACTATTTCTATTTAGCTCTACTGGATATCCTAGATCGTTAATTAATCCACCGCAACTATCTATTAAGCCGTTAGGGTAAAGTAGTTTTAATTGAACTACTAAATTAGAGTTTTCTTTTTTTATAAAATCCATTACATGGGTTAAAGTGTCTTCTAATATCTCCGTATCATTATCAAGGAATAATAAGTATTCTCCTCTAGCATGAGAAGCTAATACATTTCTATTTCCTGGTGCACCGTGATTATTCTCAAGTCTTATTAGTTTGAAATCTACATTATTTGATATCAATTTCTCAAATACAGTACCCTTTGTTTTTGTATTATTTGAACTATTTAAAACTACATCACCTATGAGTAATTCGAAGTCCTTAAAAGTCGATTTTTCTAGTGAAGATATTAATTTATGTAGATGTTCTTCTTCACCGAAATTTATTACTATAATACTTAGCAAAGGCTCTTTTGTGTCATCCAAGGGAAAAGATCCCCCTACCTATACCAGGATTTAAGAAATAAGGGGAGATTCTCTTATCCATACCAATAGCTTTTGCTAAAACTGTAACGTCACAGTCCTTTAATTTTTCACACACGTTAGCTATTTCATTTATGAACGATATCTTAACAGCCAAAAAAGAGTTAGTCGCGTACTTTATCATCTCAGCTTCCTCCCATGTTACCCTTATTACTGGGGCGTTAGTAAATTTCCATAAGTTCTCCACCACGTCAACAGCTTCCTTGTTTTCACTACCTATCACAATCCTGTCAGGATTTATGGTATCGAGTATGGCACTACCTTCCCTTAAGAACTCTGGGTTCGGTACTACGTCGTTTCTCACAATCTCATTAACTTTCCTAGCAGTGCCCGGTACGACAGTACTTTTTATTACTGCTATAGCATCATTTCTCTTCAACACATCTCTCCACCTTTTAGCAACATCAAACACGTGACCTAGATAGACTTTGCCGTCTATTGTTGGAGTAGAAACTGTTATGAAAACGAGATCTGTGTTGAAAAGTAAGCCGCAATCTGTGGTAAAAGTAAAGTTATAAAAGTACCTCTCTAACATCTTTTGCAGTCCAGGCTCATAAATAGGAGACCTTTTGCACTCTAATCCTTTCACTTTATTTTGATCTACAGTTACGCTGATAATTTTATGTCCCCGTTCGGCTAATACTACCCCAGTTGCTAATCCCCCTACTCCTAATCCTACTATACCTATCTTCATATTCTCACCTTAAACCACTCTATGGTTCCCTAAGTCCTTCCTTTAAGTTGACTTTAGATTTCCATCCTAGGATTTTTTAGCTTTAGTTATGTCAGCTGCTCTCCCAGTAGGGTCATCTGCTCTAGGCGGTAAGATTCTGATTTTAGAGTATGAATTCGTAAGTCGTATTATCGTTTTCGCCAAGTCAATGATCTTAACCTTCTTCGGCGATGGTAACCAGACTAGAGCTTTTCTTTATGTTAGCGATTAGACTGAAGCAACTAAGAGAATGCTATTCACATAAGAGCTAGAAGGAGAAGTGTTTAACGCGGGATCAGATAGATTGGGAAAAATGAAATATAAAATTTAAACACATTCATGCCGAAATTATAGAAACATTTAAAGATAAAGCATTATGGTTACGTGGATGTTAAGAATAAATCGATAAAATCAACAGTATACATAAAGGGCTTTCGTAAAAGAAATATCTTTTTTAATTAAGGGGGCTAAAAAGGTAAATATAATAGAGCCTAACCCGGAGCATATGAAGAATTAGTGGAAAATATTAGGATAAACGGTCTTGAAGGAAGGATCGTTCCATTAAATATGGCTGTAGGAGATAAGGTAAGGATATAATAAGGTAAGGATATATCATCATCTCTAATGTGGAAACTAAGCAAGCACCGGTGACACTGTTCAAAGAGTCTAAAAGAAATGGAATAAAGGTCAAAATGGAAACGTTAAATAATGTTATGAAAATGTATAATTTAGAAACAGATATACTAAAAATGGACCGCGAAGGATGAGAATATAACTTAATTTTAAACGATTATGAGGCAGTGTCTAAATTTAATCAATTAGCGTTTGAATACCATGCGTATATTACCTGTATGTCTATCTACCAGTTAATACAATCGCTTGAGAGAGAATACAGCTGTAAATTTGTAAATGAACACATAAAGGAAAAAATGATCCGAATCATTGCATGATCGATAATGATGCTGTAGTTTTATTATTTGCTCGGCCAATATGCTAATGTGTTATCAATTGTCATTCCTACTTCCAACGCTGAGGATACAATTGGTGAGTTATTAGAAAGCATTAAAGCTCAAGACTTCCACGACGATTATGAAGTAATCATAATAGACAATGGTTCTAAAGATAAGACTGAAGAGATAGTAAAAAAGTATACTAATATTTTACCAATAAAGTACTTCAAGTATGAGGAAAGACTAGGTGTCGCCAACAGTAAAAACGCTGGAATTAATAAAGCAAGCAGAGAATTTATTCTCTTTTTAGATCACGATATAATATTACCTCCAGGCACATTATTCCGATTGTCCACTACATTAAATAAAGAGAATTATAACATTGTTTTTCAGCTAAAATTGGTTTACCCTAACGGTTTAATAGATAGTTGTGGGGGGCTTATTGATGAACTAGGCTATCCAAGAGAGCTTAGGAAAGGAGAGCCGGCAGAAAATCAATGTGTAGACGTCACCGACATTCTTTACGCTAAAGGCTCTGCTATGCTAGTCAGTAAAAAGCTTCTTGACGAGCTTAAAGGTTTTGATCCAAATTACTTTTACGAGTACGACGACACTGATATATGCTTTAGAGCTATCAAAAGAGGATATAAAGTAAAGTTCTTGCCTATCAGCGTAATTCATCATGAACACGGTTCATTACCTAAGGATTTGAGAAGTAGGGAAATAAGGCTAACGTATTTTCTTGAGAGTAGAAGGCTTTATTTCCTACTAAAAAACTTCAGTAGGGGATATTTGATTA
>JAPYVG010000206.1 GCA_028277025.1 Sulfolobaceae archaeon
CAGTGCTTAACCCGTCCCAGTACTTTTCTGGTAACCTTTGGAACTCATCTATTACTACAGTCTTATCTTCCTTTAACGCCCTTATTGTTAATGAAAAAGCCTCATCAAGCTTTCGAAAGCTACCGTCTGAAGGGAAATAAGCTTGTAGATCTCTAGTTATTACGTAATACAGATCGTAGTTTATATATTTCCTCACTAGAAAAGATTTACCTACTTTCCTCCTACCGTAAATTAGTGTCCAGCCCTCAAGGTTTTTTAGGTCTTTGTATTCTCTTCGTAATATTTCCATAGTTATATTACCACCATAATATTATATCGATAATATTAAAAACTTCCCGTTAATTTGAGAGATATCATTAAAACTCTGAGTTTTAAATACTTTATCATGAAAATTTACATTTTATACAATTATTTCTGAGAAGTAAAAATTGACAAAGTTAAAGCAATAAACGCTCTCCACATTGTTGTAAATTAAATTAACACTTTTAATTCAATAGATTATTGAGGAATATCAATCATTGCTAAAAATATTGAAACCGGTATTATATTATAATCAACTTTATCCTTGCTAAGAATGTAAACCTTTTTCATTCTCCCTAAGATTTTCTTCTCAGCTTTAACATTACCGAATTTCACTTCAAAGCCTATAATCTCTTCCTTACTCTTTATTACGGCATCTATTTCTCCTTTTGCCTTGATATAAAAGGTATCATAAATTCTGGATAAATGAGAAATTACTACGCTTTCAATTAACTTAGTCTCATCTGGCAAGTTAGTTAAAGTCCAGAAAGAAAATGCCCTATATATAAACGGATCTATAAAGTAAAACTTATTTTCCTTCATAGTTAACATATTACCTTCTGGATCTATCTGCTCTAGAACCTTAAGTAAATATAGTTTCTGTAAAAGTTCTACATAACTTATCGTAGTCTTTACCGTACCCACTCCAAACGACTTAGATAAAGTATGGTAACTGAAATCATTTGCAGTCCTTTCTATTATACCTTTTATTGCGAGCTTAAAGAAAGTCTCGCTCCTCCTTAACTTATTTACATCACTAATTATACTGGAAATGAAATCACTTATTGTATTCTCACCTACTTTTCCGTATTTTACGAAGTCCCTTATTGCATTAGGAAAGTCTCTGGTAATTAAATACTTTTCAAGAAGTTCGTTAAGCTCACTCAAGAACTGAACGTTTCGCATATAGTTTGAAAGTACGAAGTCCAAATCCCCTTTTTGAATCTTAACGTTAAATAATTCCACATATTTGGAGAAAGGTAAAGGTAGCATTAGTAAATTTTTTACCTTTACCCCTTCTTCCTGGGAAAGTCTCAATTTCCCTCTTTGCAGACATCGATAATGAACCCGTAACTACCAAGACATCATTCTTAAAATCCCCTTTATCAATTCTACCCTTTAAAGCTCTATACCACTCTCTCGGATAAGTTATCTCATCAAGAAAAATAAATGATGAAGCAATATTATTGGCTTTTCTAAACTTTATATACTCTCCAAGAATTTCATCTAATTCCTTATAATCTGCCAATTTGTCACAAGAGAAATAGAAAATGGATTTAGGATTCACCCTTCTTTCGTCTAAAAGCTTCTTAATAAGGAGAATTAGCGCAGTAGATTTACCTACTTGTCTAGGGCCAAAAAGAAGTTGAGGGAATACGGAGATAAGCTTACCTTTTCAATCACGTCTGGAAACCACTTAACTTCAGACTCTTCATATTTCCTATATACTTCAAGTTCTTTTATCCTATCCTTCGAGATCCACCAAGGGTTGTATTCTTCTATCATTGTATATTCACACTCCACAGAGATTTAAAAATCTTGTTTACTCTGATTCTACAAAAACTTAAAAATAGTAGTTAATCTTCACGTTGTAAAAAACTATTAATGTCTTTGCCAACAATTTCCGATAAGCCGTGAAGTTTATAAGTTATAAATTATGATGTAGAAGAGAGCCCTACAGTGAACTCTATAAGCAATGTGAGGGGGATGATGGGTTCGATGGGACTCTATATAAGTACCCATGGCGGAATTAGAAGTAATTAAAGAAGGTAAGTTACGCCACAAGTAAACACTTGACTGCCCGTCTTAAATAAAACTTTATTCTATTATGTGGAAATCTAGGTAGTACACATGGAGAACTTAGTAAAGGTTGACGAAAAGGGTAGGTAGCCCTATCTACGAACTTAAGGTGTGCTGTTAGATGATGAACGAAAACATTCACGTCAAAAACAACTATTAACTCTGAGAGATCTGCTAATCTCTTCTCCCACCTCCTCTACCTCTTCTGGGTTTATTTTAGCCCAATACTTTGAAGTTTCCTAACAAGTATTAGCTCTATCTTATCATCCTTTACATCTTCACCACGAGACGTTAGTCAGGTTGATCAAAAGCAATTCATAAGTAATATTAATTAAGAAATTGGAATGAGATAACGTGTTCTCCTCTTTAGGCGTTAATCACAAGTACGTGACTTTCGGTGAAACTTAGTTGAATAAATGTTCGGGATGAATTCTTTTTCGTGTTAATAGAAATCTTTTTATATTCATTTATTATCAACTAATTTTGTGGAAAGACTACTGAGACCTAAGGAGGCTTGCCAACTTCTCGGCATTTCATACTCAACACTCCTACGGTGGATTAGAGAAGGGAAAATAAGGGCAGTAACAACTGAAGGAGGGAAGTACAGGGTACCTTACAGCGAGATTAAGAAGTACTTAGAGAGGAGGGAAGAAACAAGAGCAGTAATTTACTCAAGAGTTTCATCAGCAGATCAAAAAAGAAGATTTGGAGAGACAAATAAACTACCTAACAAATTACGCAACAGCAAAGGGTTACAAAGTGATTGAAGTACTAAAAGACATTGCAAGCGGGTTAAACACACAAAGGAAAGGATTACTGAAGCTCTTCAAACTTGTTGAGGGAAGGAGTGTTGACGTCGTATTAATAACCTACAAGGATAGGTTGACGAGGTTCGGCTTCGAGTACATTAAAGAGTTCTTCTCAACCATGGGAGTTAAGATTGAGGTGGTTTTCGGAGAAGAACCTAAGGATACGCAAGAACTCGTGGAGGACTTAATCTCCATCATAACCTCATTCGCAGGGAAAATTTACGGTATGAGGAGTCATAAGAAGACAGTCCTAGTTCAAGGTGTAAAAAAGTTGATAGGTGAGTTAAGTGGAGAGGGCAGTGAAGTTAAGGGTTAAAGTTGACTATAAGACCTACCAGAAGTTGAAGGAAGTCGAG
>JAPYVG010000207.1 GCA_028277025.1 Sulfolobaceae archaeon
GGATTTCGTCTAGACCAGGTATATATGTCCTGACTCTCTTTACTTTCATAATTTCCTTATTTCACGTAAGGTTTTATTATTAATTGTAGCTTTTGTAGAAATATAGATAGAAATAATAGAAATAATATATAAGATAATGAGCAACTACCCTACAGATATAATTAGTCTATTTTGATTATAATCAATCAATACACGTGGTTAATTTTTATAAGACTTCGTGTTCCTTATTCTTTCTTTTGTATTTTTCCCAGTAATTCTATGTATTTTTCTATAAGGAGTTTACCTTTCGGTGTTATCTGAATGATAGTTCTAGGTCTCGTAATTGTAATTACGTCTCTTATTATTATAAGCTCGTTTTCTTCTAATATTTTAAGGTGGTAATATAATGAAGATTTAGGTATGTCCAGAGATTTAAGAAGATCGGTAAATGTTATCTTATCTACTCCCAGTAATATGAGAAGTATACCTATTCGTACAGAGCTGGTAAATACTGGCGATTTTATAATTTCAATGATTTCCTTTAATTCTCCCGTCATGTACTCATCACCAATTTTTTCTAAGTAAACTTAATCCAGCATACATCCACGATATAGAAAACACGAAGAATAAATAAGAATTAAACACGGTTCCACCTATAAATCCTATAATAGCACCTATTAACGCTATGTAGTCTTCTTTGTCCCATTTATCAACTTCTAGTAAGGAGAAGAGATAATAAAAATACTTTATTATAAGTAATAAAATTAGAAAATTTTCTACTATCTCCACAACTTCTCCTACTTCTCCGCCTACTAATAGAGCGTAAAACCCTAACGATGATACGATTCCTATAGAAAGGAAATAGTAAAAGTAGGATGAATAGAATATTTTACTGGTTCTTGGTTTATTCGATTTTATTTCCCTAATTTTTTTCATTACTGACGGAATTTTTCTTAACTTAAATAACAGAATTGATGAAAATATTATATATATTGAATAGACTAATGGAGAATAAATAATAATTTGTATAACTGGATCTATGATAGTTAGAGAAGTATGAAAGTTTAAATAAATAAGTGTTAACCCAAACATCAAAGGAACATAAGTAGATATTAATAGATAGAATAGTCCTATTATTCTCCTTACTTGCCTCAAGTATACTCTTCTAGCCATTTCACTGCCTTCTATAAATCTTTGCAAAGAATTAAAATCACTCATCTTTAATCACACTTTAAAGTTAAAGTCTACGCTGACCTATAAATTAATTAATGGAAGGTACATTAATTGAACAATCATAATAAATATATAATCAATGATAACGTTGCTAGTTAAGATACTGACTTCCTTCCCGCCATGGAAGGGGCAAGGGTTCCCATCTCATCGTTCCCACCATCGATTCGGGTTTACATCTCTCGTCTGGTGGGCAGTCGAGTGGCTCAGAGAACTACTCCCAATTTGAAAATAGCATCGGGGGGTGTGGGGGTATCCCCCACAAGGGGGACTTTCATTGCCGAGCTCTAGTCCCTTAAAGGAAGGAGATAACGGTTGCTCCTCCCACAGTCCCATTAAGCCCTCAATCGAGTTGGAGAAGAGCGTCATTAGCATCACTAAGAGAAACGAGGTATTTAAACAAGAGGTCATTCATCCCAGCCCTAAAGGATTTCCGTCCCCTTAACCTCTTTTTCTGTAAATTCATGAAATATATTGTTTAAGTATTCTATATTTTTTATATATGTAAAAGGACTCTCCTAATGTCATAAATGTACTCATAAGTAACAAAAAGTCGAATATTATCTCTGTCCATGTTATATTATTTTCACTTATGAAATAAATATATATTCTTCCTAGAAAAGATAATATCCACAACGTAAAGATTACGGGAGATCTTTTATAATATATATCGTTATTTTTGCCTATAAACAATTTCGTATCCTCACCAAAATAATAAGCTATTAAAAAACCTGTTACAGATCCTATCAAAATTGAAATCAAATCTACCATAGAAATTGTGCCAGATAATATTGACAAGGATAAAAAAATATAAACTAAAGGTCGTATAAATAGTCTACTAGGTCTAACTTTTCTACCTTTTATGATAGATTTATAAGAAGAATATATTAAAATAATTATCAATATAATTATATATTCATAAAATTCATAATTATTTATATAACTAAAAGAATTCATATACATCTGGTATATTATGAAGAATAATCAGATTAAAAACGGTGGTGAAAGTCCACAAAATTGTCTTTTATTCAAAGTTTTTATAGGCCTAATATTTTAGTAATTTCTCCTTGGGGAAAAGGAGAGAAACATATAATGGGGAGAGTAAACTCAATAATTCAGATTTTTCTGAATAATTCATCTCCTGTTATGGCTTTTATTTATGGACTTCTAACTAATTATTTTCCTTTACCAAACATGATAATAGGAATAGGTATCTTTGGAATACTTTTATCATTATCAAGCTTCTTCGTCTAAAAAACATAATAAAAATAGCAGAAGATTCCGGAAAATTCTAGAAGAATAATCTAAAATGTTATCTGATCCATTTAGGACAAATCCAAATAGTATAAGTCATTCCTCTATATTAATATAGTGATCATAAGGATTAGCAATCTCCAATTGTTAACGGGAATTAAAACCTTCTAACATTAAATACATCCACAGAAATCAAAAAGTATGTTAAAAATTCTTCATAAGTACAGTGAACACAAATTTTAGGTTTAATGTCACATAGTTCATCTGTGGAATTCATAATTAAATGCACAAGATGCGGCAAGGAAAGGGAAAACATATACGAGATAACGTGCTCAAGATGCGGAGGACCTTTTAAGGTAGAGATACTAGGAGATTATGATACAGAGATAAGAAAAAACTTCCCTTATATTAAAGAATGGATCTCACTAGGTGAAGGGAATACACCTCTTCTCAAGATAGGAAAACTTCATTTTAAACTAGATTTCCTCAACCCTACGGGATCTTACAAAGATCGAGGATCTGTAACACTTATATCGTTCTTAAGACAGAATGGTATAAAAGATATATCAGAAGACTCTTCAGGTAATGCCGGTGCATCAATTTCAGCCTACTCAGCCGCAGCGGGAATTAACGCCACTATATTCGTTCCAGAGAACGCTAAAGGTGTCAAATTGAAACAAATAGAGAGTTACGGAGCTAAGGTTGTAAAAGTAAAGGGTAACAGAAATGATGTCATGAAGGCAGCGATGAACTCGGGTAAATACTACGCTTCCCATATCCTGCAACCCTTTTTCAGAGA
>JAPYVG010000208.1 GCA_028277025.1 Sulfolobaceae archaeon
CATAGAAATCCCTTTCATCAGTTTAAGAGGCTATGCGGTACCTTTACTAAAAGCAGAGATGGAATGCCCCAAGATAGGAGGGAACATACTAATTTACGCTTTACCAGACAGCGGTAGTAGGTTCTCTATAATAAATAAGAAGACCCTAAACGAGTGCTTTAACAACCCAGAAGAACGTTATTTGGACACTGTAGTATTAACCAACCTGAACCTGCATACAAAAAGGTACAAACTGAAATTTCATTTCGTGGAACTTAATGAGGATTTCGAAATTCCGGTTGCAGTAGCCGATTTTGGAGAAATCGGAGGGATTTATCCCAGCCTAATCTTAGGTAGGGACGACTTCTTTTCTAGAGTAACAATATGCTTTGATAAGAACGTTAGGTTACTCGTTAAGATTAATTCATTGATTTGACTTTATAATTTCTTGTATCTGAAGAAGTAACTGAGCTATTTTTCTCCCTTTCTCACTCAGATAAATTAATCTCCTTCTAGGAAATACCTCTTCTCTCTTCTCTACTAAAAATCCTTCATTTAATAACTTATTAACGGCTTGAGTAACGGCATTAGGACTCAGTTTCATCTTCTCGTAAATTTCCTTCACCGCCACCCCTTCCTTTATGCTAATTAGATATAATAGGATATACTGCTCGGTCTCACCGAGAACGCGATATTTCTCTTTCATATGGTTGATGTTATACATATAATGAAAAGAGTAATCTATGGTTTATGCGATATGTAAAAAGAAGATTTAAATATCATTATTATGCTCTATGATAAACATAGAGCAAACACGGGAAAAATATCCACAGATAAATACATCTTCCTAACTCTTAGGGCATATATCGTTATTTACCTCCTAAAATTAGGTAAGGCAAAAGCAAGCGAAATATCCGAAAGTACACAAATCCCATACCAGACCGTAATACAGAATATTAGGTGGTTATTAGCAGAGGGATATGTAATAAAGGAGCAAAAGGATGAAGAAATCTATTACGTCTTAACGGATAAAGGGAGACAATTAGCAACAACAGAGCTTGAAAAAAATTAGAAAATTGATTGAGGTGGTTCCATGAGCGTAGAGCTAGGTATTAACAAGTTACCAGACCTAATAAAGGAAGTATTGGAGGACGTTCAGTATACTAACGAGGAACATTGGGTGAGCGTAAACGACCTTAAGGTAGACGAGGAGTTAGAGAGCTATTTACCTAAGCTGACAGATGAGGAGATGAACATCTTAACCGCCTCCATTGAAACAATCAAACAACCTTATCCCATTATGGTAGATATGGACGGCGTGATAATACACAATAGGTAGGGCTTTTAGGGATCCCAACGACTTCGTAAGGATATATTTATGCGATTCAAGGTATAAGGAGTACTTTTCGGATCTAGGATTGAAGGAAAAAGAGATTAGGCTTTTTGTCTTTGAATTTTTTCTCAGTAAACTGGGGAGTTTATTTAAAAAAATCCAATCTTTTACGAGAATTAGAACACCGTAATGTATGAGATATGCCAACATGAGATATAATGTAAGAGCATAAGCACCGAATTCGTCGTCGTCTTTAAACTCTCCGGTCTGTTCTACTGGGCTTTCAAGAGCAAATGATATTACTTCATCAACAGTTGCACCTGGGTGCTTTTTTTCGTACATACCTCATCATTTCGTCTATGTCTGGATCCTCCTTTATTCTAATCAGTTGTCCAGTAGTGTTTATCTGAACTACTTCGTAGTCGTCCGTTAAGCTGTAGTTAGCGAAAAGCCTCCACTTCTTCCTATTCGCTATCAAAGGGCTCTCGATAGCCGGTTCGTATGGTAGGAACAAAAGAGATCCGGTTGGAGCATATATCTCTCTAGGGAGCTCACGCTTTTCCACTAGCTCCAATACGTCCGGAAACTCAATTATTTGCTCCGTAATTTAAAAATGTTAGAGTTATTAAGACTTGGATTAGATGGCAGGTATTATTTAGAAGACGTAGCATATGGCCTTCTAATCTTCTCCGTATTGAAAAAAGTATACGCCTTATATCTTTGGGGGATTATAATGACGAAAATATTGCAAAGCTTAATGCTAAGGTAGAGGAGAAGGTAAATTGTCTATTAAAATCATAGGTCTAGGAAATAGACTTTACGGAGACGATGCGGTTGGTTCATTAACTGCGGCTTGTATGGAAGAACTCGGCTTGCCTGCATTTGATGCCGGTGTAACGGCCTTCAAGCTCTCTCGACAATAGAAAACGGAGACATAGTATTTTTTATAGACATTGTGCAAATGGATGAGGAGGAAGGAATATTTAAAGTCGATTTAGACAAAGCTGATTTCGTAGAGATAACAGATCCGCATAGATTAACTCCGTTGCAAGTATTATCTTTATCTGCAAGATCTAATAGCAGACCTAAAGAGGCGTATATTGTGGGAATAAAACCTGAGTACATAGACTGGCCCGGAATAAGCGACGCTGCTATAAAAAGACTAGAAAAAGTGCTGCAGAAGTTTAAGAAATTTATTTCTACTTACGGAATTGATGTAGATGTAGATAAAGTTATGCAATGCGTAAAAAGCAAAAGCAAAGAACCTTGGTGATAAATGAAAACTTCTCATTGTGATGTTGAAAGCAATTAGCAAACCTATTACCTATAGCTTGGAAAATATTAAGACTATTTCCTTATTAATAGAGTGTTTACCCGTAGCATAACTTTTTCTTACTTTTAATTCCGCCACGGACACCCCTCTTAAGAGGTTAATTAATAAAATTAGGAGGCTTGGAAGGGTTAGAGGAATAAGCACTATTCTAGCAACGCATAGGCCTATAGATTTAAACGACCTCATTCTTACTTTAACTATTACGAAAATTGCAATGAGGGCTGATGAAGATACATTAAAGAGGATTAGAATGGAAAAGTACTCAAAAGTTCTAAGCGTTTCCCCTCTAGAGTTCAGAATAATATCCTCTTATACAATAAAGGTTAACAACTTAGCTTTTAGGAGTGAAAAATATTGAGAGAATACTTGATAATCTCCTATATTATACGTTTCTTTTCTATTTAAAAAGGCATAGAAAATATCATTTATTATTCTTTATATAAACACATAACACCTTTAATCTATTAATATACGTCAAATTCCATGGAATCAATAATAGGAAATTATCTTTAGCTATGCAATCAAATTAGATGTCTAGCTAATCTAGAGAAAAACTGAACTTATAACAAGTTAGCTCAATTAAAA
>JAPYVG010000209.1 GCA_028277025.1 Sulfolobaceae archaeon
ATAGGGCAGATGTTGACAAGGCTTTCGGAGAGTTATTTACTATTTTCTCCAGTGGCGATCCGAAGGACTGGTTTATTCCTAAGGCTTTAATTGATGAGATAAAGAGTTACGGAGACAATATTGACCAATATGCAAAGGAGTTCCTCAAGATTTATGAAGAACTGCAAAAACAAGGCAAGGAAAACGAACCATTAAAGAAGATAAGAATAATTTCCACCATGAACTTGACAGACGCCAGGAATCTATTTTACGTAGGTGATGCACTTGCTAGGAGGTTTGTTAGCTTTTATTTCGATTATCCAAAGAGTACGGAAGATTTAGATATGTTCCTTAAGAATTATAATTTAGGGAGAGAAGAAAAGGAGGAGATAAGAAATCTAGTTAGCTACTTGAGAGAAAAACTTGACAAAGACAAGCTCGTAAAATTTAACATCTCTCCTGCAAGCTTAAAGTCATCACTAGAGATCTATTCATCATTAGAGAATAGGAATGTAGACACCTTTATTCTTATTTTGAAGAGTACGTTAGGGACGTTAAATCAAGACAAAATAGAAAAAGTAGAGAAATTAATAGATGAATGGAGGAAAGAAAAGAAACAACAGAAGCAATAAAATAATTTCCTTTAATCTAAAAATTCCTTAATTTTAGTTTTTTAATTCTCTTCAACATCCTTAATTTCTTCCTGCTTTACGTTTGCTTCTTTTAATATTTCGTCCATAATTTCCTTTGAGGGGAATGACACTATTACTCCTCTAACTTTTTTCACTATCATGGTAATTTAACTCCTTAAATAAAAAGGAAAGTAAAGCGAAAGTATAACATGCGTTATACACCTATAATATTTAAGATTTCTAAATAAGCACTTAACCTCTCCTCATTTCCGCATATTGCTCCTTCTGCACTCTCGACGTCCTCTGCGAAATCTTTGATGTACTTTTCTTCAATTCCAGCTTTTATTAAATCACCTTTTCTTTTCCTAATCTCTTCTCCTTTTCCTCTCAAGGACTCATAAGTTACTACTTGATAATTAACAGTTTCAACTATACAAGGTAAGATTTCGAGAGCCATGCCGCAGCTAATATTTAAAAATAGGAGAGAGTGAGACGAAAGTTTATAAACATATAAGTGGAGAATCTTTGTGTTACCGGTAATACTAGAAAAAATCACTCCTTCAGCTCATAATATTCTGGTCAGAAGTTATGAAGAAACGTTCAATGAGAAACCGCTAGTAGAGCAGCAGAATGCCTGGAAGAAATTGCTTGACCTCCTATCGACAATAAGTCCTCCTCATCCTATTATTTTAGAGTATCCAATCTTTACTGAAAGAACAGACGTGATTTTCGTGGATAAAGATAAGGCATTAGTTGTTGAAGCTAAAGGTTGGAGACGAGTGAGGAAGGTAGGAGATAACGTTGTGGAAGCTGATGGAGAGCTTCATGAAAACCCTTGTTACCAACTCAACAACTATGTAAATAAACTCAACTTATTCCATTCATCTAATATAAAATTTGAAGGCGTACTTTTCCTTTACAATACCTCAGATTATTCTTCCTCTGAATGTAAGGTTATAAGGGACGTAAGCGAGCTTAAGAAGGAGCTTGATAAATTCCCACCTGACGATCTCGAAGATGCGAGAAAAATTGTTGAAGGTAAATTGGAGCTTAAGGACACTTTTATTCAATTGGCTAGGAATCTTAAGGATGAGAAATTAGAGGACGTGAGTAAGGCCTTATTATCCAAAGGTTACGGTTTAACTGAAGACCAAATGAAGGTAATGAACGCAGTTTTTGACGCATTGAAAAATAGCAAAGAGGAGAAAAAGAAAGTAAATTTCCTAATAAAGGGGGTTTCCGGTTCTGGTAAGAGTTTATTAGCTGTAATCCTATATTTGGAAGCGTTAAGCAAGGGATATACTACTATCCTTGCATATAAGAATAATAGGTTAATCAATACTGTAAGGAACGCTCTGGGAAAGAAACTGTCATCTTTCATCTTGTTTTACTCTATTGGAAGAAAATACCCAATCGGAGTCGGAGAAAAGGGTTTTGAAGAGTGGTTTACTAAGGAATTCGGCGATCTAAATATTGACCTTGTAATATTTGATGAGGCTCAAAGGATGACCGAGGAAATAATAAAGAACTCTCCTAGAGGTAAAGTTAACGTTTACTTTTACGATGATTCTCAAGTGCTCATTGGGAACGAGGCAGGAACTAGGGATAACTTTTTGAAATACTTGACTAATATAAAAGAATACGAGTTACCTTCTCCTGTTAGAGAACCAAAACTATACTTAGATTTCGTGAAAAGGATTTTAGAAGGAGTAAAAGGAAATCCGGGTAATTTTGATTTTAGAATCTTTGACAATATAGTTGACATGCTTAACGAACTGGAAAATAGGAGAAAAAGAGGCAAAATAGCGTTAATATGATCTTTTACAGAATCTGAAGGAGATATGAAGCGCAAGACAAGCTGGGAGAGGATAAAGAACATAAGGATAGGCTATCCTTTACAGTCGGGCTTTGATTTATATAAAGGGTGCTTTGTGGGCTACTTCAGAATTATACAAAATTTATAAATAATTATACCGAGTATTACCCATGGGAAAGAGTAAGTACAAGAGGGATTGGCACAAGTACGACGAGAACGTCATAACGAGATATACCCTAATGTTCCCCTTCTACGTCTTCGAACACTGGTGGGATTTACTAGCAGAGGAGAATAGGCACGCCAAGAAAACCTACACCAAAGGAGTTCAACGAATTCCTAGCATTCCTCCACTTGTTCTTACCCTACAGGGCCATAGAAGGAGTATTGAGAGCACTAGAGAGACTGAAAATCATCCCGACAAGCCTAGACTACTCAACAATATGGGAAAGAGTAAGAAACATGGACATAAAATTCCCGGAGGCAAATGACCGACTTGAAGTAATAGCAGACGCAACGGGAATAAGCACAAACAAGGGAGGACAATACATTATAGCAAAATGGGGAAAAACCAAGGACTCAAAATTCCTCAAAATCGAAATAGTAATGGATAAAGACCAATTCAACGTAATAAACGCTGAAGTAACCACCAACGAGGTTGAGACCGCAGTTAAAACAGTTAAGGATTTACAAGATAAGGGAAAGAAGGTCAAGAAGTTTTACGGAGATAAAACTTATGACGCTAATGAGGTTTACAAGACCGGGGTTGAGGTTGTTGTCCCACCTAGGAAGAACGCTACTAC
>JAPYVG010000210.1 GCA_028277025.1 Sulfolobaceae archaeon
CTGAAGATGAAATAAATAAGGCTACAAAGTTGGGCTTAGGTTGGCCTAAAGGTATCCTAGAATACGCAAAAGAAATCAACTACGTTTAGGACGTATCTTATTAACTTTTTCTTCTATTTCAACAATCGACATTATTCTAAGTATTTTTAATCCTATGTACTTCTTATTAATTAGCTTTTTTATTCTCCTTATTTTGCCACTTAGTTACTCATGTTTTTAACATATATTTCTTAACTTTAAGTTGTACCAGTAAATCCATATTACTGATAATTGTGATATTGGTAGAAAATAGTAGAAATTGGAAAAACATTAACTTTAAGTCACTGTAAAGTATCCTAAAACAGTTTGATTGAAATAGTCAACAGCTTCTACCGTATAAACCCCAGGTTGGAAGAATGTGTAGTTTCCACCAGAAAATAAACTAGTGAAAAATGTATAGTTTCCACCAGATAATGAACTAGTAGAGTTTATTATCCAATACCCATTAATAGAAGTTGAAATTTCGTCATTTAAGGTAGCTTGTACTTTTCCGTTGTATATTAATTGTACCTGGTCACTTAACGGCAATAACTTATATTGTGTAACTGCATACATCATCGGGCAGTTATATATTCCCGGTTGATAAAGTAATAAAGGTTTAGCTAAAGATATATTAGAGATAGTATAATATCCTTTGAACACTTCTAATCCTACAAGAACCTGCGGACCACAAGGATATATGGTGACGGAAGATGAATATTGGTATTATTTACATTAATATAAACCGGATTTATTCCATTGTAAAATAGTTCTACTACAATTGCAATCCCTTTCCCAGGGCTTATTTTTGTTGTATTTAGCCTAAGATAAAGGGTAAAGTCTCCGGATGAAGATTGAACCTTGAGTTGTTCATTAGAGTGAATATTATTGTAAAATAAAAAATAAGCAAACGTAAACGCTAAAATAATTGCAATCACTAAAATTGTATATATCAACCTCATTACGATCTCCTTGAGTAATGTTTATTTAAATCTATTCCAACTACTGAATAATTCATGGAAATATTTTGTAGAATAAATTATAATAATACTTCTATTAATGTGTTTCTCTAATGCTTTCTAAACAATCTTATTAGAAATTCTCTAAATCTTCCCGTCTAGGTAACGGTTTAATGGACACCTATCAATTCCTAGAACATGTTAGACGTAAATTAAGCCTTGTTTTCAATAACCTTTTTAACGCTTTAACCTTCTCTCGCTCTTCTAACATATTTATTGTTAATTTTTAGCATAATATCTCCTAATTACATGTTAACTTTTACGCTGTTGCAAAATTGACGAGACCCCTTAATTCCAAGAACAAGTTAGGATTTTGCAATATATCGTACGACTGAAGGTAACTGTTTTTTAATTAGGGAAAAAATACCGTGTTTATTTTACGAAAGTAAAGTATTTAAAAGTTAGGACTCCTCAGGTTTGCGGAAATGAGTGAGGATCAAGTTATAAACCCACTAGAAGTAACGAGATATTATCCGGAAAATTAGCCAGCTCTACTTGAATCTCGTGGACTATCATTGTTGGCTACATGAGGTTGAAGACCTTGAAGCCGGAGTAACTCCTGATCCTCTTCTTTGTAAACTCTCCCTTGAACCTCCTCCTCGCTTTGCACTTAATGTAAAAGAAGAGCGTGATAGCCGCCTCCCAATACTTTCCTCTGCCTTAGCTCTAGCTCAAACTTCTTCTTCAATGTTTCCTTGTTCCTCTTCCCGAAGGGTACCCCGATCTGGGAGGAATTCACGATCCACAGCTTTCCAACCCTTCCGTATAACGCACTGCTAGGTAAGTAATCAGCAAGTCTACTCATCTTCCCTTCAACTCAGTCTTCTCCATCAAGTCCGCAATAGTCCTTACGGTATCCTCAACGAATATTCAGTCCCTCTCAACCTTTCCGTCATAATTACCGCCATAGTTGTTGTAGATAATATTAATCGAAATTATCCAATACTTTCTACGTGCTTTGTAGGATGACTGAATTTTTTTAGGTCTTAAACTAGATCAGGATAAATTCTACATTAAACGTTTAATTAAAAGTAAGTTTAATATTATTTATGAGAAAATTGAAGTAACCTACAATTTACTTTCTATGTAAATTATACTACGCTGTAGAATTATAAAGAGAAATATATTTATGGAACAATTTCCATTTTAATAACATGTCTTCGATAAGAGGGGCAGGACTCAGAGGAGAAGATGCAGTAGCAATTTATTTTGAATCTAAAGGATACATTGTTTGTAGAAATTGTTGGGTATACTCTAGCCAAGGTAAGGTTACTTCAGTTAAATGTAACTGTAAGGATCAGAATTTTCAAGATAGAATAACTAATTCACTCAAAGGTAAGAACTGGTTTGTATATAAGGGTCAACATCAAAATCAGTACGAAATAGATTTATTAGCTGCCTATAGTACCTTCACTGGCTATAATGTGTATGTGGTAGAAGTTAAGGATTGGCAAAAAAGATCAGTGAGTTGTAATGAATTTTGTCAATTTTATTGTAAAGCTAAACATTTCATTGACGGTCTTGGCAACCTAGTAAGTAGACATTATATATTATTTGCATTAGCAGGGGATTCTAATATAGCTGGATGTAGGTGTGACCGAAATACGATATTTATAGAATCTTTCGACACAATAAGTACAATAAATCCAAAGATAACTTTGTATAATTTAAATTCAAGATAATTTTCACCTAAAATACTGTTAATAATAAATACATCAAAAAACTAATAATCTTTTTTATAAAGAGTAAGTTAAACAATAGTTCTTGCTATATAGAACGCCAGAAAGTTTTTGTATTGTCACTCCGTTTGTCCCTACACTTTCATCTCACTCCTATCCTTAGAAAGCCAACATCGCGTTCTGGGCTACTATGGCTATAACAATGCCTGATTACACAAGGTTTGCTAAAAGCCAAGTAGCCCAAACTTTAGGACAAATACCCATGCCCTTCCTCATGTTATCTATCGCAGTTATGTCAACTATGACTACTGCTTCTTCCCTCAAGCTTTACGGACAACCTATCTGGGATCCAATAGTCCTTGTGACCTTACATATGTTACCTCCCCTAAACGTGTTTGTGCTTTTAGCCTTCATCTTAGCTACCTTCACGGTAAACGTATTCGCTAACGCTGTAGGCCCTGCTTACGATATAGCCAATACTTTCCCTAAGAAGTTGACGTGGTT
>JAPYVG010000211.1 GCA_028277025.1 Sulfolobaceae archaeon
CCCTCTTGTTAGATCGTTCTAGGGGCTTCACAGCTAGCCTCGTGAATGGGGTTTTATCCCCATGTTCTCTATGAGCTTATGTTGTTTTTCTCCTTACTTGTTTATTTCCTTTTCTCTTGTAATACTTGGTTTTATTCGTTCTCTTGTTTTGCGTGGATTGCCCGTAGGAGGAGGTCTCTATAGGACCTCTTACCTTATTATACAAATCCAACACTTCCCTCTTTGGTATCTCGAGGTTAGTAGCCCTAGCAAACAAGCCTCTTCTTCTTTCTCCTAACCTTCTCCTTACTGTACACGAGAAGTCTGAACTTGACCTGCTCATCCCTCCTACTTACTATTAGTCTTGTAATCCCCATCAAACTCCTCATAAACCTTAACATCCCCAACTGGGACAGCAATTATATACTTAAATTGTGAAATAAGTTGAGCACATCTATTGTGTAGAAACCAGCGTCAAGAGTTATCAACCTTATCTTGAACCCCATTGCAACAACTTGCTCCACGAGGATCACTATCTCTTCCTTAGTCATACCGTTCACTTGTAGGCAAGTAAAAGTACTTTCCCATTAAACTTGGTAGTTGCGTAGTTCCATGAGCTTCCCTTCTCTGAACTTCCGAGCCCTTTCACTGGTTTCCCATACCACGTCTTGGTTGTCCAGTCTATTGAGAGGTCTACCTCCTTTACCCCCTTCAGTACTTCTAAGGATATTTTCCTAGCTCTTTCCAATAGTTTTTCAATCACTTCCATCCCTTGTTTCTCTACGTAATTCCTCACGGTCTGTGGGGATACGTCATACGCTCTGGCCTTATTCTCTACTGAATCGTAAATACGCGGAGATGAGAGTTTTTGCCGCCTCTTCTCCTTTCCCTTAAGGTTTAGCATGGAAAGTAATTTATATCCTATTTGTTGAATGTTATTTTGGTGAGGGAGACCGGGTGTTACCATCTTCCTATCTCACGTGGTAATACTCCATCTCCCTCACCTTAAACCCTTTCTCCAATTCTTTACACTCTTATAAATTCCGTTATCTTTTATAAATTAGATATTATCCTATCAGAAATATTTTTTCTAATATGATTTTGGGTCTACCGTATAACGCGATCTTTAATTAGAACTACGCAATGTAGAAGCTGAAGCGACTACTAGAAAGATTAATTAGAAAGTATATGATAAAAATAGATGTGAACAGCAAGTACTTTTACGTAATGGGCATATTAAAGATCGCTAAGGACTTAGGAGTTTCAGTTAGTGCAACAAAGTTGCAGAAGTTAGTATTTCTTATTGAGAAAGAATTAAATTTTAATTTAGGTTACGAGTTTATTCCCTATTATTTCGGACCTTTTTCTAAAGAATTGCAAGACGATGTGTACAAGCTTAAACATTTAGGTTATGTAGAGGTTAAAGAAGAAGCTGTGGAAGATTTTGTTTCTGGTGCAATTATAGGATTTAAGAAGGTCTATGAAATTTCGGATAAAGTTACCTTTGACTTTAGTTCTTTAGATAAAAATTTTGTCGAATTTGTTGTTACTCATCTTAAAATTCCACTTGATGATTTGCTTAAATACGTTTATGTAAAGTATCCAGAGTATACTGTAAATTCAGTAATAAAAGACAGGATTTTTTAAGGTGAAATTTTCGTGTCCAAGTCTCATCAATTTTTTCTGGAATATATAGAAGATGGAATAGTAGATTGGGATTATGCATTAGATGCTAGAGAAAATATAAGGAATAAATACGAGAAATTACTTAAGGAAGGTTCAATTACTAAGGAAGAATTTGAAAAATACGAAAATAGAAAGATAAATTATTTGCAACAAGCCGTTGAGAAGTTATCAAAGGGATTACTTTTGATATATGCAGGGATTATATTATTGCCCTTTATGATTGTTGCAGAAATGAGCAATTTTGGAATAAAGCATCCAAGGGAAATGCAAGAGATTATTAATAATGCGAGAAATCTCATAAAAAAGAGCGTGAGCCTTAAGGAGATTGAGAAATTAGGACACGAGCCGATAAAGGAATCTAATCTTAAAGAGCTACTTGAGTTGACTCAACGAAACTATAGAAGATATCTAGGAAATGAAGGAATAGCAAAGTGCTTAAAATCAGTTGAGAATTTCATTACAAGTTCCATTAAGAACAGGAAATGGGAAACTCTTTGGGAAATTGTTAAAAAATGTGAAAAATTATTTAATTTAAGTCAGTTAATGAAAGAGATTTTACAATTATTTGTAAAATGTATTAATAATGATAAAGAATCGTGTAGAAAACTTAATTTAAGCGATGCTGTTCTTGCTCAATTGGCGAAAAATCCTTACATTATTAATTTCTCATTTGTCATGACAGAGACGTCGATAAAGGAATTTATTGATATGATTTTATTAGCCTCTTATTTAGAGCCTTTATCGGCTATTACAAGATATAGTATATCATCCAATCCCGCATATATTACAAGAAAGGAATTATTAGAAGACGTTAAGGAACATCAAGACGATATAATTTCCTTTCTAGAAATAAAGGTACAAATTATTAAGAATCTTGTAAAAAATGACGAATTTGTGGAAAATATGAGTAAATTATACGAAGTATTTAGAAAAATACTGCAAAATCCCTAGATTATCGGAAATAGCTGATTTCCTTCCGCCAGCGGAGAGTTCCCACCATCAACTCAGCAGCCAGAGAGCCCTCCAAGAGGGGACTATCATCTAAGTCTAGTCCCTTGAAAGAAGGGGTAGCGATTGCCCTCCCATAGTCCGGTAGACCCAAAATCGTACTACAAATATAAATTCAAAGCTAAACCTCATATTTTTATTTATAAGGGATATATTTTATTATACTTATAATAGAGAGCATTAAGAATAATGTATTAAATAACTGATACAAATAAAGCAGATTTTATCATAAATATCTTTATCATTTCCTAATTTACAATAATATACCTCACTCTATCTTTGTAGAAATATAAAAAATCTAATATGGTACTTAGAAATTTATAAAAATTATCATGTAATTATCTAACTAATTACATTAAATCTTTACGAACCGCTAATAACAAATAAAAATTATAGCAGTTATGGGACTTTAACGTAACTTAAAGATTTTCATTAGCCCCGGCGGTCCGCCTAAATAACGTTCAACGAACTTGAGAAACGCCTCCACGCTCCTCAGGTTAAGCTCACTCACCAGTTCCCTA
>JAPYVG010000212.1 GCA_028277025.1 Sulfolobaceae archaeon
CGGTGCCCCGTCTCCGGTGAAGCCCAAGGGCTGAGGATCGGATACGAATTCATGAAAATTCAATGAAGCCCAAACCCCGGTATGTGAGCCTCTCCTTTTTCACGTAAGCGATGAAAGCTTTTCGGTAGTTCTATTTGATTTCTATGAAATGGGCGATAATATTTCTTACGACGTCCTCTCCAACTATTCTAAATAATTCTTCTGTAAACCTTTTAGATAGATAAAGCGATGTAGGTTCTCCGGAAAGTAAAAATATCGATAAATAAAAACGTATTTTGCCTCTATCGCACATTGAAAGACGACCTACTTTCTGTTGTTCATATTCTAATACTCTGTGTATTACATCATTAATTTTTTCGTCTATCTTTAATTTTTCCAACAATATTGTTTCCATACAACCTTTATAATCATTATTTTTATCGCCTATGACTACTAAAACATAACATAAGTTATCCTTACACATTTTTATATACGGTGGAGAATAATCTAGTGCTTTTACATCCTTCTTAAGTCTTTCATAAACACCCTTACATCCTTCCTCGTCCCCATCTATTACGAAACATACATTTCCCTTTTTCAAGATAGGCATAGAGGAAGACAGGTGCTTCTTAAATTCCTTAATCACCTCTTCCTTTCCAAATTTTACTTCTATATTATCTTCATTAAAACCTAGATTACTAAGGATGACCTTTTCCGTAGCGCCTTCCACAAATATTCTATCACAACTTATAGCCATAGGTTTCACACGTATCCTAACCAACTAAGGGGTTTCTCAAATTCAGAAATTTCTGAAAGCTTGTACGTTTTATATCCTGCTTTTGATAGATAAATTACTTGAGCCTCAGAATCGTTGAGTACTTTTCCCGCCATTTTTACAACTTCATTGACGTGAGTAGTGAAAATTACTTGAACTCCCTCTTCCCGCTTTATATCATTCAATACTTCCATTACTAGATCGGGATGAAGGGAATCTTCAATTTCATCGATTAAGAGGATGTCAGATGACATTAGGGCTAGTTTTATTAATTCCCTCTTTAAGAGCCCTCTACCAATAACATAGGCGGGCAATCCATCATAATATAGCTTATACAGACCATATTCATCCCGTAGTATTTCAAAGTTGGATTCTATTTTATTATTTTTTCTTTTCGCAATACTATAAATTCTTTCCGGATTACCTGAGGAATCGAAGAAAGTAGAAATGTAAAGAGGGGAGTACTTTGTCCTTACCCTTTTTTCAATCCTCGCGGTCGGAAGAAGCATTGACATGGACTGAATCTCTAGTAATGAGATTGCTTTCACTGTAATTTCAGCTACTTTTTCATTATTTATTTTAACATCTAGACTATAAGGGTCATTTCTCTTTAATTGTATTATCACATCATCAAGTTTAACTTTAGAACTGGATAGTGTGGAAAAAGCGGAAAGGGAGTCTCCTCTACTGTTTAGCATGTAAAGGAGAGAAGAGTTTATATCGTTATCACTCATGTCAGATTGGAAAAGAGTTGACATAAAAATTGATTCAAGAAAAGAAGTCTTACCGCTACCGTTCTCCCCAACGACAATATTAACCCTCTTAAGCTCAGTAGCAATTTTAAGTCCCCTGAAACCCTCTACAGCTACCTCACTTATAATCATACTTTGTTATCTTTTCCAGGAGTTTTAAAGTGTTTTGAAAGATTACGACGTGATCCAACATTAGCGAAATTGGAGAATTACCTGATAGTGTCCTCGTTAAGCTGTTTGTATAACGAGTATCGCTTATGGGTAGGAAGCCTGTATTTGGGCAAGACGTTTCTCGTCCCTCTTGCGGTAGTCATCATGTTGTTAAGTGCGGTAGGCCTTGGGTAGGCAGAAGCGTTTGTGTAGGGATCGTGGTAAGTACTTCTTGGGTGATGCTACTTACCATTCTAAGAAGTCGAGGGAGGAGGCTTCGAAAATGCTAATGGTATGAGGGCTATTTTTAGGCTTAACGTACCTCTGAGTGCTGTTTTCACAGCGTTATGGTAGGAAAAAGCATCAGAAGTTGGTAGAGTTGTGGGCTGCGTCAATGGACCTCCGCTTCCCTTGGAGTTCCAACGAGTCCACAATAACTAGGTGGTTATCAACATCCTTCACACCCCAACGTACTTGTTAGATAGGGGATGATAATAAATGTAAATATTTCAAATGAATAAAATTGATGTCCACACTGAGCGAATCCTCCCCAAGGTTTATTTACCTATAGTATGTATACATCATATATGAAAACGATAATGATAAGGGACGACGTCTACAAGAAATTGGTAGAAATAAAAGGGGACAAGAGCTTCAGCGAAATAATTGAGGAACTTATAGAAGAATCTCTAATCTTGAGGAGGAGGAAATTGGAGAAGTATTTCGGAATTCTTAACGGAGAGGAAGCAGAAGAGATGATGAAAGAAATCAAAGAAGTGAGGAAGATAACTGATGAAAGTATTAATAGAAAGCTCAGCAATTATTGAATATTTGAAAGGTAATGTGAAGGTAAAGGAAATTATTTCCAATTCTGAAGATTTTTATGTTAGTACATTAACGATTTTTGAAGTGTTACTCGGCAAAGTTGAGGAAAATAAAATCCTCGACTTTTTCTCAGCATTTAATGTGATAGGTCTTAATAGAAAAGATTCCATTGTTGCTTCAAGGATATACAAGAGATTAAGGGATAAGGGAAAGTTGGTAGGATATTTCGATATATTAATATCCGCCCAGGCTATCAACAGAGGTTTAACTCTAGTGACTAAGGATACCGATTTTTTAAAAGTAGCTGACGAATTCAATGAACTGAAAGTCGCCCTGATTACTTAGGTAAATGATTTCAATCCGGAGGTACTTTTGTGTGAACATCACCGTTACATCATTGTACTATTAATTTCTTCACGAATTCGTGAACAGTATCGCACATCTTCGTTGCGCTTTCGGCATCGAATTTCGAATACAATTCCTCCGGCGGCGTTCCGGTTTCTTCGTCCCCGTACATCGTTCGTTCTCCTTCGCTTCTCAAAACTCTGGAGTAGTATGCGAACTCGTCTACCCTCTCTTGGAACCACGCGGGGAATTTGTCCCTCTCCTTCCTGAGGAGGGGCCCTACGTCGTGAAGTTTCGGAGGTTCTACGCCTACATACCTGAGCGCCGCCTTAAGGAGGAGTTCTACCGCTTCCTGGCATT
>JAPYVG010000213.1 GCA_028277025.1 Sulfolobaceae archaeon
ACTCCAGTAACTAGAACTATTTCCTCTTTATTCTTATCCTTTAGAAATTCCTGCAAAGGCTGCAGCTTTAGGTAGTGTTTACACCACCTATGTGTTATTGTAGGAAATCCTTTTTTCTCAACGAGTTTAAAATAATCCTCCTTAGGCGATACAATATCCAGTGGAATATTAAAGCTAGTAGTAATTTCCTTAACGTAATCAATTAAGCCTGGAGTTGCTATGCCAGTGTTAATGAAGAGTGCTCTAGTCTTCTCAGGGAAAACACTCCACGTCATGTGAAGTGCTACTAGTGAATCCCTACCACCACTAAACATGACGTATATTTGCTTAAATTGGGACAATAACGTATAAATTTCATTCATAGGCATCACAAAGCTGCAAGCAGCTATTATGAATACATTAATATATATTTTTTGCTTCCACGAGGGCCTATTTTCCTTTGATTCTCTATATTAAAATCAATAATCTTAATGCTTCCCCATTCTTCTTTTACTAACTCAACGACTTTCTTTTTTAACTCCTCATTATCATAGTGGAAAAGGAGGTATTTTTCTCCCATTTCAGACGTTCTATTAAGGAACTTTTTCATTAACAGAATGTAATTGCTATAATCCGCATTTTTATTCGGATTAACTATCATTTCATCACGCATTCTAAAGGCTATATTTTTCCCAAGAATTTCCTTAACGACATCCCTAAATTTACTTTCTCTTAGCCAAACCCAATAAAAGAATGAAAGCTCCATATATTGCACTTCGTCAAAGAAAGGAGGGTCTGTGAAGAGAATTAAATCCTTATCATATCTAAAGCTGAGGGAATTCTTTATCAGTAACTTAACGTCCTCATTAAGTTTATACCCTTTATACCTCCTAAAGTATGAATAGAACCTCTTTACCTCAGAACTGAAAGCCTCTAATGCATCAACTTCCTTATGTCTTTCCGGAATCCAATAAGATGGTACTCCCCAACTTCCCGCATTTTCCCTCTTCATTTTCGACGCTTTGAAAAGTGAGGAACAAAATGCTCCATATAACGCTATCTTAACTTCTGGTGAAGTTTCTACTCTATCAATTCCTTTTAGAATAGAGTATAATTTACTAAAATTGTTGGGCGAAAAGAATTGCGAAACCCTCTCTGCATTCCTCTTTTTCCAGAAAGGCTTACCATTAGGGTAATAAAGGTAATCGTTCCTTAACGTCCTTTTCCTTACTTCTGTCAAGTTTTCCAGTACTTCCTCTCCTCTTCTCATAAATTCCTCTGCATCAACGCTAATTATGTTTACGAATGCAACGAGCCAGGCGTAAGGGTTAATATCAAGATATACTCCTTTATTACCATGTCTTAGAGCGGACAGAACAATAGTTCCAGCACCTCCAAAGGGGTCAATGACTGTTCCTTCAATATTGCTCATTATCTCATCAATGAGCTTCAAAGGTTTCCTTCCCCAATATCTCATTAGCATGTAATAATATATGTATAGTAATTTAAAAACTTTTCTTAAAGTAATTTAAAAGCTTCACTTCAAAAGTTTCATCTGTAATTTTTGCCATGAAATTTATCCTTTTCTTTAGAGAGAAATGGTAACACTTAAAAACAAATCGGTTTGGTATTATTCCTTATAAGCCTAAAACTGATAGTATTTCGAGATAAGCTTCAAGTCTTTTACCATCTCCGCAAACATCTCCTTCTCCGCTTTCGGCATCCTCTATAAAGTCGTTAATATATTTCTCCTCTATTCCTGCTTTCATTAGCTCGCTCTTCCTAGCTTTAGCTTCTTCTCCTTTTCCTCTCAAGGACTCATAAGTTAAAACTTGGTAATTAACAGTTTCAACTATACAAGGTAAGATTTCTAGAGCCATGCTGCGGCTAATATTTAAAAATAGGAGAGAGTGAGACGAAAGTTTATAAACATATAAGTGGAGAATCTTTGTGTTACCGGTAGTACTAGAGAAAATCACTCCTTCAGCTTATAATATTCTGGTCAGAAGTTATGAAGAAACGTTCAATGAGAAACCGCTAGTAGAGCAGCAGAACGCTGGAAGAAATTGCGTGACCTCCTATCGAGAATAAAACCTTCTCATTCTCTTATTTTAGGGTACCCAATCTTCACCGAGAGGGCAGACGTGATTTTCGTGGGTAAAGATAAGGTATTAGTTGTTGAAGCTAAAGGTTGGAGACGAGTGAGGAAGGTAGGAGGTAACGTTGTAGAAGCTGATGGAGAGCTTCATGAGGATCCTTGCTATTAACTTAACAACTATGTGAATAAACTCAACTTGTTTCATTCGTCAAACATAAAATTTGAAGGCGTACTTTTCCTATATAATACCTCAGATTATTCTCCCTCGAGTGTGGACAACATTTTCACTCATTTGAAATATTTACATTTATTATCACTCCCTTATCTAACAAGTACGTTGGGGTGTAAAGGATATATTAGGAAGAATGTTGATAACCACCTAATTATTGTGAACTTGTTAGAATTCCAAGGGAAGTGGAAGTCCATTGATGCAAGCCTATGTTTTAAGCTTCTGAACCCTTGTTCTTCATAATCCCTCTCGTTGAACGTTACCTTCTTGTGTTCTACGTTAAACCATGAGAAGGCGTTGTATACAGTTGCCCCATCGTGCAAGTAACTTATCCACCCTCACTTTCTCCTTACTACTTCCTCAGCCCTCTTCATATTTGCCAGAACTACTAAGACATGTACCCCACTCCTAACACTAGTAACCATGAAGAAAGGTATTCCCTTGGTTTTTACATCCCTAACAATCCACACGTAATAGTACTGACCATTAATTAGCCTCACCTTAGTCTCATCAATAGCGTAAACACCACTCAACGGCACAGCATACCTCACGTAACTCAACCTCCTATGATAGTAAAGCAGAGTGGAATGGGGTAAAACTGCCCTCCAAGAGGATAACCCAGAAACGTAGTTAACCAAGGCAGAGGCTACGGTCTCCCTAGAGTAAAAGCTCGGAGTAAGGTTAATATACTCCAATTAGAATTGCTTGGGTGAGTACGGGAACCTTCCACCTAGTTCCCGTAATCTCACCCAAGCAATACCTCCCGTGCTCACCCTAAAAAAGTATTATCATCAACGTTCTATTAATAAAGCACAAACAATTCAAATAATTCATTTTAGATTAACAAAATTGTTGTCCACACTGA
>JAPYVG010000153.1 GCA_028277025.1 Sulfolobaceae archaeon
ACCAGACCTAAGGCTTATGAAGTTTACTCTACATTTTCTAAGTTTGCTTAATTTTCAGGCTGGGGTTTAACCTTCAATTCTCTAATATATTAACGGTTTAACTACATTTAACATTTCAACAAATTTTTTAAATATTAGTAAGGTCATTTAAGCAAGAATGATAAAGTACAAGGACACAAAATGGATGTGGCTCGTGCTGCCGTTTAACGCATCTACCGGACCTTTGTCCACACTCATTACTCTTCAAATTCTAACTTTGGGTGGTAATGCACTTGACGTATCTTTTGCTATATCCTTGAGTAATGCAGTTTTAATACCATCTTCGCTTTTCTGGGGATTTATGGCTGATAGAATGGATAGAAAGAAACAGATCCTTATAAGCATGGGCGGGACTTCAGTATCTTTACTTCTTATGCCACTTGTTAATTCAATACCTATATTAGCAGCTGATTACTCTCTAGTTACATTCATGAGTACAGCCTCTACTACTCCCTTTAACTTACTCGTGATGGAATCAGCTGAGAAAAAGCAGTGGGGTCAACTGTTTTCAAAGTTCTCTTTCTTGTCCTCTCTAGGTATGCTAATAGGCTTGCTAATCTCGACGGTTCTTGTACTTTTTCTCAAGATCTATCAGATAGAGGAAACTTTGGGGTTAATCGCTCTGATCACCTTTGTTGCAGGATTAAAGCTAATTCCCAAACCAGTTATAACGTTTGAGAGGGTAGCAATTTTACATCATAAGGAATCCTTCATGATAAGAATGAGACATTTGCCTATGATGTTCCTTCATTTACCCAACCCTCATTCCTTTAAGATGTTTTCTTTGAAGAGATTGAGGATTAAACCTACAAATTATGTCCCACTCCTTTATCTTGGTATTGTAATCTTCTACATTAGTAGTGGAATTTTTAATACTGTATATCCAGCCGGCCTTTACGTAAAAGGCTTAGATAAATCTAGCGTATTAATTGTGATCACAGTTGGAATGATCTTTCAGATTTTAGGATTTAAAATTTCAGAAAGGTTGTTAGTAAGAGCTGAAGAGAAGAAAATAGCTCATCTCTCGCTACTTCTTAGAGGAGTCTCTTACCTATCGATGGGGATAGTCACAGAACTGTTTTTCGGCTTTCCAGTTTTCATATCAGGGTTGTTATTTTATCCTTTAGCCGCTGGGATTGCATACTCATTATTTTATTCTTCATCCAGTACTCTCGTGTTTAAAATCGTAGGAGAAAGGAGCCAAGGTAGTGGACTGGGAGTATATAGTACTATAGTAGGGGTATCTCTTTTCGTCGGTTCAATACTCTCAGGATACTTTACTCATTATCTAGGCTACGGTATAGACTTCGTTATAGCCGGAGTACTGTTAGTCTCAAACTCCTTTCTATTTAGGTATCTTGAGGAAGGTTAGGTCAAAATTCACACTCAAAACTTTCAACGCCTTTTATATCAGTTTCCACAGCATATACGTAACCGCCTTCAGCTTCGTCATTTGCTGTAGTTATGAAGAGAGTCCTCATATCATTCCCCCCAAACGTAACAGAGGTAGTGTGAGATGCAGGGACTTTGATCTCACCTACTATCTCACCTTTAGGACTTACTCTAATTACTTTTCCTCCTCCGTATATTGCTACCCATAGATATCCCTCTGAATCGATCGTCATCCCGTCTGGGACTCCTTGAAACCTCGTTAGATCGACTAGGATCTTTCTATCCCTTATTTCTCCAGTAGAAAGGTTAAAGGCAAACTCAAACACTTTCTTAGTCGGCGAGTCTATATAATACATCTTAGTGTTGTCTAAATTCCACGCTAATCCGTTAGAGATAGTAATCCCTTCAAGAACCTTTCTAAGTATTAATCCCTTGTCCAACACGAACAGTGCACCAGTAGGATATTTTTCCTCTAGGTTCATAGTACCTACCCAATATCTTCCCATGGCATCACACTTACCATCGTTAAATCTGTTTCTGTTATCCCACTCCTTTACTTCATAAATTGTCTTTACGCCCTCTTCGCTCACGTGGTAAAAACCCTTATCCGCTGTGACTACCAGCCCTCCTCTCTTGTAAGGCTGAAGGGAGCTGACGTAAGTTCCGACTTTAATCCACGTGTGCTTATCTCCCCTTAATGTATGGACTTCCCCTTTGAGTATGTCTACGAAATACAGAGTGTCTTTGAACCATACTGGTCCCTCGTATAGTATCCCTTTTTTGTTAACTATTTTCTTTAACAAATAATTCACCTCTTTCCTCTACATTACCTTGAAAATCTTCAAAATAGACTTTCCCCTCCTTTGTTATGACTAAATAACCTATCTTTTCCCCGCACTTGTACGGTAAAGCTAAAATAGCATTCTGTGTCTTAACGTTCTCTACAGCGAAGACCGGTGATAATGTATCATCTAACTCAAGTGCCAGGCATTCTCTCACCAGTGGCTGTACCTCGTTTAGCACTTCGTTCAGTAGTTTATCGTATTCCAAAGCAAGTTCTCTCATTCTTTCTAAGTCTTCTACTCTCATGTGGGATATTTAACAAACTCTGCCTATTATTTATCATCTCTTTTTACTTTAATTTATCAAAAATAAAGTAATAATCTTTATATATTCTTTGATTCTTTTATAATTTTTCTTCTTTATCCAATATTAAATTAATAAAATATCTAAATTAGACTTGTCCCTATCAGATTTCAGGAATAAAATTTAAAAACACTTATCTTATTTTCTTCTAAAATTATTTTGATATTATGTTCTTATAGCAACATTATTGCTACAAATCATCCTCCTTATACATTCACAAGAGAAGTTAAGCCTTATTCCCTCCTTTACACAGTTCATTGCTATTGCATAAGGTTCTCCGTTTTCCTTGAATCCTATTACACCTTTGCATGTAGGCGTTATTGAGACGGGTGGGAAGATTTTCAACATATAATAAGCTATTATTTTCTTTGACGTTTCGGAGAACTGCTCGGCAAACGGATAAAGGAAAGCTGCTAAAGATGTCGGATGATTAAAACATAAGTTGTCCACATTGAACAATCCTTTATCAGACAGCTTTACTAGTTCATTAAGAAAAGTGTACATCTCCTCCTCAGACCCTTCGTATTTCCATTCTTCTTTTAGCTTTACAGCTACTAGTCTTCTGATCCTTTCATCTTCTCCAGATCTGAAGACAGCTATAAGTCCTTTAGGAGTAATGTAAAAGCTTCTATATCCCATTCTTACATATCCTTCCTTTGCAAGTCTCTTCAGTATCCTCCAAGCTGTGGCTGAAGGTAGGTCGCACTCTTGTGAAAGGCGGTAGGAAGAAATTGGCCCTAAAATAACCATTTTATAAAGCACTTTTACTTCTTTTGTGGATAACTTAGCGGATAGTACTACGAAAAAGTTCATTTTAAAATGATCAACTAAGAACCTAACGTGTTCAACTAAAAAAAGCACTATTGTCAGCTCGCCTGACATAAATTACTGCCTCTTAATTTTAATAATATTATCTAGATTTAAAAAGATTATGGATATATTAATTTAATTAAAACTATTTTTACAAGAAAATATATAAAAAACTTACCTTAGTTACCCTCTCCAACCAAAGCTACCTATAGGAATCGGTTGATTACTCACTATCTGGAACGGAGTTTGAGGAGCAGTTTGATACGCGTATTGCCCTGCGAAAAGTATGTCAGCTCTTGTTAGAAAGGCAGCAACTATCGCGAAGATAGCAGCTACTAGGAGAGCATATTTTAATCCTATAGGAAGATCAGAAGGTCTGGCTTCTCCGCCGATTGCCTTCTGTTGTTTTAACGAGGGGTTAAATAGCACCGCAATATAGGGACCAGAGAACAGATAACCTACTCCAGATATAAGTACTGCTAAGCCCGAAAGTATTAAGTCAAGATAGAATGTTACTTGAGACAATAAGTAATCATAAGCGACTTCGTCAAACACGTTAATGTAGTTTACTGTAGCCAAGAACATGAACCAAGATACCAGCTCGGCGATACCCGAAAATGCCAGTAGTTTTGCCATTAGCCTTCTAGCCATTATACCCTCGTCACCTTTGGTAACGAAGGCTAGAATGTAACCTATACCAGCACCTACAAATATTCCACCTGCTAGGAAGAGTACTGGTAATCCTGCGTTATTCCAGAAGGGTA
>JAPYVG010000215.1 GCA_028277025.1 Sulfolobaceae archaeon
ATTCTGGCACCGCTAGCCGTAGCTGTTTTGTATACTGAGGGGATGTTAATTCCAGCATTGCCTTCAATTGCAAGTGAGTTTGGGGTTTCCTCTGCTACCGTTAGTTGGGTATTATCTATATATCTGTTAACTGGTACGGTGATGAATCCTATAGCGGGTAAACTGGGTGACATATTTGGTAAGAAGAGGGTATTAGAGATAGTAATATGGATTTACGCACTTGGAGTGACGCTAACGGGTTTTTCACCTAATTTTACGGCTCTCTTAATTTTCAGAGCAATTCAAGGTTTAGGTTTAGCCATGTTCCCCCTGGCATTCAGCCTCATCAGAGAGGAATTCCCTCCTAATCTCGTTCCTAAAGCACAAGGCTTGGTAAGCGCTATGTTCGGCGTAGGAAGTGCCATAGCCTTACCGTTAGGAGGTTACATAGCGCAGAACTTTGGTTGGCAGTATACATATCATACGGTTATCCCAGTAGTAATAACATTAGCTCTCTTAATTCATTTCTTCATCAGGGAATCAAAAGTGAGGCTAGAAGCTAGGATAGACTATTTAGGAGTAATTCTGTTAGGATCAGCTTTGGGAACGTTGATATTTGGACTAACCGAAGCTCCGAATTACGGATGGACTTCATTAGAAACACTAGGTTCAGTCATTACATCTCTAGTTCTATTTACGGCATTCTTTTATGAAGAAAAGGTTTCATTATCTCCGCTAATGCCATTAAGTCTAATGAAGAGGAGAAACGTTCTAGTCGCCAATATAGCTGCTATAGTAGCTGGTTTTGCCTTATTTATGGCTTATCAAACACTCACATATTTACTAGAAGAACCCAGGCCTGAGGGTTTTGACTTAGATATTCTGTCTACTGGATTATGGCTAGTTCCTTTAGCTTTAATTCAAATGGTAGGTAGTGTAGTCGCTGGTCGGTTTATATCTAAGAAAGGCCCGAGGCCGGTCTTGATATTTGGTTCTTTCTTACTTATTCCTTCTTACTTAATCCTTTCGTTAATTATAGGGAAGAGTGGATTGGAGACTATAATACTATTTGCTTCAATCTCCAACTTGGGTGCTGCCCTCCTGAACGTGTCCCTGATTAACATTCTTGTCTTCTCAGTGGAGAGACAATACATGGGTATAGCGACCTCTTTAAACACTGTGTTCAGGCTTTTGGGCGGGACTGTGGGACCGGCTGTAGCTGGAGCTATAATGGGGACTTATGAAACCAGTATAGTTTATCCAATCGTGATAAATGGTCAAATAAGTTACATACCGGTAATGATTCCGTCTGATTTCAGCTTCTCTCTAAATTATTTAATAGCAATGGGCATAGCTATAGTGATGAGTGCCCTATCTTTAACGTCTAGGAATATACAATTAGGACAAAGAGCTACAAGAGAAGTAATAAAAGAGTAAAAGCTAAAATGGTTTTTGAATATTTTCTCACTCTTTAACCTTTTTAACTTGTTCCATCGCCCACATTATCGGACAATATCCACCGCACATAGTACAAGCTTTTACCTTAGGTTTTCCGAACTGTGTATATACTCTATAACCGTTATCTGGAGAGATTAGTTCTAACTTTGATATGGCTTTCATCTCGTCTGTGATATTACCTCTCTTCGCTTCTTCGATTATCGACATAAGTATGAATTGGAATAAGTAACTTATAGATTAAACAAAAAACATTAGAAAGCTAAAAAATTTTATTAGTGATCAAGCTTTTCCTAACTTAATTCCCACCCTTTCTTGTTATAATTCTCGGTTAGAAATTCCTTAATTTTACCAAATACTAGAGGCATAAGGATTATCAATTTATCTGAGAATAGAGTATACCTCTTTACCTTTAGAACGACAATATAACCGATTCTCCCCTTCCTCAAGGCAAATACTGAAATAAATGCCCTTACTTTCAACTTTCCTATTATAAGTAAGGATTCTAAATCTGCCCTATAAGGAGATATTCTGGCTGTTCCTTTTCTGAGTCTTATAATGGACGAATCACTGTTGTGATATTCGATATCGTTCCAACTGGCCATTAAGTTAGAGGCGTAGGATGACCAACTAAGATAAATCTTCTCATTTAGATTCGCAAAATACCCCAAGAAAGCGGTATTATAGATGCTAGCAAAGTGTATTTTGTGATACTATGCCCCATCAGTAAAGAGAGCAATACGTAAACAATTGTGAGGATTATGTACTTTCTCTCGTTTAATAGATACGTTAACAAGACACCGAGGGAGTAGTTCATAGGGATCAATAACAGAATTGAGTACTCAAACAGCTTCTCGGTTACTACTAAAATGGTAACAAATGACATAATTAAGAATGTTAATTGATAGAAAATTTTTCCTCTCAGTTTCTTATATTTTTCTACTATTTCTTTAGCGTCTTCATATATTGGTTTTAAGTTCTTTATCGATTCAGTGAATTCACTTTTACTTAACGATATGTCCTTATCTGAGATTACATTCCACGGGATTTCCATGAATACAAATTATTTTTCGTCAACACTTATATAAAACATTAAGGCAAATAGGTTATTTGACTCTTTATAATATCGAAGATATTATTTGTAAACTCTTCCTATCTAATACACTGAGATCAATCTCGAATGCTTCATTGTTAGTATCTATAATGAAAATCTTTCCGTCGACTCTTATCAGGCTCCTCTTTCCTCTCGTCCTAATTTCAGTGTCTCCCCGGTCTGTCCTCACGGTCCAAACGAGTTCATCTCCAGTAGTGGTTATCTTTTTGATTCTCATAATCTTAGGTATAAAGTATTTCTTTTCTAGATAAGTTCTCACTTTCTCATACCCTTTGCCTCCTACTGTAGTAAATACTTTCCCTTCTTTCGTCTTAATTAAGAGAAAATTAGGATTTGAAAGTAGAAAAGGCTTATACATTCCGACTTCGTATAAGACACCGTTTACCCTCACTCTTCTCTCATTCAGGAACTCTATATCCTTTACAGGCTCTAACGTGTTTATGTAATCTGAAAATGATGAGGAAGAACTTTTTGCCTTTTGAACTCCATGGAAATAGTCTAACAGACATAATATTTTTATCCTATACTATTTTCTCCTACTCATTCGAATTTCTTCAAGTGTTG
>JAPYVG010000216.1 GCA_028277025.1 Sulfolobaceae archaeon
TGCTGTAATTAACATCTCCGAAGAGTTCGTATATGGCTTTCTCCAGCTTGTGTAAGTCTTCGACCTTTATCCCTGCTAACCTATCGTCGTCAAAGTTAACGTAACCGAAGTTCTCGTTCCTCAAGAGCATTTCGGCTAGTGTAGATTTCCCGCTCCTCCTAACGCCAAGGATAGCTAAAATGTTCGGGTGGTTGAGGTACTTTTTTAAATCCGGTACGTCCCTCTCTATTATTCTCTCCCTTTCAAATTTTCTTTCCAGCCTAACTTTTTGGTCTACTAGGACTTGTTTTATCTCGCTCATCTCGTGTATATTCTCACCCTACTTTTATTAACTTATGCAGTATAGTGAATAAGTTTAAGGCTTTACTTATGCAGTATAATGAATAAGAAAAATTGAATAAAAGCCGTGCATATCGATTATAATACAAAAAGTGTTGGAGGTATCAGAATTCAATTTACCGATCTTACGTCGCACGTGTGGGAGGAAGTCTTATCTAGATTTGAGGAATCCGATGCAGTTTTAGTGTTAGATAACGTCCTAATTCCTTGGGAAAGGATAATATTCTTCAAGAAGCAGTTAATCGAAGACCTAATGTGGCATACCGTTCAGTTAAGGGGATGGTTTAACTGGCACTTTGTAATTCAACATTATAGCAGGTTAAAATTCCTTGCTGGTTTAGCTATCGCCATTCCTGAAGCTTCTGGCACCAGTAATTTCATTAACGTTCAAGAAAAGATAGGTGAGATACTGATATATGTAGCTCTAAATGAGGCAGCCCTCTATGCATCAGTTGAAAGAGCCCAAGAATTGCCCAATATTACTAGACCAGATCCCTGTATTTCCATTTCAGCCAGTCACTTCAACATGAAGACAGTTCCCAGAGCAAATGAGATATTAAGGTCAATCAGTGCAGGATCATCAATACCTATACCTGCTGGTATTAAAGATTTTGAAAATCCCGAGGAAAGAAAATTATTGGATAAGTACATGGCAATGAAAGGTCTTGATGCCCTAGAAAGAGTTAAGATGTTTAACCTACTGTGGGACGTTATAGGATCTGAAGCAGGGATGAGATATGAACAATATGATAGATTCAGTAGGGGTGATCCCACAATAAGATGGGCTCAAACTTATACCCAAGTCTTGTGATCACTTGTAGTTGTCTTAAAACAATAAGATGGGCTCAAACTTATACTGAGGTATTCAAGGATAGAAAGCACGAATTCGTCAAATTGGTTAAGGATATAGTCGATCAGATGCCTAAGCCTAAAGCTTAAGTGAACAAAAGTTAACTTTTTATTTATATTTTTGGAGTTCTGGTTAATGACAATTGGCTTATTTATATCTCATGGTTCTCCTACAATACTGATTGAGGAGAATAAGTGGAAGGACTTATTGAGAAGAGTAGGAAAGGAAATTGAGGAGAAGTATAAACCAGAAACAATAATAGTCTCAAGTCCCCATTTCGTCTCATGGACGGAAACCTTCTATATTGAAAGCAGTGAGAAGCTAGAGTGTATTCAAGATTATTACGGTTTCCCAGATGAGACTTATAAATACTGTTATAACGCGTTAAATGACACTGAACTAGTTGAAGAAATAGTGAAAAACGCTGAGGGAAAAGTAGTGAAAGATGATAAATGGGGATTAGATCACGGTGCGTGGATTCCCCTCTTCTACATGTTTCCCGAGTATAAACCAAAAGTTGTAACAATATCAATTACTAACAATTCGCCAGAATCACACTATGAAATAGGTGAAAAGATTAGGAAAGCAGTAGAGAAACTTGGAAGGAAAGCGGTGTTTTTAGCCACTGGTTCACCAACTCATAGGTTAGACTTGTTTTACTTTAAGATAACTCCTAAACCTACAAAATTCGATGCGATATTAATGGATCTAATAAAATCTGGTGAATTTGAGAAAATATTAAAAATTAGTGAACTTTATCCTAAGGAGTATCAGACTGCAATGCCAGAGGGAAATTTAAATACTCTACACATGCTCTTAGGGTATATTAAACCAAAGAAGGCTGAGATACTAGGATATGATACACCTTGGCCCGGAGTTAGTATGCTAGCCGCAAGCTTTTATGAGTAAAAGACTCATTTTTAGACATGCGTTTTTGTCCTAGATGCGGTTCGGCGAGAGCTATATTACTTAATAAGAAGAAAGATTGTATAGTTGCATGACGTGTGGCTTTGTTTACACTATTTAGAAATTTCTTATATCTATACCAGTAATTTTTTGATAGTTTTCAAAGCCATATTGTTCTATAATGTCTAAGACCAAACCTTTTCTTTCTTTTACCTTCGGAAATACGTATTTCTCTTCATTCAGATTATGATCTAACACTATTTTCATATACCTAGGTACCCAATCTTTTCTCTTCTCCTTTATTATCGTATCACCGTACTTCTCAATTAGTTTATGGTCGTTTGAATAAGGCTTGGCTTCTGGTATATCTTTAAAGACATACATGTCCTCCATCTTCGCGTGAACATTAACTATGAAATCATGTAATGTCTCCAATTCCTGCAAAGAATTATCAACTTTTTCCAGAAAATAGAACCTTATTCTAATTATACCATGTTCAAATTTAAGTAGTTCTATTAAGTCCATATTTTCATTAATGTTGGGATTACTAAAAACTCTTATTGAAGAGTGAAAAGTGTAGAGATATAGTCTTTATCATAATAGTTGCAACAGGCTTTTAACTTCCCTCAATACAAAATATAGAAAAACATTGAGAAAAGCATGTATTATTGTGAACTTGTAGTATTTTTGCTATTTCGCTAATTTTCATTCCTTCTAAGTATTGCCCTAGTCTCGTTTAGGTTCTTGGGCTTTCTTGCTGATTAGCTTCCTTTTTAAGATCCTCAACACACTCAGCCCAACAGCTCCCATTACTAACACTAGATTTAACTCACTTTTAGCCCCCGTTGTAGCTATTATGAAAAAGACTATAACTTTTCAATACAAAGGTTTAAATACTATGATGTCGAACGCATTGTGCGGTAAAAACGTGTTTTATTAAAATGTGAATTATGTGGGCAGGTATTTGCTAGTAATTCTTTATATTATCAACATAAGGTTCTTCA
>JAPYVG010000217.1 GCA_028277025.1 Sulfolobaceae archaeon
GCTGGAGTGGATAGCCGTAAGTATAGACTCCTATTTAGCTGAAGATAATAACTATCTTAGAGGAAAAGGAGTTTACGAGAAAGTAATAGAAACATTGAAAATTCTTTCTCAATATGAAAATATTTATGAATCACTATCAGTTACACTTACATCGAAAAATATTAGTAAGGATAACACTGAAGGCTCAGTTAAATTAGGTAAAAAAACAGTGTTGATGCAATCGTATTTAACATGATAATGCTTGAAGGAAATCTTATTGAGAATATTGATGATTTTGATGCCAAGTTATGATGAATACTTAAAATTTATTAAGTTCCTGGAAACAGAATTAATAACGGAATATTTTGGAGATATTGATATAATAGTTGGAGAACCTTGGGCAGATTTATTTGATCCCGTAGTGCCATTTGGACTAACTAAGATTATGAAAACTGTGATTCCAAATACAAGGATGTGTTCGGCAGGGCTTACAAGTTTAGGAGTATTCTCTAATAGTGATTTAACACCTTGTCTAATGTTACGAGAGAAGCAATTTATTATAGGAAACTTAATTAAGGAAAAATTAATTGATTCAATAGATAATGAGCTTCTTAGGAAAAATTCGTGGAAATTCGAAGGTAATTTGTGGTTTATGTGAGTATTCTAAAACTGTGGCGGTTGTTATTCTCGTAGCCTACAAGTTTTTAAAAACGCTTTTTATGCAGATCCGTTATGCCCTAGGAATATAAAGTATTTGTCCCATGTAATTAAAGAGAAATTAAAGATTAAGTGATTAATTATGAGCGTACTGAGAAATCGTGAATACTCGTTTCTTTCAATTTCATTCATAATTTCATTCTCATTACAATTAATGGGGGCTTATTTAATACTGTGGTTTTATAGTATAGGACTCTCTTTTACTGAAATAGGATTAATTACTTCAACATATATGATTTTAACATTACCAGTAGATATACCCTCTTCTGCACTCGCAGATAAGTATGGTAGGCTTAAAATTTTCTCAATAGGCACGTTAATTTACAGTCTAGGATTAATTAGCTTGTCAACTTCCTCATCGCCAATTTTTGTGTTTTTATCTTACGGAATAATGGGTATAGGATTAGGCATTTACTCGAATACCTTAGAAGCCTGGGTAGTCGACTCTTTAAATTCACGTGAGAAGTTGCCTAAAATTTTTTCAAGGCAACAGATAGCAAATGGAATTGCAGGATTTTTAGGAAATGCAGTCGCTAGCGTTTTAATACTTTTATATCATAAGTTAAATTTTCCAATTTTGATAGCTGGATTAGTAATGATACTAAGCGTAATTATTGCACTACTTAGTGAAGATAATAAGGGAGGAAAGACAACGACATTACCCGCCAAAAGGATTGTGAAAGAAGGTCTGAAACACGTGGCAAGTGAAAGAGCATTATTAGCCTTACTGACTTCATCAATTTTTACTGTTTTTCCGATAGTAGCATGGATGCAGTTCATCTCACCGTATGTAGTAAATATGTTAGGATTTCCCCAGAAGTATTGGGGATTTATCTTGTCAGCATATTTTTTAACGGTTGCTTTAGGTGGTTATATAAACGAGAAGTTATTGAAAAGGGTAAATCATAGGTTAATTACCATATTTTCAGTATTTTTATTATCACTCTTTGTATTAACGCTCTCAATTAGCAACTTAAGTCTTATATTATTCCTTCTGTTTGGTTTGTCACTGATTTACCCTATCCGCTCGTCAAATATAATCTCATGGGAGAACGAATTAATACCTAGCAATTATAGAGCCACTGTACTCTCCTCCCTTTCATTTATAGTTAGGATAATATATATACTTGTACCTCCACTAGTAGGGTATCTAATTAATACTTATGGGTACAGTTTAACATACATAATTGTAGGATTAATTTCGTTAATAGGAGTTATACCATTGGTGATTGCTTATGAAGTTAAAACATTCTAAATACCCAATTCAATAACTTACAATTTAATAAATTATGTAATGCTAAATGTATACATTGCTATAGTAATTCATCTGGTAAACGATATACTGAATTTGAGAATGAAAAGAGGTATAATAGAAAGAGTAATTGAAGAACTAGTTAAGGTTAAGCCACTTACACTTATCGTTAGCGGGGGAGAGCCATTATTAAGCCCCTATTTTGAATACTTTATAAAATCACTTTACTATAAATTAAGTTCACGTTTTCCAGTAACTGTAATTCCATCAAATTCTATTGGTATTTTGGTAAATAAAAACTCATTACAGTTTTTATCAGAGATAAATAAAAGATATCCAGGAAGTATTACTATTTATTTTAGTGTTCATCATAGTGATCCTAAAGTCCAAGAAGTATTTATGGGCGTTAAGAATATAAGAGATAGATTAATTGAAGCAATTAACATAGTTAAATCATTTGAACTTCCCTTTACTTTAGGGATGACTCCTACAAAATTAAACTTTAATGACCTAGATAATATGTTTGAACTTTCCTCAAAATTGAGTGTGGAGATAGTGTCGTCATTAAGTTACAAATTCTGGGATCAACCTTCTCTCCCATAAGACTAATGCTATGGAGTACATCATGCTACGAATGCTCCTATTTACTGCCTTGGTTGCCCTCTTGAATCTAATTAGCCTATCCCTTAATGAGGAATGAAAGGACTCGTTAGGGTTAACCGGCGAGACAACCGTGTGGTCTTTCAACCAGAAGTACAAGTTATAATCATCACTCACCCACCTACCCTCTTCAGGCAAATACTTTTTGACCTCAAGGAAAGTACTCTCACCCCTATCCCCCACAGAGTAAATGAGGTAAACTCCCAGCTTCGTGTACACGTAACAAGTGAAAACCCACTTGTAAAAAGCCCTAGCATTCTTGTACAAGTAAGTCCACATCTCATCAACAACCTTAGTAACAACCTTACCCTTGACCAACTCCTTAGCCCTACCCCACAACTCAACCAACTTCTCATACTTCTGCCCACCATAACGCTTAATCCAAGTGAAAACAGTACCAAGAGGTACGTTAAGCACCCTAGAAATAGCCCTCATACTCATACCATTAGTATTTTCAAAGCCTCCTCCCTCAACTTCCTAGAATGATG
>JAPYVG010000218.1 GCA_028277025.1 Sulfolobaceae archaeon
TCCTTACATTCTACTTTGTGCATAATAAGAAAATGTGAACTATAGTTAAAGCGTTTTTTCCAAATCAAGATGCCGAAAACTCAACATATACGTTAACCTACTGTCTGTAACACATTTACGTAACTATTAGTTATTTTTAATTACTTCTAATCCCTTTAATGCTATTAAGTAAGCTGAGGCTGTATGCCTATCAAGACTGTAACTCTTCTACGTAACTACTCGTTAATTTTAATTACTCCTAAATATCGTTTTGACAAGTTGTGTTTATATAGTATTACAATGTGCTTTTACTGATGATTCCCCCTAACTGACGACGGGCACTGCTCACGAGGTTTGGGGAGTGATAAAAGTGTGGATGGGAGGATGGTGGTGTTTCCCTCGGCCAGCACCAATGGGTGACTGTGTACGATCCCTTAAGAGTGGTGCTCGTAATGGAATTAGAAATAATTAAAAGTAAGGAAAAGTTACGCCACGGGTAAACACTAGAAAACTAAGTATATACATATTTCTACTTCCTTTCTTACTCTATTTTAGAATTTTAAATTAAATTTCTACTCGACATAATTCAATTTACTTGTAGATAGTCCATGTCTTGTATTGTTATATATATTCCGTCAGATGTTAGGATGTACGAGCCATTAATTTTCTTGTAAGTAGGAAACGTATATCATAAGACGCTTGTTAGTATCTTCATCAAAAATTTCAATAACGCACTTATCTTTCCATTTCTCTAATATTTCTTGGATTTCTCCTTTTTCTTCAGCTATTAAATGTGGAAAGCCATCATCACAAGAGTAGATTTTCCCTATCATGCTTGATATGAAGCTAATAATGCAAGGAGAGTCAATCGAAAAGTAAAAAATTAGCATATGAAATCGATAAGCTCTAGGTTATTATTTACAAAATTATTTACTTTTTTATTGTTAAATAATATTTCGAAATGATTTTCTTTAGCCTCTTCCAAGAGTGATTTTAATACAGTGTAATCCTTATTGCTCATATTTACTTCCTTCTCAGTAGTAAGCCTGAGCATGGGCGTAAAATCATTTACTTTTATTTTTTCTTGTTTCTCAGAAATATAATATAAATCCTTTAAATTCGTATACAATATCATCTTTAATAATCCATCTTTAATGTCATCCTCAGAAGGTAAAGCAGAATTCTTTGTATTCTTGGCTTCGATTAAACATACTTTATTTTTCTTAGAATTAAAGAATACCTCGTCAACAGTAAAGTGATAAAATCCGCCTAAATAATTCTTTATATCTATAGTTCCTTTATTACCATAGGTTCTTTCTTTAGGTTGGCGAGTTATGCTTTCTCTATACTGCGCTTTTAAAGATAAGGTTCTAGAGAAATTCTTGAAAGCCTCTACATCAGACATGACCTTTTCTATCCTTTTACGTGCAGAGGCTAAATCATGAAATGTTACTTTTGTTTCACTTGAAATTCTCTTATATGATTCTAAAGCCTTCTCTCCTATCTGTTTCAAGTTTGATAACTCATTCATGTTCCAATGTAACGCATCTGACCTATAATTGGAGAGTTCGTCAAACTTTTTCTCTAGGTATTCATAATCGAATTCCTGACTAGTTACCTTATTTTTATACTTAGGATTCTTACTAGCTTTTACATAATAACCAATGATAACATAAACTCCTAATAAACTCATAAGAGCAACTGTATCCCATTGTATAAAATCCCTGTCTCCGTCAACTCCTTCGTCTTTCATAATAGGTATTATTGTAACTATTTTGCCCTTAGAAAACTGCAAAGTATTATAAACTCTTGCGTAAGGATAAGATCTAGTTCTCTTGGGAGAAACCCACCAGCTTACAGCAAACTCATTACCAGATCTCTTATATACAAAAGAAGAAGAATGCTTAATACCTTCAGATAAATCGTAATAAGTTTGCAAAACTGGTAACAAGAATTTCGGCTTATATTTAATACCTTCTATTGTACCGCAAAGGTGAATCAATTTAGATCATCTATTTTGTAATTTTTCCTCAATTTTTTCCCTTAACTTAGTCCTTAATCTCTTAGCGTCTTCTCTCTCAATTACCTCTATCTGCGGTTTTCCGAAAAGTGTATTAACACCAATCCTTTCTAAGATTATATCCTTTAATTCTAAGTCTATTTCATAGCCTATCGCATTTCTTTTCAATTCATTGGCGACTTTCAACGTGGTTCCAGTCCCAGCAAATGGGTCTAGAACTGTATCCCCTACATAAGAATAAAGCGTGATAATTCTCCTAGCTAGCTCTTCTGGAAACGGTGCTGTATACTTCGAATACTTATTATTAGGCAGTACGTTAGTTATTTCCCACACACTCAAATACCATTTCTCCCTTTGAAATTTATTTACATCTATTTTACTTTCTTCCTTATTCCTAGGGATAAATTTCCCTGGCTTCTTAAACACTAGTATATCTTCATAAACATTATCTGGATAATAATAAAGAGGATAAGGATGTTGAATGAGAACCCCGCTCCTCCTACTAATCCTGATATAACCTTCTGGTTTTTTCCAGATAATTCTCTCTTGATATTTAAAACCCAAGCTTTGCATTATTTTTATTAAATCTGCAACTATAGGATAAAGTTCACCATTTATTCTAACATCTGCTGTAACGAAAACCGCGACCCTACCTTCCTCTAAGACCCTAAAAATCTCCTTACCCACTCCATTCAACAAGCTCAAGTAATCGGCATAAGAAGAAAAAAGATCTGGAAAGTCAAAAGGTGCATTATAATATGGAGGAGAAGTAAGAACTAAACCAACACTATTATCCTCAACTTCTTTCATATTTCTAGAGTCTCCAAATATAACTCTCATTATTGAGACTTTTGTTATAAGTTAAACTTTAAAGCTTTTGTTGTGTGAGAGGTCGAACTGTTATAGGGTTTTATGATTCAGCAAAAACGCTGAGATGAGAGATTGTAACGCTTCTACGTAACTACTCGTTAATTTTAATTACTCCTAAATATCGTTTTGACAAGTTGTGTTTATATAGTATTACAATGTGCTTTTACTGATTATCCCCCTAACTGATGACGGGCACTGCTCACGAGGATGGGAGTGATAAAAGTGT
>JAPYVG010000219.1 GCA_028277025.1 Sulfolobaceae archaeon
AGACCTCCGCCGTACCATCTCCTACTACTGGTAAGGCTAAGCAGAAAAGTTATCTTAAATTTGTGGCCATAGGAATTGTAGCTGCGATAGTAGTAGTTGCAGTTGTCTTCTTTGTACTACCAATGTTCACATCTGGTTCCCCCTCACCTCCGCCCAACGTACTTCTGAGTTCTGGTGAAGCTGCTGCAATATTCGGAGGGCAGTGGAATAATCCCGCGATATATGTTATAACGTATAATAACAACTTATACACTATTTCTGGTGTTGGAAGTGCGGCTTCAAACCCAATAGGCTCTTACACATATTTGCCTGTGTTCTTCGGTGTTACGACCGCTACGATATTTAACGGTTATCAAGAAGTGGTAATAAACACGCTTACAAGCCCGACGTACTCAAATGTCGATTTACAAATAATAGATATTTACGTGAGCTCTTCTAAAACTGCAGGGCAAATGTATTCTGAGGCAACAGCACAGCTAGCCGCTAACGGACTCTCACCTATTCAAACAAGTACCTACCCTGCTCACACGGGAATAACTTATACATATTCAGTCTACTCTACCGCAAAAGACGAGCTCTTAATAGCTCAAGGAGGTAACCAAGTAGTTATAGTAATAGTGTTGGGAGGCGCGGGTAACACAGCATTTAGCGTATCCAACGTCCTAGAGATCTTAAACTACGTACAGTAAAGGTGGTATTATTGATAAAAGGTAAAAATTTTCTTATTCTTACGTTTTTATCTTTAATTCTTTTCCCATCCTTATCAACTCTTTCATATATTACGTCGTTCTACCCCGTAAATATCCATGCACCGCCCCCTAAAATTGGTGTTTACAATTTAACCGAATTTCAATATTATATATACAACTTTGAGATAGAAGATAAGACACTTATTATAAAAAACTTGATCACTAACCAAACTTACAATATAAGTTTACCATCTAATGACGATGTAAAAATTTACACTGTCTCCAATTCCAGTATAGTCTATGTAGCAGCACAGAACGAGATAATACAATTATCCTTCTCGAAATCGGGAATTCTCAACAAGAGTTATAAGCTGTGTAATGATTACAATGTAACATTTGTAAGCGGTTATGAAATGACCCCTACTCCGGTAAACATTACGACTATTGAAGTAGAGAACAATAGTAACTCATTCCTACTTTTTACACCATCGGGAGGGTACATAAAGTTCAAAGATAATGTGAGATCGTTTTATATAAACGTAAATGTTACGCTCTATGACTTTAATAACGATACATCAACTCTGACTGGTGTTGAGAACCTAACTCTTGAGGGTATTCTACAGTTTCCTTATTATTATAATAATAGTATCATAGTTTATAACTCAACTTCCCATCAAGTCGTAAAACTGAGTTTTACAAGTAATAATGGGGTAGGTGGGATTGAACTCTCCAGTGGCGGAGAGGAAATAAACACTTTAATCAATGTTAGGATTGACGTGAAGGAAATGATTTATTTAGGTAGGTATATAATAATATCTGGGTCAAATGAGTCATGTGTATATAACTGGACTAGACTGCTATATCATTTTAACTTCCCAATTACAGCGGGCTATAATGTTTCTGGTTATTATATACTTTACGGCGATTTTAACACTTTCATTATGAAAATGAATAAGAGTATCAACAATTCCGAGACCTACTACTTGAGCAGTCTAGCAGTTATCGAAAATCAGTCAACTGCGGTAGTAATTAGTAATGGTAAAATTGAATCAGTTTCACTTAACGGGTCAGTCAATATACATGAACAGCCTTTGCTACTTGGGAATTCCCTATTGGCCTTCCCAGAGGATAAGACAGTTGGAGGCCTCACGTGTTTATATGTAGTAAACATAAGTAATCCTCAGTCATTTACTGCACTTTCATATTATGTAAACACCTCGTACTCGTTATTAGGTTATTATTATTATGATGGTATTATATACAATTTGACCAACGGTAGTATAGTTAATGTAAAGATCTACGGTCAGACTAAGACAACATATCTAAATATCTCTGGAGTAATTAATATCAACCTTACGTCGGGCAACTATACTTTAATCTTACCTAACGGGGAGTACTTATTCAAATATTCAAATTGCTCTCGTGAAAAGGATCTTAATGGAACGACATCAAGTGTTGTGTTTCCTACGACTGTTAAAAAACCCGTAACCTCTGCAACGACTACTCCAGTCATGACAACAGCGAATCAGACGTCTACAAATACTCAGATCATAGCACCGGCACCTTCCAAAGTTGTTTCCTTGCCTATCAACTACGAGACGGTCATATTAATTGTTGCCGGTTACGCCTCAATAATAGGCGCTTACTTATACGCTAGGAAGAGGGGTTAATTTCAGAGAAGCAAAGTTTTTAAAGAAGCGGATATTATTTTAAAACGGTGTGAGATTATTAGTACTTACCACCATAATAATAATAAGAAGATTAGCTCACTTTATTTCCTAGTACTACTTTTCTTGCCCGTTCTCGTAGTAACAATATCTAACGGTAGTTCTGTAATAACCCACAACTACGACTTAAGTATTACATTAAAAGGAGGTGATTCACCAGTACTCTTAACTATTTATAATGTTAACACTCAGTCTTTAGTGTTAAAAGGAGTTATTAACTCCTCAACGACACTAAACCTCCCCCAAGGCGTTTACTATTACTACGTAAAGCCTTTGGATAAAAACGTTATAGTCCTCCCGCAATACGGTTACTTTATAGTACCCTTCTCTACAATAACCTTATACGAGATTCAAGAGCCAACTTTTAGGGCACATACGGTCACACCCCTTAAAATAGCCTCACTACCAATAGACTACGTAACGGCAATGCAAGTCTATTATGCAGGGCCAGTTGATTACATAGCTTTGGGTACTAATACTTCAGAATTACTAGTAGTGAAGTTCTTTTACTATAACTTCAGTTACGTCAAAATGTGGGAGGAAAGGTTTAATGGAAATATAACTGCTGTCGCCATCTCCCCCGATTTTACGGCCTCAGCCGTATACTTTAATAACAGAACATACGTATATGTCTTTTACACCTCAAACGGTAGTCTAATAACAATTA
>JAPYVG010000220.1 GCA_028277025.1 Sulfolobaceae archaeon
GGGGGGGGGGACGAGCGTTACTAAGGCTTCTTTTGCTCTTGCCGGAAAGCTTCCCAGCATTTATCAACAAATATTAAGTCTATTGCCCTTATGACTAACAAATTTGAGTATAAACGGTCCTTAATTTCATCGTATTTTTTCTGTTCATAAAGTTCTGTTATAACCGAACCCTTACCTACTCTTTTCGGTATCTGTTGACCAGATAACTGTTCCAATTTAGAAGCGCAGTTCTCTAGTCTATTTCCTTTAAATCTCATGTTGTTTAATGTTAAGCAAACTTGGAAATAGTCTACAGTGAAGGTATCATAAAATAAGAGGTTAGCATCTTTAACGTCCTTTACGCCTAATTCCTTACCCCTCTGCACTAGCAATGGAATGTCATACCTAAGTATATTAAAACCTATTATTATCTTAATATCATCAAGTTTTTCAAGTAATTGATAGAACCTTGAGATAATCTCTTCCTCGGGGGTGTTCTCGTCGGTTTCTATGTATTTCCAAATTCCAGATGACGGGATAGGGTCACCCCATATATATTCTTTAACTTCATCTTTAGGGTCTATAGAATCGCTATACCTAAATTCTATTAACATTCCTAATGCTATTATCTTCTCGTCCAAAAACGCACCATTAGGCCTATAAGTTTCTAAATCTAAGTAAATCTTAACCACAAAAAGATATTCTATTCAAGATTTATATAATTGTCGATATATGGTTGTGTAGTACCTTAATACTTAATATTACCTATATAGGCACCATACGCTAACGTCTCTAACAAACCTACGGGGATAAAGAGTCTAGCGTGTCTCCCGCATGGAAGTCCTTGACGTTAACTTCCTTACCCCTAGGTACTCTAAAACTCTTCCTAACCTAGTAAACACCATCCTTTATAACGCGATAGCATTTATTGGAAAATCCTTGCGTTATAATATCCTCATAAAGGACTCCATTAATATTTATATTTAATATTTTTTTAATGATTTATCATAAAAAAATCTAATGTGTGTATAATGGAACCTCAAAATTTATCTCCGCATAATTTTGAAAATTATTTAACTCTAGAATTTTCCCTAAAATACGATAACTAATGCCGGAAAGCTAGCCAGCAAGAGCACAATTAGCCTTAGTGACGCACGTCCCCCCAGCAATAAGCCTCTCATAATACCCGTTAAATATCTAATATTTTGTTTCATTTTTAGAAATTTTTTATGAGAAGAAAAGGAAGGCTTTTTACAAATTAAAGGCAAGAAAGCAGCTGGGCCTAGAATACGAGTCCACTACTAGTCCAACTGTTTTATTTTTATCATCTTCTGTGCTTTGTGGATTAGTTGAATTTTCTTAGGTCTTGAACTAGAGAGGTAAAAATAAATTCTAAATCTTGTGTTGAGTTAAAAGTTAGCTACACGTTCCTATTGAGAAAAACTGATGAATTCCACAGAGCAATGCTTAAGAAAAATTTTTTAAAAGACAGAAAATACCGACACAGTGCTTGACGCTCAAGTATTCACAGAGAATTTAGCTGTATAAGTTGCTAGAAGTTTAAGTTGCTGTTGAGTCCTTATTACGAAAAACGCGGAAATAGATAACTTAAGGGACGTGGTCTTACTGGATAAGGCTTGTATGACATTGACGACGTTATGTTTTTGATGAAGGAACAAAGCTTTAAGATCGAGAAAAGGCGTCATGTCAGGTATTACGATAAAATCATCAGACAAAATCTCGATTGTTAAAACGGATATAAGAGGTGCTGAGAGAAGGGTGATGAAAGACTACGAGTGATTATATCGTACGAAGTGGATAATGATTAAACTTTACGTTAGAGCAGGCGTTGAAGCTTGTCCCAATAACATTAAGAGATAAGGGTTTCATACCTAGGTTCATAACGAAGAAGATTTAATTAAGAGTACAATCAGGACTCTCTTCTTCATCCCGTCTCGCTTATGAGGAGGAAGTAAGGACTAAGTGTTTCTGAACTACTCGAGGAGGAAACGTGACGTGACAACTTCAAGTACGGGGGAGTATAAAACTGTTCAAAAGAAAATGAGAGGATTAGAGACAAACGACGGGAAAAAGAGAGAGTTAGAAGCTAACTTATGTTAAGGTTTACTAACAGTTAGAAACTCATTATTGTTGACTGTCGTCTTAGCTATAACTTATAAAGTCCTGCCATTCCTCTTTTACTACTTCGAAATAGGTTATGTCCTCCCGAGCGATATAAACTTCGCCTTTTCCGTATCTAAAACTAAATCATCTCTTATGTCTACCACTTTTCCCTCTACAATACCGTTATTTGTGTGTGCTTTAATTTTTAGTCTTATAATACCAGCTAAGAAAAAATACTGACTCAAAGTCTTCTTTGCATTGCAGTTTTGACGCTATAAGAACTCTCTTAACTACTTGAACTGCAATCACTGTGATCAATTCATTCCCTATTATACTCTCAAGGTTTATATTTGAGTAGAGCCTATAAGCCAGAATTTCAAATACGGTGAAAAATACTGAGCACTAGGAGGAAATAGGGGTCAAAGTAAGGCCAAGACTTCTTCGTTGTTTCGTAGGCAATTTGTTCATAATTAACTCTAATTAACCTTGTTATTGCCGATCCTACTACTAGCGGATCCAGAAATATATAGATTATGTTGAATAAAGAGGGAAGAATGAACAATAGATAGCGATAACGCGGTAATGTAAAAATTACGAGTGCGAGGAAATATAAAAAAGTTCGGAGTTTTTTAATGTGTATATCGCGTCACAAAGGTTAAGTAGCTTTTTTCTGATATCCTCCTTTAGAGGTATCTCAATATTCCTGAATAGTGATCTCAATACTCTCACTCTGTTAACTCCTACTTCGTATCGCTACACATATATATAATGATAGTTATGAATGATATTATCCCTAAAATTGATGCGGAAATTATGGGTGGTGTGAGACTTGTGAGAAATAAGGGAACGACATGGCAGTTGGGTTCAACTTGTTCACTTTATCTGAGAAGAATTGTGTGATTATAATTCAGTTCATTTTTTAACACGTGTTAACGTTATCGCTATAAACAGCGGTATAGCGTCTTTTACTATCTCA